>JBGMQT010000057.1:0-13637 GCA_048060695.1 Acidiferrobacterales bacterium
TGAACAGGAGTAAAACCAAATGGCAACGATTGACGTAGCTGGCAAGAGTATCGAGGTTGATGAGGAAGGTTACCTTGTTAATCGTGACGACTGGAATGAGGAAATCGCTACGGCGATGGCCAAGATTGATGATTGTGATCTGAGCGATACCCACTGGGAAGTCATTAAATTCCTGCGTGAGTACTATGAAGAGTATCAAATCGCTCCGGCTGTCCGTGTTCTGACCAAGGCGATTGGCAAGAAGCTTGGTCCTGACAAGGGCAACAGCAAATACCTGTACGAACTGTTTCCTTACGGTCCTGCCAAACAGGCATGTAAGTACGCGGGTCTGCCGAAGCCAACTGGCTGCGTATAAGACCGCAAGGTATTCGGGATATGGCAGGGCGATCGGCGCCCTGCCCTCTCTGATTTGAATTACTCGGGGTAATCAATGTCAGCATTGACTGTCATTTACGCGCTACTGTTTTACGCAGCAACAGTGTTTCTTGTATTTGGATTGCTTTACAAGACCTATGTTTACGCGCGCACACCGCAACCATTAAAGATTCCCACAACACCGGCCCCAATCACCAACCTCGGTGTTGTCTGGCGCATGACCAAGGAAGTGACGCTGTTTGCCAGCCTGTTCAAGTCCAGCAAATGGACCTGGATCTTTGGCTGGATGTTCCATGCCGCCTTGCTGCTGGTACTGCTGCGCCACCTGCGCTATTTCATTGAACCGGTCTGGTTCTGGGTTGTACTGCTGCAACCTTTTGGTAAGTATGCTGCCTTTGCCATGCTTGCTGGTCTGCTGGGACTGTGGGCACGTCGGGTTCTTGTAGATCGGGTACGCTACATCTCCAGCCCATCGGACCACTTGATGCTGGCGTTGCTGGTTGCCATAGGTTCCAGTGGTGCCGCAATGAGATTTATTCCTGCGACGCATATTGATGTTGTGACGCTTAAGGCATTCATATTGGGTCTTCTGTATCTTGACTGGCAGCCATTGACTGCCGATCTGATGCTATTAACGCACCTGAGCCTCGTCATTATATTGATGGTCATTTTCCCTATCAGTAAATTGCTGCACGTACCGGGTGTGTTCTTCCATCCGACACGTTTCATGACTGACAATAGTCGCGACAAGCGGTATGTGCGTGGTTGGTCGGCCAATGCCGATATCGGCAGCAAGTAATATGCATCGAGGATTAGGGCGTGGCTGATTTCGAAACTCCAGAATTAAGAGAATATCCCATTATTCCCCATATCCGTCCGGGAGCAATGGAGCACAGCAGCCCATTTGTTGCGAAACCCGACCACCAGGAAAGTGTCGGCTTCCCTGGCGAGCTGGTCGACAACTGGGAACAAAAGGCGGTCGCCAAAATGGGCGATATCGCCAGGAACAATAAAGCCTTTAAAGTCTTTCTTGATTCCTGCGTAAAATGCGGTGCCTGCACTGATAAATGTCACTATTTCCTGGGTACATCTGACCCCAAGAACATGCCGGTCGCGCGCCAGGACTTGTTGCGTAAAGTTTATCGCCGTTATTACACCTTTGCCGGAAAATATTTCCCCTGGCTGGTCGGCGCCGAAGATATGACCAGGGAAGTGCTGGATGACTGGTACTCTTATTTTCATCAGTGCTCTCAATGTCGGCGCTGTTCTGTGTTCTGTCCTTACGGTATCGATACGGCTGAAATTTCCATGGCTGCACGTGACATTATGGATACGATTGGCGTGGGTCAGAAATACTGTAATGAAATTATTGGCAAGCTACACAAGATCGGTAACAACCTCGGCCTGCCTGAGCCAGCTCTGGTCAATACCCTTGAAGGCCTGGAGGAAGACGTAAAAGACGAAACCGGTGTTGATGTCCGTTACCCGGTTGATGTAAAAGGCGCTGATGTGCTTCTGATTACCCCCTCTGCCGACTTTTTTGCCGAACCGCATATTGACGGCCTGATTGGTTATGGCAAGGTATTTCACCAGGCAGGGATTAGCTGGACCGTGAGCTCGTATGCCTCCGAAGCGGGTAACTTCTCCATGTTTATTGGTAGCCCCGACAATCTGAAAAAGGTTGCCATGCGTATTCGTGATGCCGCACTGGATCTCGGCGTTAAACGCATAGTGGTCGGCGAATGCGGTCATGCATGGCGTGTGGCGTACCAGTTCTGGAACACATTAATCGGACCGTTCGATTTTCTCGACAAGAACTATCCGGTACCGATGCATATTATCGAGGTCACTCACGACTTATTGCAACGCGGTGCGTTGAAGATAGACAAAAGCGCAAACGACCATCGTCGAATTACGTTTCATGACTCCTGTAACGTGGCACGCGCCTCACGCATGGGTAATTTCCCCGGTGGCCAGTTTGTGTTGCCGCGTGAAGTGATCAAGGGCGTCGCCAATCACTATTTCGATATGGCACCGGAAACTATTCACGAAAACACTTTTTGTTGTGGCGGTGGCGGTGGTCTGTTAACTGACGACCTGATTGAGTTGCGTGTCAAAGGCGCCCTGCCACGCATGAACGCATTGCAGCGAGTAGTTGAAGAACATGACGTGAACTTCCTTGCTGCAATCTGCGCTATCTGCAAAAGCCAGTTCAGCAAAACGTTACCGTATTACAACCACCCCATGGATATGATTGGCAGTGTTCACCAGTTGGTAAGCGACGCCATTGTGCTTGGGGCCAAGGATTAAACCAACTGCCTGGAGACAGGTAGAACTAATTTCAAGACTGAGCGTATAGGAGAATATCAATATGGGATCTCCCCTGGACAAGGTTATTAAAGGCGAAGGTTATACCCTGCGTCGCTATAAAGACGGCCAGAACACGGACGACTGGGCGTCCAACACCGATCGCATATTTATGGCGGACGAAAGCCATAAATGTCCGACCTATGTGAACAAGACACCGCCCTGTCAGGGTAGCTGTCCGTCCGGTGAAGATATTCGCGGCTGGCTTAACATTGTGCGTGGTATCGAAAAACCGTCAGAAGGTATGGAGTGGCAGGAGTACGCCTTCCGTCGCTCTACAGACGCCAATCCTTTTCCCTCGGTCATGGGTCGTGTCTGCCCTGCCCCGTGCGAAGACGGCTGCAACCGCAATGAACTCGAAGATCGCGTCGGCATCAACTCGGTTGAGCAATTCATTGGTGATACAGCACTGGCCAACAAGTACACGTTTGAAGTTGGTAGAGATACTGGCAAAAAGATTGCCATTATCGGTGGTGGCCCCGCCGGGCTAGCAGCAGCTTATCAGCTGCGCCGCCTGGGACATGGCGCCACGATATTCGACGAGCATGATAGCTTTGGCGGTATGATGCGTTATGGCATTCCGGGGTATCGTACTCCGCGTGATGTGCTTGATGGCGAAATCGATCGCATCATTGATATGGGTGTCGAAACTCGTATGAACACTCGTGTCGGAACCGATATTAAGCTGGAAGATATTGAAAAAGAATTTGATGCAGTCCTTTTCGCTATTGGTGCCCAGTCCGGTCGTGCGCTGCCGATCCCGAATGCCGAAGTCACCAATTGCATCAGTGGTGTGGCATTCCTGGAAGCCTTTAACCAGGGCCGGCTGAAGGCTGTCGCTGGCAAGGTTGTTGTTGTCGGTGGTGGTGATACCTCTATTGACGTGGCATCAGTCGCCCGCCGTATCGGTGGCATCAAGAATATTGCCGAGAAAGACCGTCCGGAAAATATTGTACTCGGACAAACCGCGCACGATGTTGCTGACGTCGCCAGTCGTGAGGGCGCCGACGTCATGTTAATCTCGCGTCATCCGATTGAGAACATGACGGCCGCCCAGCATGAAATAGATGACGCCACCCGAGAGGGAGTCGATATTCAGGGTAGCCTTACACCGGTTGAAGTAGTTGTCGGTGATAACGGACGCGCTACGGCACTGCGTGTTGCCAAGATGGACTATTCCTCCGGTAAGGGTGAGATAGTTGAAGGCAGCGAATTTGATATTGAGTGCGATCTGATAGTTTCTGCGATTGGCCAGACCGGGAACATGGAAGGTTTTGAGGACCTTGGCAATGAACGTGGTCTGATGGATGCGGATAAGCACTATCAAATGCCAAACAAGCCGGGTTATTTTGTTTGCGGTGACATTGTTCGACCGCATCTGCTGACGACAGTTATCGGTCAGGCCTGTATCGCGGTCGATAGCATTGATCACTACGTCAATAACATTGAAGTTGGCAAACGCCCGAAAGTTGACGTGCATATTTACAAATTACTGGCCAAGTTGCATGAAACCCGGCACGATCCGGAACTTTACGAGCCAGAGGGCCCGGCATCGGAACGTGGCATCGATCGCGGTCTG
This sequence comes from Acidiferrobacterales bacterium, assembly GCA_048060695.1. GTDB lineage: Bacteria > Pseudomonadota > Gammaproteobacteria > Acidiferrobacterales > JAJDNE01 > JAZFSZ01. The sequence goes on from JBGMQT010000057.1 coordinate 4,322, forward strand.
CGCGGTACGGACCATGCCGACTATGCCGTACACAATTATGAAGATAGATCCAAAGCCGAAATCTGCCAGGCTTCCGAGTTGTTCCTTGGACATTTCGAAGAGGCGGCACGAAATCTGCGCACCGAAAGCGTCCCGACAGCCAAGGACGTACTGGGCCACTTTCAAGAACGCGTCACAGGTCTGACCGAAGAACAGACCAAAGCTGAAGCAGAACGTTGCATGAGCTGCGGAATGTGTTTCGAGTGTGATAACTGTGTTATCTATTGCCCTCAGGATGCCATTTTCCGCGTAAAGAAAGATCATGCCACGATGGGTCGCTATGTTGACACTGACTATGACAAATGTATCGGCTGTCACATTTGCCAGGACGTATGTCCCACTGGCTATATCAAGATGGGGCTGGGAGAGTAAATCAACCTATGTTTCACAAAAGCCATAAATTTTGTTTCATGCTGATCCTGATGGCGGCTATCGGGCTGTTCACATCCGGTGTCGCTCGCGGCCAGGAGCATGCGGCCTCCGACACGAAATCCCGCGTACCGATTCCCCGGCTCAAAACCCCCGAGGGCAAGGAGTGTGTTGAACCGGTTGATGAAATACGCAAGCACCACGCGGACTACCTTCTGCATCAACGCGACGAGACAGTGTACAGTGGAATCCGCACGAAAAAGTACAGTCTGAAGAACTGTGTTGATTGCCATGCCGACCCGGTGACAAAAAGCGTCATCGGCCAGGATGGATTCTGTGAAAGCTGCCACCGTTACACCGCTGTTACCATTGATTGTTTTTCCTGCCATACCGATAAAGCGACTGACAAAAATTCGCTCCGATCTGGTATCGAAGGGTTAGGCAGCAAAATTATTAACGATATCGGGGGTGTGAAATGAGTTTGTCACGCCGTGACTTTATCGGAGCAAGCGCCGCAGCAGTAACCGGTGCAGCGATTGCGCCCGGTATCCGGTTGACCGAACTCGCCCAGGCAAGACCGCTGGATGAAACCGCCAGTACCGCAAATCGGTGGGCCCTGTTGATAGATTCCAACAAATGCGCCAAAGGTTGCACAACCTGTGTCGAAGCCTGTTTTATAGAAAATGGTATTAATAACGAGAATATGAAAGGTAGTGATGCCACCAAGCCACAATGGATTCGAAAAGTTGAAGTAAAGGATCCCAATTCCGGTTTTGAGAATTCATTCCCGGTCATGTGTCAACATTGCCAAAAACCACCCTGCGTAGACGTCTGCCCGACTGGTGCAAGCTTCAAACGCGCCGACGGAATTGTACTGGTGGACAAACACATCTGTATCGGTTGCCGATATTGCATGATGGCCTGTCCCTACAAGGCTCGTTCATTCGTGCATGAAGATATAACCGACCAGAAACCGTACGCCCCGCGCGGCAAAGGCACTGTTGAGTCCTGCACCTTGTGCGTTCAAAAAATTGACCGCGGCGACGGCACAACAGCTTGTGCTGAAGCTTGCCTCAAAATAGGCCACCGCGCTATCCTGTTTGGTGATCTCAATGACGCCAATAGCGATATAGCAAAAGAAGTAAAGAGCAAGGCAACGCGTCGCATTCGTGAAGACCTGAAGCTGGATAACAGCGTCCGCTACATCGGGATATAAGCGCACAATGAAAAAAACTATTCATTACCGCATGATTGAAGGCAATAGCCTCGGTTATGGAGCTCTTCTGGCTGCCTTGGGCACAATTATCGCTGCGGCCATGGGTGCAACCTGGTATATGGAATCAAATGGTCACTGGGTAACCGGTATGACCAATCAGATCGTGTGGGGTACTCCACATGTGTTCGCGGTATTTCTGATTGTCGCGGCTTCGGGTGCGCTGAATGTTGCGTCTATTGCATCAGTATTTAATAAAGTATCCTACAAACCTCTGGCACGATTGTCCGCCCTGCTCGCCCTGGCATTGCTGATTGGTGGACTCGCGGTGTTGCTTCTGGATCTGGGTCGCCCCGATCGTATTCTCATCGCCATGACCTATTACAATTTCAAATCCATTTTTGCCTGGAATATCTACCTCTACACCGGCTTTTTGGCCATTGTGGGTGTCTATATCTGGGTAATGATGGATCACAGGATGCACCGTTTTTACAAGTCCATCGGCATGGTCGCTTTTATCTGGCGACTTACTTTAACCACCGGTACGGGTTCTATTTTTGGTTTCCTGGTCGCACGTCAGGCCTACGACGCCGCCATAATGGCCCCGATGTTCATCATCATGTCATTCTCGTTCGGACTCGCAATATTTATCCTGGTAATAATGGCATCCATGGGCTGGACCGGCCGACCATTGGGTGATGTTTTACTACGGCGCCTGAAAAACCTGCTGGGTGTATTTGTCGCTGCGGTACTCTATTTCGTACTGGCCTACCACCTGACTAATCTTTACGCCACCGAACATCATGGCATCGAAAAATTTATATTGCTGGAAGGTGGTATTTACACCCAGGTCTTCTGGTTGGGTCAAATTCTCGTTGGTGGTGTCCTGCCGCTGATTCTGCTTTTTACACCCGGACTCTCGCGCAATCGCAGCGTCATTGTTCTGGCGGCATTGATGGTGATCATTGGCGGCCTTTCACAGATTTACGTCATTATAATTGGCGGCCAGGCTTATCCGCTGGACTTGTTCCCGGGCATGGAGGTATCGAGTTCATTCTTTGACGGTGTGGTCGCCAAGTACCAACCTTCTCTCGCTGAGATTTTACTGGGTGTGGGTGGCATTGGCATCGCCCTGTTCATGGTCGCGTTTGCCATTAAGGTATTGCCATTTCTCCCTGACACATTGGCCGATGCCGATCTAGACCCGCATTTCAAGGAACCGGAAGTCGCCCCCGGGGCTACCGAAGAAGCGGTGGCTGAGACTGCTGAAGCCTGATTTCCCTCCAGTTTCCGTGGATTACGGGTCCATGGTCTGGACAAGTCTGTCTGTCGACTCCATATTGGGTCTACCGCTATTAAATCCCGGTTTTACAGATGCCCCAGTTACTGATCTCCGCCGCTCATAAATCTTCCGGCAAAACTACGTTGTCGATTGGTCTCAGCGCGGCACTCGTACAACGGGGTTTTACCGTACAAACATTCAAGAAGGGCCCGGACTATATCGATCCCCTTTGGCTGGGTCTGGCCAGCAATCGTCCCTGTCACAACCTGGATTTCTACCTGTCCAGTGCGGAGGAAATTAAATACGCCTATAGCTACCGCAGTTATGGATCGGACTTCCAGATCATAGAAGGCAATAAAGGTCTCTACGATGGTTTGGACCTCGACGGCAGCAACTCCAATGCCGCTCTGGCGACGCTGCTGGACACACCGGTAATGCTGGTCATAAACGTGCAGGGTATGACCCGCGGTATTGCACCGCTCATTCTGGGGTATCAGCAGTTTGAACCCAATCTTAATATCGCCGGCGTGATCTTTAATCAGGTGCGCGGCTACCGTCACGAAGATAAATTACGCGCCGTGGTGGAGCACTACACCAACGTGCCCGTGATAGGTTCGGTGCACCATGATCCTGCGCTTGAAATTGTCGAGCGTCACCTTGGCCTGATGCCAAGCAATGAGTCAGATATAGCGAAGGAAAAGATTGCCAGAATTGCTGACCGAATTACGGATCAAGTCGACCTCGACAAATTGATATCGGTCTCCGGTATTTCACCTGATACGACTCGCGCGACTAAAACCGCAGTGCCACAGAAATCCAGAATACGGCTGGGAATTGCCAAAGACACGGCATTTGGTTTCTATTACCCCGGTGACATTGAAGCATTGGAGGCCGCCGGGGCCGACCTGATCGAAATCGATACACTGATTGACCAGACGCTGCCCGAGATAGATGCGCTTTTTATTGGCGGGGGATTTCCAGAGACGCAGATGGAGAAGCTTGAACAGAATTCGTCATTGCGCACAGCAATCCGGAACGCTATTGAATCGGGTCTGCCCGCCTACGCTGAATGCGGAGGTCTCATGTACCTGGCCAGAGAAATAAGATGGCGTGACAAGACTTGCCAGATGGTGGGCGTCATCGGTGCCGATGTGTTGATGCACGATACTCCGGTTGGACGCGGTTATACACGTTTCGTTGACAATGGGAACAGCCCCTGGGGAATTTCTAATCCTGACAGGGCTACCGCAGAATTCCCAGCCCATGAATTTCACTATTCCAGTCTGGAAAATATCGACCCGGATCTGGAATATGCGTACGCTGTTAAACGCGGTATGGGTATTGATGGCAAACGCGATGGCATAATTTATAAAAATCTTCTTGCAAACTATGTCCATTTACGCGATGTGGACCAGAATCACTGGGCAAAACGATTCATAGAATTCGTTCGGTCTATTCGGAATCAGGTAGTAGCGGAATCACAAGCAAGTCTTTAGAGGAAAATTGCAATGATTACAGTCACCAATAGAGCAGCCCGCCAGATCAGGGCATCCAACGATGAATCCCCGGAAGAGAGGCTATTGCTTCGCCTGGCCGCCAAAATAAGTAATGATGGATCATTCGAGTATGGTCTGGGAATGGATGAAGAACGTGAAGGAGACCAGCTGATTGAGTCCGAAGGCGCTCAAATTCTGGTCGCCAGGGAAAGCCAGGATCTATTAAAAGATTGCGTGCTTGATTATGTCGAGCTTGAAGAAGGTAAGCCGCAGTTTATTTTCATGAATCCTAATGACCCAAGCTACATTCCCCCGACCGATATCGATCTCGCTGATATTCCCGTCAAATACAGTGACAATTGACACCTCTGCGTAGTCTTCGGATATTCGACAGTTTTTGACAGCAGAGTTATATAGTTAACATTTATGGCTATCAGTTCCCACCAATCAGCAGCGAAACAAAATGGCGAAATCGTAGTGCAGAAAACTCGGCTGCGGCTCCGCTGGTCTCAGTGGCACGAATTAGGCCTGATATTAAAAGAGAACGGCCTGTCGATGCCACTACTGGGATTGATCCTGGTGTTTCTCGGCATTAGCGGTGCCGCGATAATCCTGCACACACCAGATATACTTTTCGTTATTCTGGGTATTGCTGGTCTGGCTTTAATCGTACTGATCGTTGTACGTCTCCGGCAGGAGTATTTCAAACCCCTCAGCCACCTTCGTTCCTGGTCAAAACATATTCGCTCAGGCGACCTCGCAATTCATGTTCCCGTTCCCTTGCATGGTGAAATGGTGGGCCTGGTGCGAGACATTAATGGCATTACCGATGAGCTGAGCGTGCTCACTGACGAAATGGATAGCAAGGTTCGCGCTCAAACCGAGCATATCGCGAGCAAATCACGGTCACTGGAGATTCTCTACGACATCACCATTGATCTCAGTTCGGCACGAAATCTTGATGAATTACTGGCGCAGTTCCTTGATACGCTAATGGTTCTATTTGATGCCCAAGCGGCCACCGTTCGATTAAACACCGAAAACAATAAAACTGTCCTTGTCGCAAGCCATGGGCTTGATGCTGACATTGTTAAGCAGGAGCAGATGGTAGACTTTGATCGCTGCCTGTGTGGTCAGATCGCCACTAACGGCGGCATCGGTATTCAGACCGGTATTACGTCGTGCAACAAATTTGTCGATCATCCCATGCTGGATGGACCCTGTGCGGAAATGATCGTGGTGCCACTGCAATATCAGGATAGAATTCTTGGTGTATACAATATTTTCCTTAAACGCCCCAGTGCCGAACTGGGTAGAGATGTTCGCGACTTGCTGAATAGTATTGGTATGACGCTGGGACTGGCAATTGAGAAAGCACGTCTTGAAGAAAATGAACGACGTCTGGCAATCATGGAAGAACGAAATTTTATTGGCAGTGAACTTCACGACTCGCTGGCGCAATCGCTTGTTAGCATGCGGCTACAGGTTAAAATACTGGGCGAAATATTGCACAAAAAGGACCTTGATTCTGCAAAAAACGGGGTCGAACAACTGCGGGAAGCGGTGGAGTCTGCCCATGTCAGTTTAAGGGAGTTACTGGCCAATTTCCGCACCCGGATGGATGAACGCGGGTTGATTCCTTCAATTGAGGAGCTGGTCGAACGATTAAGAATTGAAACCGATATTACGGTATATCTACAGAATGAATGGCCTGAATTTACGTTCTCTCCCACTCAGGAGGTACAGGTTTATCGAATCGTCCAGGAATCGCTTGCCAATGTACGCAAACATAGCCAGGCCCGGAATGTTCGAATCATGCTGGGAAAACTGGATGACGACCACTTCTCCGTATTAATAGAGGATGATGGCAAGGGTACCGATCAAAAAGTCGAAACTACCCTGCCTGGCGAAAACATAGGCATGTCGATCATGCGTGAACGCGCGGAACGTATTGAAGGAGTACTCAGAATTGAAAGCGAACCTGGTGATGGAACGCGTATTCAATTGGCGTTTCCCGCACACCCCACCAGCACCCTTCGAAGACTCGTGAACAAGGTCAGCCGATGAGGGTACTATTGATCGATGATCATGCCCTGGTACGCAAAGGTCTGGAGGCCTTGTTGCAAAGCCGCGGCATCGAGATTGCAGGATCTATCGGATCCGGCAAGGAAGGTATTGTCCAGGTAAAGGAATTGGAACCTGATATTATTTTGCTCGATATCAACATGCCTGACATGAATGGGCTGGAAACCCTGCTGCAATTACGCAAGGATGGAATTAATATACCTGTTTTGATGCTAACCATGAGCCGGGAAGAAAGTGATCTCGAGGGCGCCCTGCGTGCCGGTGCCCAGGGTTATTTGTTAAAGGATATGGATCCGGAAGAACTGGTACCCGCACTCAATGATGCCCTGCAAGGCAAGAATGTTGTTGCCAAGGAACTAATCGGCTCACTTACTCGCATTGTCCAGGGGCAGTCCGCAACCCCTGCCGCATCCGATAAAGCAACAGACGCCTTGTCGGAACTGACTCCACGGGAAACTGAAATTCTCGGTCACATCGCTGAAGGAAAAAGCAATAAAGTTATCGCGCGCGAGCTCGATATCTCGGATGGCACCGTCAAGCTTCACGTAAAGTCCATCCTGAGAAAACTGGGTATGCATTCAAGAGTAGAAGCCGCTGTCATGGCGGTACAGATTGGTCTGGACAAAAAGAACAAGACTGGATAGTCCGCTAACTGTCGGTTGGCGAAAACCAATTGAGTTTATCGTGGAGTCTAACCACGTCACCGACAATGATCAGGGTTGGGGCTTTAACCTGACTACTCTCTACTATCTCTGGCAGGGTATTCAAATTTCCAATCAGAGTACGGTGATGTCTTGTTGTACCTTGCTGAATCAGCGCGGCAGGCGTGGATGATGGCAATCCATTTGCGATCAACTGCTCGCAAATCGTTTTCACACCATGTAAACCCATATAAAAAACTATCGTCTGTTTTGGCTGGGCCAGTGCCGGCCAGTTGAGGTTAATTGTCCCATCCCTCAAGTGTCCGGTGACAAACGTCACGGACTGAGAATAGTCGCGGTGTGTCAGCGGGAATCCGGAATAGGTTGCACAACCCGATGCTGCCGTTATGCCAGGGACGACCTGAAATGGCACCCCTTCATCCATTAAAGTTTCAATCTCTTCACCACCGCGCCCAAAAATAAAAGGATCACCGCCCTTCAAGCGGCATACCCGTTTACCTTCTTTCGCAAGCCTTACCAGCAAGTCATTAATTCCTTCCTGCGGTATAGCGTGCTCACCCTTCTCCTTGCCGGCATAAATACGTTCGGCATCCCGACGCACCAGCTCCAGCACCTCTTTTGATACCAGTCGGTCATGCACCACGACATCGGCCTGCTGCATCAGACGCAATGCCTTGAACGTCAGCAGATCCGGATCACCCGGCCCACCGCCGATGAGATACACTTCACCATGGCCAGGCATGGTGTCGCCGGCAGATCCGAGCGCTTTCTCCAGTGCCTCGGTTGCCTGTGTTTCCTTGCCGGCAATCATCATCTCTGCGATGGGGCCTGCCAGGACCTTTTCCCAAAACAGGCGCCGATCGACACCCTTTTCAAATTTGCTTTTTACCCTGTCGCGGAAGGCTTTTGCCAACCGTGCAAGCTGGCCATAACTGGCAGGGATTGTTGTTTCCAGCTTCTGCCGCAACAGGCGACCCAGCACCGGCGACGCACCGCCCGTGGAAATCGCCACCATGACCGGCGAACGATCAATGATTGATGGCATTACGAAAGTACACAGGTCAGGGGTATCGACGACATTAACCGGAACATTCAACCGCCCGGCTTCGAGTGCGACTGTTTCATTTACACTTTGATCATTGGTTGCCGCCACAATCAAAACGGATTCGGTTAACTGACCGGTCTCGAACGTTTCTGCTACGTGAGTAACTTCCTTGTGCTGCACAGCACGCAACAGCGTGACACCCAACTCGGGGGCAATTACCGTTACCTCCGCCCCGGCCTGTAGCAAGAGCGCCACCTTGCGCGCCGCGACCTCGCCTCCGCCGACAACGGTGCAATGGCGGTCTTTCAGATTGAGAAATATAGGAAGGAAATCCACGACTAACTTTAATGTTTATTTACAGTAAGTTGCGTAATTTAATAAATGTTAATTCAATGTACGAGATGCAATTTTACCATGCTATTCCGATCTGGCACGCGGTTGGTAACATAAAAAAGCCCGCTTGATTAGCGGGCATTATATGACGGAGACGACTACATGGACGCAGGAGGTACGAGCCCATGAACGGGCGAAGGTAGAACAATGCAGGAGCAATTGTCGAGAGCAACGCATGGAACAGTTGCCGAGGCAGGGATAGACTCGGCGCGTCCATGCGCCTCACCCCTGCGGGGCGCACTCCGTGCGTCCAAATACGTTCCCGACGCATTTGTCGAACGGGGTTCTCATCCTTCCACCTCATCCGCTTATTTTAATCGGGGGTTATAGCCCCCTTTTAGAATAAATGGCGGAGAGGCAGGGATTCGAACCCTGGGAAGGTTGCCCTTCAACGGTTTTCAAGACCGCCGCTTTCGACCACTCAGCCACCTCTCCGGATTGTCCAAATCACTCTAATTCGGGCGACGCCAAGCATACCTGAAGGCGGAAAACAGAGCCATATTTGCCTTGAAAATAGCGCAAAGCCACCCCATTTATTGGATATTGACGCCGGCAATCAGTCTCAGTAGTCTACTGACAACCGAAATCTGGAGAGTATGAGAAACATGAGCCCGAACCCAAATGTTATGACCCAGCGCAGCCAGTCTGCCCTGGCCACCAATAGCCTGATTCGCAACACCTATATGTTGCTGTCAATAACGTTGTTATTCAGCGCACTCACAGCGGGTATTT
>JBGMQT010000058.1:0-3136 GCA_048060695.1 Acidiferrobacterales bacterium
GGATTCCGGCTGAAAACATGCCGGAATGACGAGCTAACTGCCGAACTTTCTTCATGATGAGCTTACGTCAGTGCCATTCGGTACTGTCCTGAAATATCCACTTGAAATTATGTCATTTCTGACATATCCTTAATTCTTGGGCCTGAAAGACAGGGAAGTAGTCTGGCTGAACGGTGAGGTAAAGACCCCACCATTTTCAAAGGAAGCTCGTCTTGAAGCGGGTTTTCTGTTGAGACAGCTACAGCAGGGAGCGAAGTTGGCAATGCCACAATCTCGCCCCATGCCAATCATTGGACGCAGGTGTCATGAATTACGGATTAACGATGAAAACTCTACCTGGCGAATTGCATATAGAACAGATACCGATGCGATTGTGATACCTGAAGTTTTTGAGAAAAAAACAATCGCAACGCCAAAACATATTATAGATACATGCAAGGATAGAATCAGGAGATATGATAATGAAAGCAGCTAAACGTAAACAACTTGAATCGAACGGCTGGAGAGTTGGTAGTGCTGCTGATTTTCTGGAGCTATCTGACGAAGAAGCTGCCTACGTTGAACTGAAGCTAAAACTGGCTAGACGCCTCAAAGAAGCCAGAATCCGGTGCCGCTTAACACAGAAGGAACTTGCTAAACGGATTGATTCCAGTCAATCCCGTGTTGCCAAGATGGAGACAGGTGATCGTTCGGTATCACTGGATTTGCTTATCAAGGCTTTGTTGGCGCTTGGTATAACAAATAAAGATATTGGTAAATCGTTTACGAACTCCGATTCCAGAGCTGCATGAGTAACCAGTCTAACCAATAATAAACCCGTCCCGGTTTTCCCGGGATGGTGAAAAGACAAAATTCAAGACTGGCCCTGTTATTTCCTTCGCTATTACCAGCAATATTACTTTCTTTATTATTTAGCTTCGCGTAAGAATACTCTCTCACCGACAAATATAACCAGAATTCCTGCCAATGCTGCATAGATAACCATCATGTCGGTGGACGCTTTTACCATCAAAAACACACCAAGCACAACGACATCGAAAATAATTGCTGTAACAAGAATAGCGCCGTTAGCTTTTACTTCCTTACGGAGATGGCGCAGCACACCCCAATGTACCGCAATATCCATTAACAAATAGAAAATGGCTCCCAGCGAAGCTATTCGGGTCAAATCAAAGAATATTGTCAGGAATATCGCTATCAAAATTGTGTAAACCAGCGCATGACTCTGGATGTTACCCGGCATACCAAAATGACCGTGTGGAACCAGCTTCATATCAGTCAACATAGCCAGCATGCGTGATACCGCAAATATGCTGGCGATGACGCCTGATGCAGTAGCGACAATCGCCAAAGCAACGGTGAACCACAATCCGTAATCACCTAGTGCCGGACGTGCCGCCTCTGCAAGCGCAAAATCTTTTGCCGCGATGATTTCCGGTAAACCAAGATTGCCGGCAACAGCCAGTGCAACCAGGATATAAATTACTACACAGATCGCAAGTGAAAATATTATGGCGCGCCCGACATTGCGATGCGGATCAACGATCTCGGAGCCACTGTTTGTAATAGTGGTAAAGCCCTTGTAAGCAAGAATTGCCAGAGCCATTGCAGCGATGAAACCTGTCGCAGATGTATCTGTCACACTAACCAGTTTACTTTCAACCGAAAAATCGGCGATCCACAAACCACCAACGGCAAACACGACAATGCCACCAATTTTAATAAAGGCCATCAGCAGGGAAAAAAGGCCAATCGCCCGGTTACCGGAGATGTTGAGCAGAAAGGCAAAAACCAGTAGCCCGACCGCTAAAGCAGAAACTACCCAGCTGCCAGGATCTATATCGAATAATTGTATAGTGTAAGTGCCGAACGTTTTTGCAACCAGGCTCTGATTGATGACCATTGAAAAATACATGAGCAATGCGCCTGCAGCAGTCATCACTCCCTTGCCATAGGCTTTCCGCAGAAATATGGCAATGCCCCCTGCGGAGGGATAAGCATTGGATAATTTCACGTAAGAATATGCGCTAAAAGCGGTTACCACGGCCGCTGCAAGAAAAGCGAGAGGGAACAATGATCCGGCAAGTTCCGCAATCTGTCCTGTCAGAGCAAGTATGCCTGCACCGATCATTACCCCGGTGCCCATTGATACGGCACCCACCAACGTCAGGCTGTTTTTTTTATACTGTGATGAATCGTCCTGCTGCGAATGATTTTCCATTATTTTTGGCCTGGCATATATATCAGAGCATCAAGTCTGTGATCCGGTTTTCCGGGTTTTCATCGTCTGGTGGGCACCCCGACTAGTTTATCAGTGAGACATACTTCTTTTCATTAGCAAGCAGGGTAAGTGGTTTCACAATTACCCTACCCTCGGATTGCCATATATGCAACTTGTAGTCGCCAGGCGGAATATTCCTGATTTCAAAGTTACCAGGTTTCCACAATACTGAATAATACTGGCTGGTGACTTCTGCAATTTTTGCTTTCATCCCGGGATGCAAATCACAATAAATACTGAACACACCATCACGAGGTAGAACCTTTCTTACCGACCGATTCTTCACCGGCGTGGCAATATTAAAAAGTGTTTTATCGCCCTCGATCAAATGCGTGTTGTGAAATAGTGAGTCATTGTTAACGATATCGACATACCCTCCTTTCCGGATAACCTGGAAGGCAGGTAGAAATTGATTGTTGTAACTGCTGATTCTGGCCACACTGGCGACACCCTGGCGTGGTATTTGACTACCCGGTGATTGCTCCAGATATACCACCAATGGTATTATCGCCAAATGTGTCGCCTTGCCAATGAGTGTGGCATTGCTGCCGGCAACAGCCTGCGCCGAGACTATATAAAACAGACAGGTTATTACGGAGGGGCGTGAAAACAGATGCCGCGCTCTGGCGTGAAATATGAATGTACATCGGTTATCCATGTGCCACTCCCCGAATCGGGTAAAAACAAGAATATACTCGCTTATGGTCCGGTAATCCTCTATCCAGCATCCTCGCTATTGTCTATTGTTTTCGCTACCGGTTGTTACTCGTTGATCAATCACGAGAAACCGTGGTCTGTTCCCGGTCGCTGATATTCTCTAATATTAGGAACAATTGTTCTCTGACCCGGGTTTTG
>JBGMQT010000058.1:3236-13566 GCA_048060695.1 Acidiferrobacterales bacterium
CGGGTTTTGTGCAAGTACACCGAGCAGACCCGGCAATACATAGCGTCTCACAGGCCAGGAAAAGGCATACTCACTCCTCAGCTTTACCTCCCCACATTGGCACTAAAACAGGATACCCGCCTCATATTCAAAGAAATATAAACGTCGAGAGCAGCGCTTATAATTTAAATCACACAGACTCACTGCGGTCTCGTTAGCATAGTGTCGATATACTGAATGCACTAATATACATAACAAAGTAAACTGAATTTCCATATAAAATAATGAAGCTTTTTATACATTTTGCTATTATTATATGCACGGATTCAATATAAAGCCGTTTGAACCTGACCAAAGAGAGGAGTCCGGATTAAGTCATAGTTCTAGCAAGCTGATTGGCGCAACATGCCGTTTACATTGCTGGGCTGGTTACGAAGACCGGCTCAATGGATAAAACGTGAGGGCTGAATAATGCTAAGAAAAATCTGGCTGTTCCTTCGTTCACCTACCGCCAAATATTCCGTTGGTCTATTACTCGTTGCTGGATTTGTTACAGGGATCATCTTCTGGGGTGGTTTTCATACTGTGGTTGAAGCAACGAATACCGAGACATTCTGTATTTCCTGTCATGAGATGAGAGACAATGTCTATCAGGAATATAAAGAAACCATTCACTACTCCAATCGTACCGGCGTACGCGCAATCTGCAGCGACTGTCATGTCCCCAAAACATGGGCGTATAAAATGCTGCGTAAGTTTCAGGCCACTAATGAGCTATATCACAAAATTGTGGGAACTATTGATACGCCTGAAAAATTTGAGAAAAACCGTCTGGTAATGGCCAAACGGGTTTGGAAAACCATGAAAGAAACGGATTCCCGGGAATGCCGAAATTGCCACCGTATCGACTATATGGATTTCGAAGAACAGGATAAAACCGCGCGTAAAAAACATTTGAGCTCCATCGAGAAGGGTAAAACCTGCATAGACTGTCATCAAGGTATTGCCCATGAATTACCGGATGAAGAAGAGGAAGTGAAATCCTGATTTCTTGTTGCCAGTTTTAATATGATGAGCTAAAAGGAGATTAACATGAAAAAAGTAAATCACCACAAACTAGCAAGTCTGTCATTTATGTTGCTGTTTGCTCTTGGCATCATGAGCAATGCTTCTGCAGCCGATGCCAAGAAACTGGTTAATAGTAAGTGCGCCAGTTGTCACGGAAGAGACGGTAATTCCACAGATGGGAAAACACCCGGTATTGCCGGCATCTCCATCGATTATTTCATCGAGTCCATGGAAGCTTATAAAACCGATGCCCGGCCGGCCAGGAAGCTCAAGGGTCAAAAGAAAGATATGAGAGATGAAGCCAGAGAGTTGTCGGATGAGAATATCAAGGCACTTGCGAATTATTTCAACAAGCAAAAATATAAACCACAGAAGCAGAAATTTGATCCTGTTCTGGCCGAGGCAGGTAAAAAGCTGCAACGGAAATTTTGCGAAAGGTGCCATACAGAAGGAGGCTCATCGGCTGATGACGACGCCGGTATTCTGGCAGGCCAACCTATTTCCTACCTGGAATATAGTATGAACAGCTTCGCCAGTGGCAAACGTGAAATGGGCAATACAATGGCCAGGAAGTTCAAATCTATGCAAAAGCAGGCAGGAGATAAAGGAATAGCGCAGTTAGTTCACTATTACGCCAGCCAACAATAATCGATTTTGTTAAACCACGAACTCCAGGCCACGGGCAAGCAACAAATCATCCGCGGTATTTTTACCGTAGTGTATTTTAGAAGATGTAGCGGAGACTAAGCCAGACCGCACCGATTTTGTAACTCGGTGCGGTCTCACCCAGAGTCAATACATTTGCCAAGGTATCAGGCGCAACACCATCGATATACCAGTTGCTTTCATTATATTGTTCATATTGATAGTTGGCCCTCATGGTAAATTTCTCGTCGATATTGTAATCAGCATACAAGACAATGGTGTCTCGCCTGGTGGTCAAGCTGGGGAATGGCCCGCCAACACTGATGTCGATGGCTGCGCTGGAATTTGCATGGACGTAATCAGCACCGACTTTTAGCTTATCCTGTATAACCCGATAGCTGGTACCCAGACCGAACGTCAAGACATTGTCATTATTATCGGCATACCAGTCGGCCGTGGAATAGGACTGGCTACCTGCCTGTAGTGACCGGATTTTGGTGTTCTGGATAAAAGCATTGAAGGCCAGATTTTCATCAACCATGTATTGAACATCTAACCCAACGGAGAACTCGTCACTCCCGATCAGGCCGATGGTGGTGGCATCATAATCGTATTGTGCGATATCGCTGGAGAAGTTAAATAAAAGGGCATCGGTTAGCGAATATTCCAGATTAAAATCAGCTTTGTAACCCTTGCGATCCGCCATGTTGTATTTACGCATTAGCGGATTGTCGGCTGGTATGACTTCGCTGACGATATTGTAATTATCAATTCTGCGATCATTGTATTCGGTTTTAATACTATATTGCAGAGTATCATTTATACGATGTTTGAATTTCGCCCACAGACTGGCTTCCTGGGTATGTTCTACAGATTGGTAAGTGCGATCAAACAGGTACAATTTTCCGCCACCACTTAGCCTTGTCTTATTTGCAAACCTGTAATCAGTACTCACCCTCAATTTCTGGTTACGAAAGCTATAGGGAAAGTTGGCCCGAGGCGTACCAGTCACCGCGCTGTCTGTCGTCACATACGTGTATGTATTTCGCGCTGTCTCATTAACCTGTTCATGATGCTCATAGACGAAACGCCAGGTTTGTTGGGGACTGTATTGCCAGTGCGCAGCCAGGTTGGTATTAAACACCGCAACCTTTCCGTTTAAAGAATTCTGGGGCAAGGGCGGCGGGGTGAGATTGCTGTTCAGGGTGTAAGGTAGATAGGCTTCGTCCTGTTCCAACCGGGCATAGGAGATCAGTCCGGTGAGTTGCACTTTATCAATCCCCATATAATTTCCGGTCACAAGGATTTGTTGCCTGGTGTTATCCGGTGCAGTTCCGGCCTGCCCCTGCGGGGCACCCGTCGGTGTGTCATAGGCATTGTCCCATCGAAAGGCATCGCTCGCACTTCGAAAATCGGAATAGGACAAAGCAACCTGGCCATTAAAGTCGGCGTTCTTGTACTTTGCCTTGAACTCCAGGTCATCGGTGGTGTAATCAATAGGCTGGGGGAGAATGGCGGAACGATTAAAGCCGAAGCTGAAAGCCGTGGGTTGATTGCCCGCCTTGGTCTGGCGTTTAAACCAGGCTTCATAAGACCATCGCGCGGAAGCGATATATTCTCCTCCCAGCTTAACGTGACGGCGCCGGGTAGAAAAATTCACATCACGTAAATCGTTGTTAAGTGTCGTAAAACCACCTGTGGTAGGTGCACTAACCCAACCTACCGGTAAAGTCTGGGTCGAGTCACCGCTATAAGGAGTGCGGCTCGTATCGAGGAAATTTCGTGTGATCTGGTCAACTTCCAGATTGAGTTTATACTTACCCTGTCGCCCCCCTTCCACTCCAAAATAAGACGAATCCAGACCCAGATTTTCAGCCCCTATATTCCAATAGTTACCCTCTTCATCCCGGTAAAGCGCGTTGAGATCGCCTTTAAGGTAAGGCCCTTTCTCATTTAACCCGTTATATTCACCAAACTTGTAGGAACCATTGCTGATATAACCCAGATCAAGGTTAATATATCCCTCCCATTGTTCTTCAGAAAGATCAGGGCAATATTTACATTTCCAGTTTTTACTAACTGCATCAACGTCGAGCTTTTCGGTATTTTGTGTCTCAGCGTGTACGGGTGGGACGGCAAACCCCAGTAGAAACAGCAGGGCAAGTTTTTTGTAGCGTGTTTCCGCCATAACTTTTCTCCCTTTTCAAGCATAAAGACATTTGTGCATTGTGCCTGGGTAAATTACCAGATTACATTAACGCAAAAGTTTTACTCCTGATGGATGGTTGCTGCCGTGCACTTGTGTATGACAGTTCAAACAGCTTTTGCCCAGTAAAAATTGATTTGGAGTACCGCCAGGTAATCCGCCACTTGTATACGCAGTACTGGGATGACCTGCTACGGCATGGCATGATTGGCATAATAAAGGTGGTCGCTTTTTTAATAAGGCCGGGTACAAGGAACCGTGTGGCGAATGACACAATGTACAATCTTCGACAACGGGCGCATGGGGCCACAAAAAGGGGCCACGCTTTTCTGTATGACAGGAAAAACACAGCGTATTTACATTTGTGCTTTTTACAAGATTTTCTGAAAATGAACCATGGGGATTGTGACACTGGCTGCAACTCAATTTTCCAGAGCGGACCGGGTGCGCGGACGTTCGATTAAACTCGGCGCGCTGTTTCAAATGGCAAGACGTACATTTTTTGTTCTGTGACTGCCTATCCCGCATCGGATCCTGTCGGGCGTGGATGACATGACAACTGGCACAGCCCAGGGATTCATTTTCATGGGCATCGCCTGACCAGTTACTTCGATTCTGATCATTGTGACAATCCAGACAAACACTATTTTGTTCCGCTACCGGGGTCCATGCCTTGGGGCCAAATGCGCGAATGGGTGCCTTCTTTTTTCCTTTCCTGGCCTTCTTTTTATGATCTCCCACCGGGCCATGACAGGTTTCACACTGTAACCTGGCCATAGGAGAGCGGGGATCATTAAGATCGCCGTGTTTGGTCTTGAAGATCGGCATCACCGGATATTCATTGTCCTCATCATGACATTTCAAGCAGGTATCGGCGCCTTTTTTGGAATAGGACTGGTTTTGTTGTTCCGCAGGAGTCTCGGCTAAAACATGTGAAGACAGGGAGAATAATAGAACCATCATGGCAATGAAGGCGAAACGTGGAAAACGCGAGTCAGTATTCATGATTAATGTCGTTTTTATTATTGGCCCGGATCTCACCAGGCACATTGTGGTTTCACAAATTTTACAATAAAACCTGTCCTGTACTAAATCATAGGAACAGACTCAAGATAAGCCTTGAGGTCAACAACCCTTTGCGCAGGGATATTACTAAATGCTCCCATCAGGTTAAAGCTTGATGTTGCATCAAAATTACTCATATCTGACGTGATCACAGCGTGTCGCTGGGCTAAATCTGAGGCACCGAATGCTGATACAGGATCATCCTGCCCAGCCTTGTGGCACAACGCACAATTGGTTTGATAATATATGGAACCATTAGTAACGAGTCCAACAGGTGGCTGCGCAACCGGAGGAGGAGGCGGTTTTTCGGAGCTGCTTTCATAGCAAGTCGTTAATACAATACTTAGTGCAACAATCAATGCCACTATCATTAGCTTGCGCATTATTCTACACCTTCCTGTTTCCAAAACTCATTGCAATAGAGTGACTGTTTTGTTTCACTTCGCAAAAAACACGAACCTTCTCTTTCAGCCTGATTTGAATTCATCTAAATCAGGGCTTCCCTGGCCTGGTTGCGTCCGACACCGATATGTCCGTCGCCATTATGGTCCCCGTCTCATTTGCCTGACAGGTAATCGGCGATGCGCTGGATCTGATCTGGAGTCAGTGAAATTGAGTTCATCAACGGTTCTTTCCCAATGGCTTTGTCAATGTCGCTGGCACTTTCACCGGTCACATCCTCATATAAACCGCCCTTGCCACCAGGACCGTGGCAGGCCAGACAATAGACATCATAGAGTTCCTGTCCCGTAACCGGAGGTGGCGTAACACTGGCCAATGCATCAGCAATGGACTGTATCTCAGTTGGAGTTAAACCGCTGAGGCTGCCCATGCCCCCGGTACCGGCATCGATGGCCACCTGGATCTGGCTGGCAGTTCTGTTGAGCTTGCTACTGGTCTCCAGTGGGCCGTGACAGACCGCACAGTTATTGGCGTACAGTGCCGGGCCACCGGTTACCGGTGGCGGAGTAACTGCATCAATCACCACAGTGGTACTGGCAACACCGGTTATGACATTGGCATCCTGTACCGCGAGGGTAACAGTATATGCACCGGGTTGATTATAGGTATGACTGATCGCTGGAACTACGCCCTGCACCACTGCGGTACCATCACCAAAATCCCAAATATATTTTTTGATAGGATCAACGTGGGTTGATTGTGAAGCGTCGAAGCTAACGGCCTGGCCCCCGGTACCAGTATACGGTCCGCCAGGATTGGCGACCGGAACCATCACACCGCCGACGGTAATATCCCGGAAAGTGGAATTCGTCAGGGAATCGCTGTCAGTCACGACCAGTGTGGCGGTATAGGTGCCTGTGGTGGTGAAGGTTTTCGTTGTCTGCGCGCCGGTGGCGGTGCTGCCATCACTGAAATTCCACCCATATAGATTGATGGTGCCGTCGGGATCAAAGGAAGCTGAGCCGTCAAAACTGACGGTGGCGTTCAGCTGGGCTGTCATCGGTGCCAGAATGACGGCTGTGGGAGGTTGGGGTGCAGCACTCGAGACCGACACAACATATGCATTGGTGGAGACAGCATCCAGCGTGGTATTGTTATCCCCGTTAGTCGAAAGCCCTGCACTATAGATAGTATACGAACCCGATATGGCAGGTGCTTGCCAGTCAAAATTCCACGAGACAGTGCCATCACCTGCGACTGTGGCCCGTTGATTATGGATAATCTCACCATTTTGCAAGCGTGTACTGGCTAACGTATTGATCAAGGTGCCGCCATCGGCACTAATATCCAGCCCTCCCGAATTTTGCTGTCCGCCCGAGATAGTGAATGTAAAGGTGTTGATGGTGCCGGGTTGAACCGTTGCCGGGCCGGTCAGATTAACCGTGGGGGCCGTGCCACCCGAGTGACAAGCTGAGCAGGTATTCCCGGCATTGGTTGCAGGATTACCCGAATAACCGGATATGCCACCGCTACTACTGAATACGTTTTGACTGACTACCAAACCAAGTAAAAAGATGCCGGCAGTTGCAAAGTTTTTTACTTCATAATTCATGACACCCTCTCTCCTTGATTTCGTCTTCGCTCAAAAGTGACGAGCATCTCTGTCGTCAATATTGTGCTACTCGAGGATTTATCACCAGTCAAATTAGTTCAGTATGCGGATCCTTTTAGTCAAAATTTGAGTGTATTGCTCAACTACCCTTTTCTTTTTACTCTACATAATAATACACATTTTATATTCTGGAAAAATGACCTGGATCATATTTTTTCAGGATAGACCTATGCCTGGTGGACAGCTAAAAATGCCTTTCTAGAGTATAGATTACAATAATTTGTTCAGAAACAATGAAAAATCACGGGGTCTGGTCACATGCTCCACCGTAGCCGGGACCTGACACCCCAATTGACACCACTGGTCTTTCCCGCTGTCACCGTTCAGTAGTGTAATGGGGCCTGACTCCTTCAATATGCCTTAAGTATGATGCCTTACTTTTGATGGGGCCCACCACCGAGTTCCATATTTCGATACGGCCTCTGGTTTCTACTCCCTGGGTAATTTTTTGGCAGCTTCTGCGTCAAAAACAACCACCCGGCAAACGCAGTCTGCATATAATTCGAAACCACCATCTGTGTACAAAGACGCTCCCCCGCCGAGACAAATGGCAGATAGGCTATCTTTCCTGGTCCAGATTCTTTTCTTTTTCCCCCCAAATGATATTTCACTGCCAGTGTTCGAAGCAGCTAACTTTTTATCAACAGAAATTTTGCTATCGTTCCCTATCTTTAGAAGCAGCCCGTAGGCGTTTTCAGGATTGTCGTCTTTGACTAATTCAAGGCCGGATATCCTTAGTGGATTTTCGGAGGAGAATTCATGTTTATTTCCTTTAATCTGTTCAACCAAATCTTCCAGGACAATTTGTTCTTTCTGGTTAACCGGGGTCTCCGTTCTTAGTACGATTTCAGGTACATACGCGTAAATCCCTTCGAATAAGGTCTCATCATAATTGTTCAACATCTCCATCTCTGCCAAAGAAATGACTTTCTGGTTTTGTGGAAGACAGGAATCCAGATGGTTCACCCAGAAGAATTGCGACCCCGTCACGTTCCTTGTATTGATGCCATGGGTTATCGTACGGTAAGCCAGAGAGCCATGGTCAAATTTCTCCGCTGCTTTCCTGGCTGCCTCCAGGTAAATTTCTTTTTCATCTTCACCTAGAATTTTCATGTGGTAACAGTTCGCGCCCCGCTTGATTCTACAATAAGTGGAACGCGACTTACCGTGCCCACCAGCGTGTTCCATCCACAAGTGACGTGTGAGGAAATCCCTGACTTTCCATCTCCTTGACTTGACGTCGAATGGCCGTCTTCCAGTCGAACCTGGGCTCGTAACCCAGGCGTTCCCGGGCAAGCTCACCGGGCGCGTACCAGTCTTCGCCCAGAAATACGATGGCCCGCGTGAGGAAAGGGTCACCGGGCAAAATCGGATTCAACTTCTCCATCAGCCAGGCGAATGCGTATGCACCGCTGAGTGGTACACCGAAATGCGGGCGGGGTATGCCGATTTCAGTATGCAGGAAATTAATGATTTCACGCATGGTCGGAAACGATGGACCACAGATGTTGAAGGACTCAAACCCGTCCAGACCCTCTACCGTTGCCGCCAAAGCGTAGGCTGATCCCACGTCTCGGCCATCAACCAGCGGTACGCGTGCTTTACCGCCAGCCACCCACGGTACCAGATGCGTTTTTAACCTCGGTATCAACAGCGACAGTAGTCCTAGATTGAATCTTTCACCGGCAAAGTGACCGCAGCGCAACGCAACCATGGTTGTTTCCCCACCTGATTGCTTGCGCATGGTGTTCTCAATATCGACCACGATATCCATATGCGGCCAGAGCCCTGGATGTTTTGCGGTCTCATGGTCACCAACGGGTGTGCCATCGCGACGGGGGCCTGTCACCACCACACTGCTATCGAAAATGAACCGCTGAACCTTTGCTTCAACAGCGGCGTCAATCAACGCAATGGTGGGTTTACGATAAAAACGTTGTTCTTCTTTTCTGTGTGCCCACAAGCTGGTCCAGGCCGCCGTGTGACAAATGACGTCTACATCCTGCGTGATCTGCCTGATGTAGCTGCTGTCATTCAGATCCCCTTGCCGTACCTCACCGGTAAAACCAGGCAGGAGTTTCGACGGATTGCGGCAGGCCGCAATGAGATTGATGTCCTTGTTTGACATGAGCGCTTCGAGAACATGGCTTCCCAGAAAACCCGTCGCGCCGGTGACCAGTACGATTTTCTTTTTCATAAACACCTCAATAGCTTGATTTGTAAAACGCTGAAAACCAAGATATATTATGCGATAACGCAAGTAAATTAGTAATACTGCACAAGTTAATTGCAAATATGCACACATTAGGCTGGGATGATGTCCGACACTTTCTGGAGGTTGTGCGATCCGGTTCGGCGACTCAGGCGGCTGTTCGACTGGGCGTCAACCACACCACCGTTTACCGGCGAATTTCAGCGCTAGAGAATCAGCTTGGCAAGGATTTGTTTGAGCGCTCAAATAACGGATGGGTTATTACACCTGTCGGTGAGCGCATTGTCGCGTTTGCTGAATCCATGGCCGAGGATGCCAATAACATCGAGCGTCAGATACTGGCTGATAGTCATGAACTGAGTGGTTTGTTACGTGTAACGGCCGCGGACCACTGCGCCGACAGGTTGGTGTTGCCTGCCGTGCGCAAATTTATTCAGCGTTATCCCGAGGTCAACCTGGAAATGGTCGCCACGGCGGACGAACTCAATCTCGCTGCCCGGGAGGCGGACGTAGCACTACGCGGTACCGACCAACCGCCACCTAACCTGGTGGGCAAACGCATCACCCAGATTGCTTTTGCCATCTATGGAACACAGACGCTCAAGGAACAGGTTGCGTCTGGGCCCGACGCAGCCGATATTCCTTGTGTCACCTGGGTTGGTGACGGTCACACGCGCCCGCCCTGGATCGAAAAAAGTTTCCCAAACTCGCAGCGCATTTACCGCACGACCTCGATCCCCGTTATGCTGGGCATGGCCCGTGAAGGAATCGGCATTGCAAGGTTGCCCTGTGTGCTCGGCGACCCCGACCCCAAACTGCACCGTATCCCGGCGCGACACGTCGAACCCGGCCCGGCCTTATGGGTGCTTTCCCATGTTGACCTGCGAACCACCGCCCGGGTACGCATTTTCCGGGATTTTCTCGTTGAGGAATTAGAGAAACAGAAGGATTTGATAGAGGGCAAACTGTATTAGAAAACCGTATAAGTAAAAGGTAAGTAAAAGGGGTCAGTACCCTTTTAATACTTGTGCAGGCCGTCCTCGCCTGGCCTGCCCTACTTTACATCCCATTGCCTTTTCAA
>JBGMQT010000059.1:0-13338 GCA_048060695.1 Acidiferrobacterales bacterium
CCTTCCCGGGCGACCTGTTTGGCCAGCTTCAAGGCGGTGCGGTTGATTTCCTCCAACTCGTCTTCACGCCCGATGATTTTAAGTTTGTCGCGATGAGCATAATATGTGAAGGCTTCAATCACATCCGAACCGGCATACATGAACTCCCGGTGCAATTCCGTGACAGCGTGGGGGTGATCCAGCACAACCTCCGGTACATACGCCCCGGCCTGCACGTACCCTCGCCGTTCCATTTCAAAGACATAGCCTTCAGCGCAAATCACAGGACCTTGATCGAGCCGTTCCAATAAATTGAGTGATGTCATCTGTTTTCCATGATTCAGAAATATTCTTCGCTCAATTCCCGAAGTCCAGGTAGCGCAAACTCGTCGACACATTCCGCGGCGCAACCGCGACGTAGCGGGCCATGTTGTGGATACAGGCGTCGCCACCCATGCCGTATTCCGCGTCATAACCATAGTCGTCGTCGTCATCGTCCTCGGTGCACACACCACCTTCGTTGCCGGCCAGGAACGGTATGCGAGTCTGGGGCTGATTCAGATCGATCCTGTTGTACGGGTGCCAGTTCCCCATTATCCTGGTGTTGTGCCGGTCTCGCGCTTTATCGAGATACGCCGCATTCGCTTCGACCCCACCGGCGCGAACGATCATGTTCGGTTCATCCTTCAGGACATCGAACGGGTCGTACCCCCGAGTCGATTTTCTCGCGATCTCCACATCCAGGACAACGCCATAACGCATCGGCAAGTCCGCGATGCCCCGCTTGAATTCGCCGAACGGATAGATTGGTATTTCCGTGCCGTCGGGGAGTCTGCCCTCGAGTACGTCGCGGGCTTCCATGGCACTGATCTTGCCGGCATATTGCCCGGTAAAACCATCGGTGTTCGAACGGTCCACGCTGGCGCGGTATACCCTCTCGAAGCGCTCGGGCGATGCAAATATACCGCCACCATGGACTGCCACCACGACATGATTTCCCTGCGGAGTCGTGACCACGCTTTCCTCTGAATTCGACGTGAACCAGGTGTTCCAGATGATATTGTCGTAGGAGGCATTTGCCCGGGCGTGAAGCAACTGCGGCATCGATGCCACGAAGCCATCTTCTCCTGCGTACTCCAGGGCCCGTCGCAGCGCGTTGGGAACGTGCGAATCGAAGATGATCGTTGCTTCCATTACAATGTCTGCCATATTGATTGCGTCCTTTTCCTGATACTATACAATATACACCATTAACAAACTATCTTCATACAAATCACCTAACAAGATGGTGAACCAGCACGTTAATGATATACGTATAGCCCAGAGATTGGTCTATTTTATTGAACTTTGTCAATTATAGTTGCAATCTTGTGAGGATAAAAGTATGTTATACATTATATAACTTATGGAGCCACTTGAGATGGGGCCTGTATCGAAAACTCCGCAATCCGTGCGGATCCAGGCATTGGGGCGCGCCAGCGCGATCATTGACGTGATTGCCGCTGGTGGTGAGGCGGGCCTTAGTCTGGGCGAGATCAGCCGGGCGACAGCGCTCAACAAGACAACGGCTTTCAATCTTATTGCGTCACTCGTCACGCTTGGATTTCTCGAACAGGACGTGCATTCGAGGTAGTACCGGCTCGGTTTGCGCAACCCTCGAGGCGGAACTGGCCCAGTTTCGTGAACAGGGATACGCCCTCGATCGAGAGGAAAACGAGGCAGGCGTGAATGGTATCGCCGCGGCGATTTTCAACGGATTGGGCGAGGTTGCCGCGGCGACCAGCGTGGCCGGTCCTTCTAACCGCTTGACCGAAGAAGTCATGACGCAGTGCGCGACGGATGTTATGGACGCTGCCAACTCAATCTCCGCCGCGATAGGATGCGGTGACCGGTATTAGACGACAATTAACCTGGCCGCATTTCTAAATGAGGCAATATGCAAGGGCATGATGTTCGGCCAGATCATCGCGGCCCAGTTTGGTGAGGCCAACAACTGGCCGCTGGGTGCGGCGCTGACACTCATCATGATGATTGCGGTCACGGCCATCGCCTGTGCCTTTATCTGGTTCTCGCGGTGGGGCACGGTCAGGCGTCGTGAGATGGATATCGTTATAGCCGCGAAAGAACCGACCAGCACTGAAGGACACCGTTTCGACCCGCTTTCGTCTATGTGGTTTTTTACCTGATATTTCTCTACATCCCGTCCCTGATGTTGCCGATTTTCTCTTTCGGGGAATGGGATGTGACCTTTGCTGGCAACAGCGCACTCACTGCAGCCATGCTGGATCGTTTGATGCACCACGCACACCTGATTCAGATTAAGGGTGAAAGTTATCGACTTAAAGATAAAAGAAAGGCTGGCGTTCTTGGGCTGGTACAACAACCATCAACCGGTTCCTAGGCGCTTGAGAAATGGATCAGAATATTAAACCAGGGGGGTCAATTTTAAACCGGTGTTGACACTGTCAACGCCTGAAAGACGCAGGGGCGGATGTGGTTGGAATAAATTGTATCCGTGGCCCCAACACCATGTTGCCGTTGCTGGAAGAGATCAGTAAAGAAGTTGAAGGCCCACTGGCTGCTCTCCCGGTCCCTTACCGTACCACTGAGAAGGAAGTCAACTTTCAGGCCATGACCGATTCCGGCTGCGATTGTATCCCGGACCGCCCTTTCCCCACTGCCCTGGATGCCCTGGCTTGTAATCGTTACGAGATTGCGGAGTTTGCCAAAAAGGCGCCGGCACTGGGCGTGCGGTATCAAGGCGTCTGTTGCGGCGCCGGACCGCATCACATTCGGGCAATGGCTGAAGCCCTGGGTAAAAACCCGCCCGCAAGTCGCTATTCTCCCGACATGTCAAAACACTACGCCCTGGGAAGCGACAAGAGGCTTGTAAAGGAGAATATCGAGTTCGCGGAAAAACTGTGACCGCATGAATGAGCTGTGGCACAAGGGATGCTCATGCACATGATTTCTGAATATTAATAAGCAAGTGTTGACAGACCTCATGGAAAGCCCCGCATCGGCGGGGCTTTCTCTTTATATATGCCGGGAGAAACTTTTTGTCAGATTACGGTCACTCACCCCATCGGGCGGAAAAACGAATGCCGAATTCCCGTGGCCGGACTGTGTACACATTGTGCCCGTGCTCGTACTCGCCCGATCTGCCCCACTGCCAGGCGCCAGTGGCGCTGCCTTGAAAGATCTGTGCCCGTTCATCGGTGACATTGTTGACAAACAGGTCAATTTGCCACGAACCATCGGCCGAGGTCAGGCCAAGACGCAGGTCAGCAAGGGTATATGCGTCATTGATGAACGACGGAGAAGCCGTGTCCAGGCCTGCCGGGATCAACTTGGTATGCGTTTTACCCGTGTATGAAGCCTGGCCCCGGATAAACATCTCGGCACCCGGGATAAACTCCACCGGCCATGTGTAAGTAGCCCATGCCGATCCCTGCCATTTCGGTGTGAGGGGCAACTGCTGGCCCACTTCGAGACCGGATGCTTCATCGGGTGGTATGCTATCGAGCTCTTTCTTAACATACATGGCGTTTGCACCAAGCATCCAACGGTCCGCCGGAACCCAGTCGAAATCCATTTGGAATCCCTTGGAAAAAGCGTCGCCTACATTGCCTACAATAGATATCCAGGGGAGAGCTTGCTTACTATCCGACCCGTCGGCGCGAGTTTCGCCTAGAGGGGGTTTGCATGTGGGCTCCTCTTCGGGATAGACGCAGTCACCAACGCTGGGATCAACAAGTTCGTGCTGAAAGTTCTGCCAATCCATGTAGAAAAAGGTCAAGTTGAACTGCACGGTATTGTCGGCCCAACGGGACTTCAGGCCCACCTCGTAGTTCTTGAGTTTGTCCGGATCCCACACCTGGCCAAAAACGGTTCGATCCCACATGGCATTCTTATTGGCGCGGTTGATGCCACCCGTCCTGTAACCCTCGGTGTAAGTCGCATACACCATTTTGTTGTCATCGATTTGGTAGTCGAGGCTGAACTTCGGCACGAATTCAGAGATTGTTGCACTTTGGACGATGTCGTTACCTTGCCAGCGATTCTGGATAAAGCCACCTTCATTCCTGTCATTGGCCCCTTTGTGCCCGGCGATGTACTTGAGGTAAAGTTTATCGTTGTGGGTTTCAAACCAACGACCACCGACCGTTGCATTCCACTGGTCTGTGATGTGCCAGGTGAACTCGCCAAAGATGGCTTTCGTTTTCCAGTCGGTGTCATCACGCGAATCCCAGTAATGGTCAGCGTCTTGCAATGCGGCGAGTATTTCCTCGCTCCGGTCAGGGGTTCCCATGACTCCCCAGGGATTGCTATTGCATTGCCACCCGCCTGTTTCTCCCCCATTGGCACAATCTGAGATAAACGCATAAGACATGGACTCGTTATAAGGCCTGAATGCATCCTTCATCCAGACAGAGTTCCAGCTATCATTAGACTCCTCATAGTACAGACCAGCCAGCCAGTCGAACTTCTCGCCCTGGTACGACAGCCGGATTTCCTGTGTAAATCTCTCCTGCCAATTCGGTCCTTCGCCAACACCGGCCATATCAGGTATCTGCGTTGGACCAAATACAGGATCCCCCCCCACGGGGGTGACACAGTAGACCGGACTATAAATTGCCCGGCCGGTGGTGGTATTTTCCCAGTACCAATAATAGCCGGGGATAAACTCGCCGGCATCCTCACAATAAGATGCCAGGTTGTAATACTTGTAGTACAGCGTATTGTCGATCTGATAGGTGCGTTGGTTCTCGTAGAAGCTTGTCGCCGACACGAACTGGGCGAAACCAAGATCAGCCTCAATCGTCAGCGCCGTAACGTCCCACTCCGACTTCGAGGTGTTCTTGACGAAACCTATCGTCTGAAGATCGCCAACGTAGGGATTGTAGGCGTTATTCCCCTGCGAATCGGTATCCCCGGAGTGATACGCAAGCGTCGCCGACCAATTTTCATTGATGTCCCAGCGCGCCGAAATCCTGTAGAGAATGGAATCGGCTGAATTCCAGTTATCCTCGACGACGTTATCATTTCGATAAGTGCCCCATCCCTGTCGGTAAACTCCCCAATCAGCGTCATCCCTGTGTACGCCATAAAATGTATCTGGCGTGTGGCCCGGCACGTTGTCAATGAAGCCGCCATCTGTTGCAGACTGTATCGCCAGGCGAACGGCAAATACATCTTGGATTAACGGTATGTTGAACACACCGGTAACTTGATAACTCGGGTCACTGGTTTCGCCAGTGCGCAACGTTGCTTCAACACTCGCCTCGAAGCGGCTCGTATCCGGCTTGTTGGTTATGATGCGCAGGGTACCGGCTTGTGCGGCGGCGCCGAACAGCGTGCCCTGTGGTCCTGACAATGCTTCCACGCGTGCGACATCCAACATGCGAATGTCCGGCTGCGAGCCGTCCGTCGCAGTGATTGGTATTTCATCGAGGTAGACCGAGGAACTCTGTGTGCCGGTGTAACCGGTCGTAGTCGTGGCAATACCACGGAAGACGACAGTGTTGCTGCCTCCATTATTAAAATTAATCCAGTTTACGGCGGGCATGAAGCGTGTGTAGTCCGCCGTAATCTGGGCGCCTATTTCCTTGAGCATAGATTCAGGAATAGCCTGAACACTGGAGGGAATGGCTTGGACATTCGCGTCGACTTTGGTCGCCGTAACAATGATCTCTTCGAGTTGGGGCACGTTGTCCCCGTCCTGTGCCAAGGCGGCGGTTGGTGGGGCAATCGCGGCGGAGATGGCTGCTGCGATGGGGGTGAGGGATAATTGATTCTCGTGCGCTTTTTTATTCTGACTCATGCATAAGTTCCTCATAACTAGATTAAGGCGCCCAACAGAGTCTGGCCCCGAGCCTGCTAGACGGAAACCCACGATCTATAGTATAGGCACAAAAGGCGCACTATTACCAATAAATTAACAAAAAAGAATTATAATATTATACATTATATAACATCACTAATTCCATCATCCCTTTAAGTCTTCATGAGTAAGTGACAAATTGCACCCCTAAAACAAGGGTTCTGGGCTCTACGAAAAAATTTGATTGATTAATTTCACTCTATTACCATTGAAATTTCACAGTCGGTGTACATTGTACAGGGTCGGAACCTGGGCAGGTTTTAGCGGATTTTTTGATGCAAAAGCGTCTTGTTGAGATTTTGTTCAGCTTGCGGAGCCGCCCATACTGGCCGGACGCTCTCGCCCAGGTAAGTTCACCAACAGCGGTTCGAGTACTTCGATCAAGGCGCCCAAGTGAGGCTCGTAGTGTCGCCAGGTATGGACGGCGCTTGAGTATAGCGGCTGCCGCACTTGCTCCGAACTTGCCGTTTTAACTGATCGGTTGGTTTCATGAAACCTGAGGCACGACTCTTCCCAATCGAGCTCGCAGTACTCGAGGATTCGCCTTACCTGGCCCTCGAGGTCCGCAACCACATCTTCGTACTGGACGTCGAGCACCTTACCGGGCAGGATTTTGTGCCAGTGATCCATCAGTCGCTGATACTGTAGGTAGTATTCGCCAAGTTCTACCAGGTCATAGGTAAACTGCTGGCCCTGGGCGAATAGCTGCTTGTAGCTGCCAAAGCAACTGTCCAGCGGGTGACGCCTGGCATTGATGATTTTCGCGTTGGGAAGGATTAAGTGTATTAGGCCAACATGCACAAAGTTATTCGGATTCTTGTCCGTGAAAAACGGACGGCTGCCGCGATGTCGGCGGGTGCGCTCGATATACTCACTGCCAAGACGTTTGAACCCATTTGCTTCAATGTCCGCTATAGATGTCGGGTAGCGAGCGGGGGGCCTAATCAATCTCGGGCGAGACCGGATCGTTCTTCCAAGATCGCCTAATTCGAAGGTTCCATCCACGATGGAGTGACTGGAGAGTATTTGCTCCAGCAGAGTTGAACCGGACCGTGGCAGGCCAACAATAAATATCGGGGCGGGCTCAGGGTCGCCATGGCCGGCGTTGTCTGCAAGAAACTGCCGCGCAAAAGCCTTAATTGTAAGGTCAATTTTCTCTTCGTTCTCAACACGGTCATAGAACTCCTGACTACGCCGCAGTATGTTGCCGCGTTCGATGAACCCGAAGGCCCGGTTGTATTCCTTGCGGCTTTCGAACTCCAGGCCGAGCGCATTGTTCAATTGCACCTGACCCTCGGGCGGGATGCGTTCATCACCGAGCAACGCCAGCATATCGTCAACTTCTGAATTCTCGAAACGGAATGTCTTCAGATTCGCCAGGCTCCAGTACGCTTCGACATGCAGCGGGTTCGCCTGCAAGCTTTTTCTAAAGGCGGTAATTGAGCTGCCCTGGTCTCCGATCGTGCGATATGCATTTCCCTTACCGCACCATGCCCCGACATGATCCGGTGCAATTTTAAGTACCTTGTTAAAAGCTTCGAGCGCATCAGGGTGACGCCCGGCGGAGGCAGCGGCAACCGCCAGCCACATATGGCCATCAGTTGCGCCAGGTTTCAGTTTGATAAGCCGCTTCGCGCTCTCGATAGTGTCGTCGTATTTCTCCTGCTCGAACTGTACGCTGCACAGGTCAGCCCAGGCATGTTTGAAACCTGGCGCCACCTTGACTGCCTGCAGCAACAGTACTTCCGCGCCGGGGTACCGTTTTTGCTCACGACCGAGCCGGGCCCACAAGCGCATCGTAGAAACATTGTCAGGATTGCGAATCAGAATCTGCCTGTAGATTTCCTCCGCTTCTTCGTATTTTTCTTCTATTTCCAACTCCGCTGCCCTGGCGATATCCTTGTTGTCCTGACTGGACTCAATAAACTCCTCCTTTATCGCCCGGGCCTCTTCCACGCGGCCCAAATACATCAGCACTTCCACTAGTTTCATGCGTATTCGTTGCTGTTTTGGGTCGATTTCCAGGGACTTTTGAAAGGCTTCAATCGCAGTGCTTGGTTGGCCTTGAGCAAGCAACAGTTCGCCACGCACTCCGTATGGGCTTGCAAACTCCGGAAAGATGGAAAGTGCACGTTTGATTTGCGTGTTCGCCTCATCGAATTTTTTCAGTTTTAGCAGTACACGAGCCGACAGGCACAGGAAATTGGCATCCTCAGGGTACCGGCCCAGCGCCTCGGTGCAGATGGCCTTCGCTGATTCAGCCTCGCCGGTCTGCAGAAACGCCTGTGCCTGCTGAAAAAGTTTTCTCTGTTCTACTTCTTGGGAAATCGATCTTCTCCAGACTTGGTGTCGTGCATCGTATACATACGTTAGCGCATTACTGCGTACGCACGCCAGAGGCGACGATCGCAGCCGGTATGGTTTCGAGTTTACCCATGGTCAAAAGGTTGGCGCCGGAGACACCTGGAATCGTGGTCAACTCACGCAGCAATTCGGCGCATATATTGATGCCCTCGCGTTCCGGATCAGACGCCTGCTCCATGCGTTCGATAATAGAGTCCGGTACTAATGCGCCCTTGACGTTATCCCGCATCCAGCGTGCTACATCGGCAGACGGCAAGGGTGACAACGCCATCAAGAATGCCAGCCTGTGAGTCAGCTTCGACGCAATCATGTGGGCCATGTAATTGCGCACCACATTCATATCGAAGCAAAGCTGCATCTGAACAAAATTGGCGCCGGCATCGCATTTTCGGACCAGATTCTTAGGCGTCCAGTCTGCGTCCGGAGCAAATATTTCAGCGCTGGCTCCAACGAGAAAGTCAGAAACGAGCGCAGTGCTTTCGGAATATTTCAAAGTCTGCATGTACGCCATGAATTCCAGCGCGGGTGTGTCAAAGACGTTGCGCGCTCCGAGCTTTCCGCTATCCGGAATCTTCTTGCCACGCATCACCAATACACTGGTCACTCCAAGAGCAGCTGCGCCAAGAAAATCTTTCTGCAGCGCGATGCGATTTCGATCACGGCAGTTCATATGAACGATCGGATCTATGCCTTTCTGTGTCAGTATCGCCGCAGCGGCAATGCCCGACATATGTAATTGGGTAGTATCAGTCAGCTGCACGGCATCGACCACCGGGCGAAGGATCTCACCTTGCCGGTTCAACGATTCAGCGTCCGGTGCCTGCGCCAGGTTTACATGGGCAGTCACTACGAAATTCTTCGTTTTCAGTGAGTCTTTAAATGTCATACAGGATTCCAGCCCGCTAAGCAGCCCCCGATGATTAGGACACGTTTTGTACGCATACCCCGAACCTCCTACTATTATTGAAGAGTTGCTACAGAAGCTGGTGGAATGTAGTCGAATATGAAGGTGATCCTGTCCTCGGTTCCCCGATTTACCACGCTATGCTGTTCTTGGTTGTTTATCTCGTAAGCCTGCCCGACTTTGAACTGGTACGGCCGGCCATCGATCGTGAACCAGACTTTTGGATTCGTCGTAATTGGCACATGGATACGATGAGCACAGTGAAACGATGGGTGAATATCAACATGCGGCTTGATAATCCCGCCAGCCTTAAGCCCGGCTGCCACTGCACGAATGACCTCGCCACCCTCCGGATAGTGTTTTTTGATGATTTCTTGCATGACCGGCACGGCGACGTCCGCCAATCGATCCCACCCAGGACCCTTACGCACGTCGCGATCAGGCCATTTCCTGTCATCGATGAAAACCAGTATGATCGACCGGGTCTGGTCGTGCATATAAAACGTTTTTTGACGGGATTCGTCCTCAAACCAGACGGCGTCTTTCTGGCTGAGGACGGCCGCACTCAGAGCCGTTGTGTCGATAGCGCCGAGTTCGCGCAGTGGTGCGTCGATATCCATCTAGGGCCTAATAACCAGTCAAACCGTTGGGGCGGCACCGCAACAGCTTGAAGCGGTGATACCCAAGGTCGATGTAAGGTCGCAGCGGAAAGTCCACCATGCCCTTCAAGTCGCGTTCCTTGAACATCAACACACACTGAAACTCACCGCCCTTACCTTTGTTGATGATTGAAAGTGACCGGTAACAGAGCTTCGATGGGCAGGTCAGCGCACAGCCAGCGTTGGCGAAAAGCGTGATCCGGTCTTTTGCCTCTATTTTCTCAAGAAATTCGAAATCCTCGTTCAGATTCATTGGCAGCACGACTGAATCGTACAACTTCAGGGCTTTTTCGATTTTTTGATGGGTGTTGATATTCTTGATAACACTTGCGTCAACATGGTATTTAGGAAAGTCCTGTTGAATCCATCTTGCAAGATCGTCGTTTGTAACGATGACGGAATTACATGGACGATGATATTTTTGCAGCAGTGGCCGATTGTTCTCGTACTCCTCACGCTCGGCAAAGTGGTTCGACATGGGTAAGCGAATGCCGATGCCCGCGCTGTTGAGTTGTGTTACATCCTGCTCAGACAGTTCACGCGATGTGAACGCCCGCCCACCGTAAAGATTGCTCCTTTCAACAAATCCGAACAAACTGTCAATTTCATTTAATGGCACATTGCCATAGTTCTTTCTAAGGTAAGCGAGTACAGGCGCATCCCGGGGTTTGCCGCGCGCGGATACCGTGTAAGTTGCCACGGGGGGCGGTAGCGGTTCAACCTTGGTGAACGGTCTCGCTGTTGTACGCGCCAAAGCCATCTCTTGCGTTTTACTGCTGGTGTCCATAGATTCGCACCGTCCGTGTATAAATGAGTGCCTGGATGTTTCATCCCATTCGTCAAGCGAGTATCCGCCGATGTCACCTTACGATAGGGGTCAACAGACACTTACATTTAGATAAGAGCGAGTTATCATAAGACGGAGTAGCCAAAATAGTAAAGCCCACTATGCTGGGCCAGACAGATTTCAGTTTCAAGGTTCATTGCACATCACATGAATGCAGATCAATACCACCCTCTTGCCCTTGATGATCCACGCTTCGCATTGGTCGATGGCAGAACGCGACCGGAATTCATGCTGGTGGGTGGAATGAAGTGCGGTAGCACTTCTTTTGCCCGGTACGTTTCTGCTCATCCTCAGGTTAAAGTTCCAGGCCCGAAGGAACCTAACTACTGGTCCTGGCACAGATTTCCCGCCAGGTATCAGGATTTCTTTGTCAATGAATCGCCGATTTCCAGACCTGGGCCTGGCCAGTATGTCAGTGGCGAATTCTCAACATCATCATTGGTTCACCCCCTTGCGCCACGACGCATCCAGGCAAATTTGCCGGCGCTCAAGATTTTCGTCCTGTTGAGAAACCCCGTTGATCGCGCCTATTCGCATTATATGATGTCAAAAATGGCTGGCCTGGAGAAAGAGTGCTCGTTTGAAGAAATTGTACGCAGAGAAATGGATGAAATCCCTGAATTGCTCGCAGCACACGAGAGAGGTTTTCTCAGTACTGCTGGCGAATCGAAATTGTGTTACTCGGCAATCGATGGATCACCCATCTGTGTGACTAAGCATGAACAAGGCTGGCCCAAAAGAAGACTTATCGACGACCTGGACCTGAGAGATTACTATTTCCAAAGTTATGTGTTTCGTTCGCTCTATCACGATCAGTTGCATCGTTGGCTACGCCTGTTCCCCCGCCAACAGCTGATGATCATTCCGTCCGAGTACTTTTTTGAAAACGAAGCAGACACGATGAATGAAGTCACAGAATTTTTACAGCTTGAACCTTTTGATTTCCAGTCAGCAGGTCAACTGCAGCGCAGTTGGGATGCCGGGGCCGGTAACGCCTTGAAGATGCCACAGGCTTATCCCGCCATGGATATTGCTACTCGCAGAATATTGGCTGACTTTTTTGAGCCCCACAATCTGCAGCTATATCGCTTGATTGATAAGAATTATGGTTGGGATTGAGTTTACCGTTTATTGCAGACCAGTGTAACTTATGCGATACCTCTTCTGGGATCCCACATGTTGACATATGCATGACAATTAGACTACCAACGCTTATCGCGACATCCGTTGTTCGTGGCAGCCGGCAAGGCGAGAGTCACGGCGGTGTATTTAAGGTCGATTTTGAGAAACGCGATGTCGTGCAGCTGATCGACTGGGATACGGGTAAGATAGACTTCGAGGGCCGCGGTGGTGACCGCGGCCTCCGCGGTATTGCATTCGGCGGTGACGATATCCTGATCGCTGCAAGTGATGAACTTTTTCGTTTCGACCGCAGCTTCAAATTGAAGACTTCCAATAAGCTCCACTATCTGAAGCACTGCCATGAGATTTGCGTATTCGAGCAGATGGTTTTCCTGACATCAACGGGTTTTGATAGCCTGCTCGCTTTCGATCTGGGGAAGAAAAAATTTGTCTGGGGCTTCCATCTGCAATGGCAGTACGATCATTGGGCCGGCCATACATTCAACCCCCGCTCGAACATGGGTCCAAGACCCGTGAATAATTTTCACATCAATATGGTCCACGTCGACAGCACCGGGATATATCTGAGCGGCCTGCGCACAAATGCCCTCTTGCATATCAATGGCAAAATGGAGGTGTCCAAAGTCTGCTCGCTGCCATCCGGCGCCCACAACGCGCGCCCGTATCGCGAAGGGATCCTGTTCAATGACACAGAAAATGACTGCATACGCTACACAAGCCGTGATGGTGAAGATATTGCATTCAAGATAGCGACGTATGACGACTCTGACATCGAATTCGCCGGTTTCGATGAGACGAATATTGCGCGTCAGGGCTTCGGCCGCGGTCTTTGTCCCGCAGGTAACAGATTGG
This sequence comes from Acidiferrobacterales bacterium, assembly GCA_048060695.1. Lineage (GTDB taxonomy): Bacteria > Pseudomonadota > Gammaproteobacteria > Acidiferrobacterales > JAJDNE01 > JAZFSZ01. The sequence continues at coordinate 12,633 of JBGMQT010000059.1, forward strand.
TGGCCGGCGGTTCTTCGCCGTCAACCATCAGCCTATATGATTTTGAGGGCAAGCAGAAAGTTGAATCCGTCAACCTGACCATGGACATCCGTAACGCCATTCACGGTCTTGAGACATGGCCTTACAATGATTGAACTGGAGATACTATACAATGTACACCATCGAATCAATTTATGTTGAATTTGAGCGAATAGGAACGCTAAAAATTCACATGGAACCTATAGATTATTCAATTTTATAATGCTTTGTCAGGCACAACGTTATTTTTTAAATTAACACTGGAAGTATTGTACAATATATAATAGGTGAATTTAAAATTGTAAGAATGCCAACTTTGTGCATATAATTCCGGCTTGTGGAACGACTTTCTTCTGGCATTCGGAAAGAAGGCACCGCTTTTGAGGGATTTTTCATATCATAGTTATACGCTGGATGAAGAATCAACATGCCTTTTGATAACAGTAACAAGTTTCCACCCTTCACGCGCCTGCTTGAATACGGACAGGATTGGTCGAATTGAAAGCGTATTCATCTCTATCACTTGCACGACAGGCACTTGGTGGGCATAAGGGATGGCCGGTTGTCTGGCGCTCGCCCGAGCCAAAGAAAAACTACGATGTGGTCATTATTGGGGCTGGTGGTCATGGCCTGGCCACTGCCTATTACCTGGCAAAAAACCACTCGATCAAAAACATTGCCGTCCTGG
>JBGMQT010000060.1:0-13206 GCA_048060695.1 Acidiferrobacterales bacterium
GTGCCATTCAACCTGCAGCCCTTGCTGTTTCAACACAGATAGAGATTTCTCGGCACGACTTAATGCAACCAGCGGATCAAGCTGGCCATGGGCCTGGAAGACAGGCACCGATTTGGTGCTGACAGACATCCAGCTATCAACCGAGTCGATCATCGGCACATAGGCAGAAAGCACCATAATGCCTGCCAGGGGTTCATCGAGGCCGAGCCCGGTATAAAGCGCAACCGCGCCCCCCTGGGAGAAGCCGGCAAGAATAATACGACTGGCCGGTATACCGCGTTCTTGCTCACGCTCGATCAGCGACCGAATCGCGGCTGAGGCATCCTGAATATCATCGTTATTCTCGCGGAACCCGTTTTCGTCCGGCATGATGTCATACCATCCCCGCATCACCATGCCACCGTTGATGGTAATGGACCGCATCGGCGCATTCGGAAAAACGAAACGGATCGCCAAAGACTCAGGCAATTTTAATTCAGGAACAATGGCCTCGAAATCATGGCCGTCGGCGCCAAGACCGTGCAGCCAGATTACGCTAGCAACGGGGTCACTGCCTGTTTGAATTTCAATAGGTGGGTCGAGCGGGTCCATTTGCCAGTGACATTGACGTGTTTACTGTGGGTTCAATATTTGCGGAATCGGTAAAGCCAGATTTTGAATACCGCTTCCAGCATTATGCGACGTGACATCTTTGATACACCGCCCTCACGGTCGGTAAATATGATCGGGATCTCTGTAATTGAGAAACCCTTTTTGTTGAATATATAATTTATCTCGATCTGGAAGGCATATCCGTTGGAGCTGATCTTGTCGAGATTGATATTTCTGAGAACGTCCGTACGGATCACTTTAAATCCCCCGGTGACATCGAATACGGGCAATCCGGTCACCCAACGCGCATAGATATTGGCGAAATAGGAAAGTATCAGCCGCGACAACGGCCAGTTCACTACGCTGATATTGCCATTCATATAGCGTGAGCCAATCACAACATCGTAGCTATCAGACGCCTTCAGCATATCTGGCAGATAGGAAGGATTATGTGAAAAATCGGCATCCATCTGGATAACCCGATCCACCCCCATTTCTATCGCTTTCTTGAACCCGGCAATGTAAGCCTTGCCCAAACCCTGCTTGCCGCTACGATGCAGTACATGGATTCTTGATTCTGATTCAATCATCCGGTCAACAATTTCGCCTGTACCATCCGGTGAGTTGTCGTCTACCACCAGCACTTCGACACTTGAATCAGTCTCCAGCACCCGCCGAACAATTGGCTCGATATTTTCCTTTTCGTTATAGGTCGGAATAATGGTCAGGGTTCTCATTCCTTATTCAACTCACTTCAATCAGTAGCATTACTTTTAGACAATGGGACATACGGCCTCGGCAGCCATGCAGGCGGTTGATAATACCGTTTCTTTATCATGTTCAATACCTTTTCGCGGTACAACCCAAACTTAAACCCTTCACCAACGAGAATTGTGAACGGCGCGCCCCGTACCAGTATTATTTCGGTGCGCGAACGCCTGAAGTATTGAAGCCAGTTTTTCTCTCTGTCTCTCCCTACGGAGACGATTACTATGGTCTTGCCATCAAGTGATTCGAAATCAGTCCAGCGGTCGAATTCACGACCATAACGCGACCCACTGAATAAAACGTTAACCTCCCGATCACATTCGTAACTGAGAATAGCGGCAGTCGCATAATAGTCACTGAATAATGGATATCTTGACCAGGGGGCGATCTGTTCACACACGGATTTTGGTGACAGTCCAAGCACAAAGTCGGCATGGTATTTCCACCCCTGCATCCTGTCGAGCGGGAACACCGCCAGACCCACGAGTAAGCCGATCCACAGAACCGCATAAGCACCACTTAGCCACAACAACCATTTTCGAACCCTGGGCGCCTCAATAATTGCGTACAATGCGAATAAGTAAGGCGCGAACACCAGGAAGAAATGAAGACCGATTACGGTCTTGAGCGACGCCAGGGCAAACAATAGCGTGCTCGTAAACACTATTACTAACAGGTAACGATACTGCTTTTCGGCCAGTAATTTACGCTGGGTGGCGAGATAACCGACCGCCCAGGGAGTCATCATCAACAACAGGCCAAGGAAATAAAACAGCAGGGTGGAGAAACTGGCACTGGCTCCGGCATTGCGCAGAAAGAAATGGAAATTCAGCGTGTTCCAGTCGTGAGTATAATTGTAGTACAGGTGCTGCAACAGAAACGGCAACGCCCCCAGAGTCGCCAGCGCCAGATAAGGCCAGCGCTTGCGCGGTGACCATGCAAGGGAATAAATCGCAATGGCGATCCCTAATGGCGCCACCAGATATTTACTCAAGAATGCTGCGCCGAGCAAAACACCACTGCCAAGTGCATACAATCGCTGTTCTTTTTCAACTGCCAGGTAAAACAACAATACGCCTAGCGATGAGAACAACAGCAATGGCGCGTCGTTACTGATCAGGAAAAGTAATATATAGAGTGGCGACAATACGAACAACATTGCCGCAAACCGTGCATTTTGTGCCGACGAGAACAGGAGCGCGAAACGATAGATCACCCACACGCCCACCAGACCGGCACTGATAGCCAGCATGCGGTACCAGACTATCGATCCGGATACATAGGACATCAGGCGCAATAACCAGGCGATCATGGGTGGATGATCGTAGTAACCGCTGCTTAAATGCTGCGCCCAGAGAACGTAATAGGCTTCATCGTTCTTGATGGGAAAGATGAACGCAAAAACAATCTTGATAGCCGTTACGGCGACGAGAATTCTGATGAATGTTTGTCTGGATATTTCCACTACCGTTTTTCTTCCTCCTGCATATTTATCCTTTTCGGATTTTTTGCCAGCGATGATATCGCGTCGGCACAAACCGCCAGCAAATCCAGTAAAAAGCAGTGGCAAACAAACTGCCCCAGATCCAGCCGAACAATACATCCCCCGGATAGTGCACACCGACATAGATACGTGAAATACCGACAAGAAAAGCCAGGATGGCCATTGGCGCGATCAGGACTCGATAGTGCCAACCGAGATAAGCCGCCACTGCCGCCATGTTGACAGCATGGTTAGAGGGAAAACTGTTACGACCACAATACGCTGCGAGCAGTCGAACTCCTTCAAGGGTGCTGCAAGGACGATCGGTCATAAACCAGTGCTTGAGCTGTGCCCCGCTCCAATCCGAGAGCAATAGCAGAACTACCATCAGAGCGAGTATCCGCCATGCCGGTTTACCACTGCGCCAAAATGCAAAAATCGTGATTAGAGCCAATAGTATGATGCCGTTTGCCGCATCAGACAGAAAAACCATCAATGAATCCAGCCAGGCATAGTGATGGCCACCGTCCTGGTTAATCCAGAAAAAAATCAATTCGTTGAGACTACTCGGGGAATCCACTAGTCAGTCTGCAATTGGTTGCGAACATAGATACCAAACCATCGGCTTCGCACGGGAGAAGATGCCTCATACACACGCTTGAGTTGCCACCCACTGCTATTGCCAGCGCCATCGCTGGTCACTCTTCTCTGGGGAAAGTTTCCGTCTTGGTCGGACATCACGACAAATACGCAGTTTTCCTGTCTTGATCGATTTTTATCGTCCTGGCGCCAAAGATCGTATTGGCTGATCCTCCCGCCCGGCAAGACCAGCACCTGGTGCGGCATATTGAGTGCAAATGCGATTGCCGCTGACAAGCCCCAGTACGGGGTGGCAATGGTGCAGGTACCTGCAGCTGGCTGCTTATCGTAAATCTCTTTAACGGCAACACCAGTTTCCGGCCAGCCAAAGGTGTTGGCCAGCTGCGTATTACCTCGATAACGCACGATGTTGGCGAGTAACATTGACAGCAGGCCAGCGATAACAATTGCAATTACCAGCCATCGACGCTGTTGGCCATTTTCTTCCAAAGCCTGCTCATCACTCACAAATAACCATTTCGCCAGCGCGCCGCCAAGCAATATCGAACCGGGGATATAGGCAGCAGCAGGCCAGTGGGCGCCACTAATCATGGTAAACCCGGTAAGCGCGAAAAACACCAGGGGCACACCAAAGCCAGATACCAGCACCCCGTACACGGGTTTATGGTCGCTCATTACCAAGCGAGTTGTCACTGCCGCCACAAGTATGGCGACAAAAACCCATGGTGTCGCTATCACCAGCTGACTGCCAGCATAAAGCAGCACATTCATCACCGAGGGGTCGTTTTTCAGATTAACACCGTGCCCCAGCTGAAACAGAAACGAAATCCAGTCGTGCTGCGCATTCCAGTAAATAACCGGGCTGAACACAACAGCAGCAATGACCACCGCCAGCCAGGGCCACGGAGTCAGAAAATGTGCTCGCCCCTTTTTGCTGGCTATCAATGCGAGAAAGATAGCCACAGGAAATAGCACTGCGATATATTTACTCAGCAAGGAAAGGCCACCGAATAGGCCAGTCAGCAACCACCAGCGTGGGTCGCGAGTCAGCGCCATAGTGATCGCCCAAAAACTCAGCGCCGTAAACAGCAAATACGGTGAATCAGGTGTCACTATGTGGAATCCGACCTGAAACAGCGGCAGGCTTGTCGTGACCAGCACCGCCAGCCAGCCCGCCATGCGATACCGGGGAAATACGTCCCGCGCAATCAGATACACCGACATGTTGATGACTACCCAGGCAACTACCGCCGGGAGACGAATCACCCACGGATGATCGCCAAAAATACTGGTGAAAAAGCGAATCATCCACGCCACCATGGGAGGATGGTCAAAGTAACTTGCCTGCAGTTTTTCTGACCAAACCCAGTAATAGGCCTCGTCGGGATGGACACCAACCGAGAACAGAGCGATTACATTGCCTATCAAAAATAGTGACAGGAGCAGACCGATCCAGGGCGATTGGGACAGGATCCGGGGAAATTTCAGTTTCAAACGTTCACCAAATTAAAGATGGATTGGGAAAATTAGTGCAATGCCGTATAATCGCCGCGCTTCGCGCCGGACTTGCTCGTAATTGAAATTACCACAAATCGAAAGGGACATCCGGGAAAAACGGTGCCAGAAAGGTTTAGAACAAGGACCTGGCCAGCAACAATGGAATAGCGCCATCCTGATATTATCCATTCCCGCAACAAAATCTCGATACAAGATTGAATAGTTACGTTGAACAATAACGCAGAAACCAGACCGCAGAACAGTCACTCGCTTGGCAAACATGCCATTCGCATTATTGTTTCGGTGGGCCTGTTTGTACTGATATTCCGTGCCGTTGATTTCCGCGAGGTACTTGGCGTCTTTAAGTCGAGCAACCCGTGGCTGCTAGTCCCGGCTCTCGGTCTACAGATACTCAGCGCACTCATTGCCGCCATTCGCTGGCACATGATTATGCGCGAACTGTCGTTCGGTAAAGACCTGCCATTCTATATTCGCTGTTATTTCAAAGGCACTTTTTTCAACCAGGCGCTGCCAACCAGCATTGGTGGCGATGCCCTGCGTGTTATTGAAACAGCCAAAGTGGGTGGCGGTAAGCGTGAAGCATTCTATGGTGTATTTATCGACCGGATTGTCGGGCTTCTGGGACTGCTGTTGATCAACCTTGCCGCCATTTTTGCCAATCCGATATTTCTGGAGAAGAATGCGGCGGTGCATTACGCCATTGTTGGTATGGCGGTATTTGGTTTCGCGGGCGTACTGACTCTGGCATGGATCGGAAATCTTGAGTGGCTGGCCAGAAATAAAATTACTAAACTGATCCACGATCTTTCTCATCGTCTGCGCCGGGTTTACCGCAGTGGCCGAACCATCGCCACACAGTCTGTACTGTCAATCGTGATTCATCTGCTATCAATGATGACCGTTTATTTCATTGGTTTGTCAGTGGGACTGGATTACGGCCTGCTGGTTTATATCGTCGTTGTCCCACCGGTAATTTTGCTGACCATTATTCCTATATCACTGGCAGGGTGGGGTGTACGTGAAACCGGTATGATCGGGTTATTTCTACTTATAGGCGCACAAAAAGCACCCATTCTTTCCGTATCCCTGATCTATGGACTAATTCTTGTTGCAGCTTCGACACCTGGAATGTATTTTTTCCTTTTGGGAAAAAGACACAAAAGGGCAATCAAATGAACGTCAATTTAATGCGTAAGATTGATTATTACGCGGGAGTGCCGCTGACGTTTATCGCCACCGGCATGGTCAAATTAATGGATCGCCTGACACAACCTGCGCAGGCCTCGCCTCATCGTGTCCTGTTTATCGAACTCTCCGAAATGGGCAGCGCCATACTGGTTGACCCGGCAATGCAGAAACTCAAACGCGAAACTGGCGCTGAATTGTTTTTTGCTATTTTTTCCTCCAACAAAGCCAGTCTGAAACTTTTGAATACGGTGGCGGAGAAAAATATCTTTACCATTAGCGACAAAAATATTGTTGCACTTGTTTTTGATACTTTTCGCTTTCTATGGTGGACGCGTCACAAGCGCATCGACAGCGTGATCGACATGGAACTTTTTTCACGATACACCGCCCTGCTAACGGGACTATCGGGCGCTCGAAATCGCATTGGTTTTTATGGCTTTCACAATGAAGGGCTCTACCGCGGTGAGATGTTGACTCATCGTGTAGCATATAACCCTCATATCCATATTGCGAAGAACTTTGTCGCACAGGTTAATGCGCTGACTACAGACCACCCGGAAATACCTTACTCCAAGACAGCAATATCAGACGAAGAAATCAAGCTGCGAAAAATTGTTGTCGAAGAAGCCGCACAGAAGAAAATGCGTGGTTTGATAAAACAATCGTATACCAGTTTTGACGAGAATCAACAGCGCGTGGTGCTGATCAACCCGAACGCCAGCGAGTTACTGATACAGCGTCGATGGATGCCGGAAAGGTATGTCGAACTGGCGCAACGCATACTGGATGCGTATTCCGATGTTTTGGTTTTATTGACCGGCGCACCCAACGAACAGGATGAAGCCGAAGGTATGCACCGCGCCATTGAACGCGATCGTTGCATTAATTTTGCTGGTAAATTGACGCTGATGGAGTTGCCGGTTCTGTATTCGATTTCCACATTAATGGTGACCAACGATTCCGGTCCCAATCATTTTTCATCTATCACTGAAATGCCAAATCTGGTTCTATTCGGCCCGGAAACTCCCAATCTATATGGCTCACTTGGAAAATCGACACCAATTTATGCCGGATTGGCCTGCTCACCCTGCGTCAGTGCGGCCAATCATCGTAAGACAGTGTGCACTGACAACGTCTGTTTGCAGGTGATTACCGTTGATGATGTATTCAAAGAAACCTCGAAAGTATTAAGCCCGGCCCGGGTTTAGGTGTTGCTGTCTAGCCCCGCGGGTGATGCGCCGCATGCACCTGCTTCAACCGCTCTCGAGCTACCTGCGTATAAATCTGTGTCGTGGAAAGATCGGAATGGCCCAGTAGTATTTGAACTACCCGCAGGTCGGCACCATGGTTTACAAGGTGAGTAGCAAAAGCATGTCGCAGTGTATGTGGGGAGATGGAATTGCTGATATTTGCCGTGGCTGCATAGCGCTTTAAACTGTGCCAGAAGGTCTGCCGTGACATGGCGCGGCCACGATTACTGGGAAACATGGCATCCGTCACTCGCCCTTTCACCAGCAACGGTCGGGCTTCTTTTAAATAGCGCTCTAGCCAGTTGATAGCTTCCTCACCTAAAGGCACCAAACGTTCCTTGTTTCCCTTGCCCACAATTTTTATCATTCCCTGTTCAAGATTGAAATGATGTAGCGCCAGATTGACCAGCTCGGAAACGCGCAACCCGGTAGCGTATAGAGTTTCGAGCATTGTGCGATCGCGCATGCCGAGCACCGTTGCCGTATCAGGTACTGCCAGCAAATCCTCTACTTCTTGCTCATTGAGACTCTTCGGTAAAGGTCGGTCCAGTCGCGGCGACTCGATTCTGGCACTGGGATCCTGATCGACAAATGACTCTCGCAGCAAGTAGCGATACAAACGCCGTAGTGACGATAGCTGTCGTGCCGTAGTGCGCGGTTTTACGCCCGCTGTAACCCACTCGTCCAGGAATTCCTGTAAATCAGTTTGTGTCGCAGCCGTTAATAAAACTCCTTTTTGTTGTGCCCAACTGGCGTAGTGCTCCAGATCGCTGCGATAAGCATTGAGTGTGTTGGTACTGAGACCTTGCTCGGTCCAGAGTACATCGAGAAAAGACTCGATTAAGGCGATATCTTTTTTACTCGTTGCCTGCTTCATGGCGCAATAACCAGTTCTTGAGTCGTATCGCTGATCCCCGGCGTTTTCCCATATAACCTCCGCTACCATTCCTGGCTACCACGCGGTGACAGGGAACGACGATGGGAACCGGATTGCGTCGACAGGCGTTGCCCACAGCACGCGCCGACGTATGCAACTTTTGCGCGAGTTCGCCGTAGGTCACGGTCTGGTCACCGGGTATGCTGCACAAGGCCCGCCATATCTTCTTCTGAAACGGGGTGCCATCAGTGCTTACCGCCACGGAAAAACGAAATTCCGGATTAACGGCATAGGACTTGAGTTGCCGACAAACTTCCTGTGCTACCGGATGGCTGGCTTTTTTCAGTTTTGTCGCACGTGTTACAGGCGCGACCAGCGCCAAACCCCTGTCATCGGCGCGGATGGCGACACGGCCAAACGGCAGGTCGATTACGGCGTTGTATTCCGGTTTTCCAGTAGCCATAACTGTTGTAATCTCCTTTCGATTAGTGCCCGGCGTTTGGCGTCAGTGGCGATACGCAAGAGACTGCGATAGATGCTTCGCGCATCCCCCACCAGGCCGGCTTTGCCCAGGGCTTCCGCCGCCTGATAGCGGGCGCTTTGTCCCCACAGATCAACGCCCTTCGTTTGCCCCCCTTTTTCCTTTCCCTTGGTAGCGGAACGCAAATACAGTTCAGCCGCTTTTTCGTATTGCTTCAGCGCAACTTTTGATTCGCCCATCCAGTACAACAACTCTCGTTTCAGGCTTTGCTTCTCCACGCGGTCATACACCATTTGCATCAATTGATAGGCTTCACCATGCTCCCGAACCGCTTGCAAATCAAATAGTACCTGAATAGTTCGACTGGCCATGTTATCGGCCAACGTTTTGCGCTCACTCAGCATGTTTCGCAACAGTTCGATGGCGGGTCGGGTATCGCCGGCATATACCAGCGTACGTGCCCGTCGTAACGTCCACTGCCCAACATCTTCACCGGAAGGGGGCAGGCGCAAATCCTTCATCCAGATTGCCGCCTGGCGCACATCGTGCGCCTTCAATGCGTTGTTGGCCAGCTGATATCGTACCGAATCCGGAATCGCCGCAGGTGTCTCAAAATATGCGGAACGGGCATATATGGCGTGGGCTACTGCTCGTTTGTTGTCGGCAAACAACGCATCGGTCAGTCGCTGGTTTGCGGTGTCACGTGCACTGGTGGCCTCGGTACGAACTGCGAGAAATCCGTAAATTGCCCGGCTGGATACCGCGTTAGACCGGGCGAGCTCATCGGCTTTTCTTAACCAGGGCGTATCATCGCCTACCAGCAGCCGTTCACGGTTACCCACCACTTCCGCCAGTTTGGCGTAACTCTGCCAGAGATCGTCGGCCTTTAGCGGAAAGAATGGATCGTTCGGGTTATCTGGTAATCCTGTGTTCAACGCCAATTCGAGAAAGGCAGTTGCCAGAACCTGATCTTCCAGTTTTTGCGCAGCATGGACCGCCAGCAACCAGGTTTTGCGCAGCTGCTCTGGTTTCAGTCGTGGCCGACCCGCGAACCGTCGAGCCCTTGCCATCACGGCTTTCGGTTTATAAATTCCACTATGCAAGGCCGCATACAGCCGCAAAAGAGTAGCTTCCGTTGTTTGTATGTCACCGAGAATTCGGAAGGCTTGATTATAGTCCTGTGCCCGCATGAGCACGCGCGCATGCAACAACTGCCATGCATCCGATTGAGCACGGTAGTCTGCTTTGTATCGTAATAAAGCAGTCCGGGCATCGTCGATGCGGTTATCAACCAGATAGCTACGAATTATTAATCTACGCCAATATGCCATTTGTTTATCTGTCGTTTCGCTTGCCCAAATCAGCTGGCGTAAATGCGTGCGTGCCGTGGCGCCACGACGTGCATTGAGTTCAGCCTGAGCAGCCTCAACCAATAACCACTGTCGAAAACTCGCCGGGGTCGACGCCGGCAGGGTTTGAATTCGGGCACTTATTGCCGACCAATTGCCACGATCACGATACAAGCGAATTCGCAGCCGCTCCCAGCGCATCCAGCTTTCGATGAATATGTCCGCCTTCTGGTGAGTCTCAATGGATTGCATCGCCAGCTCGCGCGCGCCACCGGCGATAAAAGATTCAATGGTTGCGAACTGCTCCTCTGCATTGCCCTCTGCCAACACCACAGTGGCGGGGGCCAGCAGATAAAAACTGATGGCTGCCCGGACCAGCAGAACTATTACCGGAAAATTACGGGATGCCGGCGGAGACGAGGTCGGCACAAAAAAATTAGGATGTATCATTACAGTAACTCACCGCAGGGAAGATAACCGATGGTCCGCCTGAAGGCCATTTTGGCGACCGCCAACAAAAAAAGGGCGCCAACGGCGCCCTTTTCTAATACATTCCGAAATTAAATCTTCTCGCGAATTCTGGCAGCCTTGCCAGTGCGGTCACGCAGGTAATAGAGCTTGGCCCGACGAACACGGCCACGGCGCTTGAGCTCAATCTTGGCCACATTCGGGCTGTACAGCGGAAATACGCGTTCAACGCCTTCGCCGTAGGAAATCTTGCGTACCGTGAAGGAAGAATTGGCGCCACGATTGCGACGTGCAATCACCATGCCTTCAAACGCCTGCAAACGCTCACGGCTACCCTCGCGTACTTTTACCTGCACCACGACAGTGTCGCCCGGCGCAAAGTCCGTTATGGATTTATCTTTAATTTGTTCTGCTTCGAGTTCACGAATGATGTCGGTCATAATGACTCACTCCCAATTTACCTGGCGCATTCAATTATGGCTGCTAAGCCGCGCTAGAATTTTTCATCCCAATTAACCTGTATTGTCTTGCTGTCCAGGTTAACCCTGTCGATTACGTCGTCGATGTAAGGAATCAGATGTTCGCCACCGCTATTGTCAACTGGACGAACTACCAATACATCGTTTGCCCCGGTTTCAAGCAAATGGCTTACCTTACCGAGCTCCACCCCGGCTCGATTCGTTACTAAACATCCTTCCAGATCTACCCAGTAAACCTCACCTTCAGCAGCGGGAGGAAGCTGATCTCTTGGTACCGCGATAGTGGCGCCGATCAGTGCTCTGGCTTGCTCCCGGTCAGAGATCTCTTGCAAGCTGGCCACCAAACCTGGTCCCTGTGGGCGACCGGTCTTGACCCTTCGCTGCTTCCATCCCTCTTCGGTGCTGATCTGCCAGAAATGGTACGAAAATATAGTGTCTCGTGGCCGGGTATAGGATTTAATCTTGACCCACCCCTGGACACCGTAAACCCCGACAACCTTTCCAAGAACAACCCAGTCCGCCGGCAATGCCGGTTCGGACATAAAATTCAGCCCTGCTTCAGCAGGCTGGCAACACGGTCGGAAGGTTTGGCACCCTGTGCCAGCCAGTAATCAACACGTTCACGATCTACACGTAAACGCTCTTCACCTTCTATCGCCCGGGGGTTATAAAACCCGACATTTTCAATGGCGCGTGCGGTTGGCGTACGACGACGATCCGATACCACGATACGGTAGAACGGACGTTTCTTTGCGCCTCCACGGGCCAGACGAATGGTTACCATTTATTTCAACTCCTATACTCAAATCCACGACGGTCGATCAGACCGAATCGGCGCGCGATTGTAACGCCGAATGCAGCCGGACGGAAGGGAAATACGCAAAAAATCAGTCAAATTGAGCGAATTCAGGACTCGAGAAATTGAACCCTATGAGCGACCTCGACAGGGCAGACCGGTGAGACGAATTTTCATCTCACCGCGGTCCTTGTCAGGTCCCAGGAAAAAACGCATTTCAAGGGAAAACGGTCCATTGCGGGGGATGAAGGTAATATTGCCACCGACGGGTTCCTCGGGCTGCAAATCGCGCGACATCGGTAGCTGGGTCCAGCGAAAAGCCGTGCGCGCACCCGCCGATACACCATTTTGTCGCCACCTTTTGTCCCAATAGGTCTTATCCAGCAACGGTACCGTCCGGCCTGCCTTGTCGCGCAATACCCAGCGCTGCGGCTCCAGCCAAACAATATCCTGGCGTAAATTGACCAGACTGACGGTCATAAAACAGGCTTTATCAAGTTCATCAATGGCACCGACAGAAAAACCCCTGGCTTCATAAAAGGCTGCCATCTGCAAAGGAGTGTGTGGCAGAACCCGAACCTGCAGACCGTCGCTGGTTTTCTCTATCCAGTCGCGATCTGCCGACATCACCAACGTGGACAACAGCAGCATTAGTGCGGTTAGCCATGGTCGAGTCAAGGCCGTACCTCCGATTCATCGCCCGCGGGTTCGTCTTCAAGTAAATACGGCAGATCAAGGGGTGGATTGCCGTCATAAATTACGTTCTTGCGATTCTGCCAGTATGCCTCACGCACGAACTCGTAGCGATACTCGCCCGCCGCTTCTTCCAGCACTTCCGTGGCAATCAACAAATTGGCCCGGCGGTCTGTTAAGTAGAGGACATATAACGCGTTTCGAACTCCCCTGTCATTGTAATAGAGCAACGGATAGGTAAAGAAATCCACCAGCTCGCCGATAACGTCACGTACGCTGCTCGGTCCCAGTACCGGGATAATGACGTAAGAACTCCCCTCCATGCCCCACGTCGCCAGAGTTTGACCAAAATCTTCCTTGTGTGGTTTCATGCCGCCATACCTGGCAACATCAAAAAAGCCACCAATACCCAGCGTTGTATTAATCAGGAATCTGACCGTGCTGGATGCTGTCTGGGTCAGTTTTCCCTGCAATGCTGCATTCAACACGTTCCGGGGCTCGCCAAGATTATTGAAAAAATTGGTGATACCTCGACTCACGGGCCCGGGTGTAATCGTATCGTAACCCTTTGATAGCGGTTTCATTAAATAGCGATCCAGACCATCGTTAAACGTGAATAAATTCCGGTTAAGACGTTCGTAAGGATCGCCATTTATTTCGGCTGC
>JBGMQT010000061.1:0-12686 GCA_048060695.1 Acidiferrobacterales bacterium
CGAGAAATTTGAAAGGCGGAATTTACCTGATAAATACCGGTTTTGCAGCCCTTCAAGGTGCAAAAAATGATAAATTACTAAAACCTGCCGCAATAAAGGGTTAATAATATTTTTTGACGCAAAGGCGCGAAGACGCAAAGTAAATCTTAAGGGCGGTCTTCCAGACCGCCAAAATAAGGTATTTTACTTTCTCTTAACCGGCTGGAAGCCGGCCCTGTAATATTTCTTTTCTTTGCGTCTTCGCGCCTTTGCGTCAAAAGCTATTTTTTGCGCCTCTGCGGCAAAACATATAAAAGGAAAATCAGTATGGGTATAGCACTAACCATTCACATTCTCGCCGTCATCATCTGGGTGGGCGGGATGTTTTTCGCCTACATGGCACTTCGCCCCGCCGCGGTTGCTACGCTGGAACCACCGCAGCGCTTGCCACTATGGTCGGCTACTTTCCAGCGTTTCTTTCCCTGGGTGTGGGCAGCTATCATTTTATTGCCAGCAACGGGTTACTGGATGATCCTGTCGCCGTCGGCGTTTGGCGGATTTGCCAATATCAGTCTCTATATCCATATCATGCAAGGCATCGGACTGACTATGATCGCGATTTTCCTGCACGTATACTTTGCCCCTTACCGGCGACTCAATCGTGCCGTAGAGAGTGGCGATTGGGCCGGGGCCGGCAAACAGTTGAACCAGATTCGACAATCGGTATTCACAAACCTGATTTTGGGAATGATTACCATTATTGTTGCTACCGGCGGCGCTTATTGGTCCTAGTCCTGCACCACTTGATTACGTGCCGGGTGACGACGGAGGTCCAGTCTGCGGCCATAATCATATGGTAATGACCACCCAAAAACACTCAATGGCAACATTGCCGCCAGTGGCGTAGGCTTTGTGGTAGTCCCTTATATATAAGGCGTGATTTTATGAAATTTGACGATACCGACCTTAGCTGTATATGCCGGGTCGATGAGTGCATCTTGTGTGAAGCCCGATTGTTCTCGGGACTTTCTTCGGACCAGGTCTGCGATATAAAGGGTATCGTCAGCAAACAGACCTTCAGTAAACGCGAGGTTATCTTTCGAGAGGGAGATCCCTGCGATCGTCTTTTCATTGTCAAGGAGGGCATGGTGCGTCTAAGCAAGACCTTGCCCGATGGCCGCGAGCAACTGATGTGTCCGCGTGGTGCTGGCCAGCTGATCGGCTTTTGCAATGCCAGCGGCGGGAATTACCCGATTACTGCGGTGGCACTCACCCCGGTAAATACTTGCAGCATTGAACACAAGAATATGAAGCGCGTGCTGGAGGTAAACCCGGCCACGGCGTTGGATGTAATTGGGCTGTTAAACCAGGAGCTGGGGAAATCGCAGGCGATGATCTGCAACCTGGGGCTGAAAACCGCGTCCGAGAAAGTGGCTTCGTTCATTCTGTCGCTACTTCCGACAGAGGCTACAAATGACATACTGATCCCGCTGCCCCTGTCACGGCAAGAGATCGGGGAAATGCTGGGACTCACAGTTGAAACTGTCAGCCGTATTATGGCGGAGCTCCGTCGAGAAAAAATAATAGATTCGCCACGGGGCGGGGTTTTGATATGCGACATTAACCGCCTGCGGTATCTCTCCGGCGACCAGCTGAACGAAGCAGATTACCTCGACGCTGCGCGAGCCTGATTGGTTCAGGTAACAAATGGGTTGGTAGCCAACGGCGCATCTATCGCGGTGGCAGATTGAACAGGGTCGGAAATATAATGTTACTGTCTTTAATGTGGCTCAAACATTGATACATGGAACGTTACTTGGCTGAAACCGCGACCAACTGACCACGATACATCTGTATCTGGCAGGTAAACTCGAACTCGCCGGGCTCCAGGGGAATGACGACCACGTCGGTGCTCTCACCGACTGGCAAATCGGCGGCAATATCAAAATCGTTAAACAACACCTTTTCTGTACAGGGGTTCAGATCTTTGCGAACAAAACGCAAAATAATCGGGCGCCCCACCGGCACCTCAATACGTGATGGCGAATAGGCGCCCTGGTCCACTACGATCTCAATCGGTTTAGTACCGGTTTCACTGCGCGCGCGCGGTTTCGATATCCAGAACCACCACACTATCAGACCAATAGTGACGAGTGCCGCCGCATTGACAATCACGAGGTTCAATTTTTACCTGCCCGGGGTTTAAAGAAGCGTAAACGATTGGCGTTACTAACAACCGTGACCGAAGACATCGCCATTGCTGCACCGGCGATTATCGGATTGAGCAACAGGCCAGTAAACGGAAACAGGGCGCCAGCCGCTACCGGTATGCCAAGTGTGTTGTAGACAAAGGCACCAAACAGATTCTGTTTGATGTTACGTACGGTGGCCCGTGAAATGTCGATCGCATCGGGAACGCCGTGTAATGAACCCCGCATCAGCGTAACGTCTGCACTCTCAATCGCAACATCCGTTCCAGTGCCGATGGCGAAGCCAACATTGGCTCGCGCGAGCGCTGGTGCGTCGTTAATGCCGTCTCCCACCATACCGACTACATCCCCCCGGTCCTGAAACGCCGCGACCTTGCTGGCCTTGTCCTCCGGCAGTACTTCGGCAATCACTTCGTCCACGCCGACCTGGCGGGCAACAACGTCGGCAGTCTTCTGATTGTCGCCAGTCAGCATCACAACCTTGATGCCTTTTTGCTGCATGCGCTCAATGGCGGCTTTGGAATCTGCCTTGATGGGATCAGAGACCGCGATCAAACCCGCCAGCTTGTTGTCCACTGCCAGATACATTGGCGTTTGTGCTGTCAGGGCCAGTATTTCTGCGTCGGTAGCAAGTTCATCAGTATCGATGGCTCGGTCCGACATCAACTTCTTGTTGCCCAGCGCAACTGATTTCCCGTTCAAGCTACCCGTCACACCATGTCCGGCAATCGCTTCAAATGATTCCATGGTCTCGATTGAAATATCGCGGAACCCTGCGGCAGCAACGATCGATTCGGCCAACGGATGTTCTGAACCACTTTCTATGCTGGCAGCAATGCGCAATACATCCTGCTCCTGCCAGCCGGTAGCGGTCACAATTTCAGTGACCGTTGGATTACCTTCTGTCACGGTGCCGGTCTTGTCCAGCACCACGGTGGTCAAACGACCTGCAGTTTGCAAGGCCTCACCATTTCGAATCAGCACGCCAAATTCAGCTGCTTTGCCCACACCCACCATAACGGACATCGGGGTAGCCAATCCCAATGCGCAGGGACAGGCAATAATAAGCACTGTCATCGTGGTGACAAGCATATAACTCATTTGTGGCGCCGGCCCGAAGTTTCCCCAGACGGCAAAAGTTAAAACAGCAAATATAAGTACTGAGGGAACGAAAACAGCGGAAATGCGATCCGCCAATCGTCCAATGGCGGGTTTTGTGCTCTGTGCCTGCCGCACCATCTCGACAATGCGCGCAAGGGCGGTGTCCTTGCCGACGCGGGTTGCCTGAAACAGGAAACTACCGGTTTTGTTTATGGTTCCACCGACCACTTCATCACCGATCTGTTTCTCCACCGGCAGGGGTTCTCCGGTCAACATTGATTCATCCACTGATGAATATCCATCAACAATTTTTCCGTCAACCGGGATCTTTTCTCCCGGTCTGACCCTTAGCGTTTCGTCCAGACCGACCTCGGAGATCGGTACATCCATTTCCTTGCCATCTCGAACAACGCGCGCCGTCTTGGGTTGCAAACCAATCAGTCGTTTTATCGCCTCGGAAGTTTTGCCGCGGGCACGAATCTCCAGCGCCGAACCGAAATTGATAAGCGCGATGATGATTGCGGCCGCTTCAAAATAGGCGTGACGGGCAAGGCTGGGCACAATATCCGGGAAAATTGTAATCAGCATGGAATAGGCCCACGCCGTGCCTGTCCCCAGTGCAATAAGGGTATCCATATTGGCATTGTGATTGCGGAATGCCTTCCATGCCCCGGTAAAGAAATGACGTCCGGAATAGACGAGGACAAACAGTGTCGCGAGCCCAATACCAAGCCAGAACAACCGATCGTTACGGGTTTCCATACCGGGCACTTTTTCCAGCATCCCGGCAACGAATAACGGCACACCAATCAGCGCGGCAAGACCGGCTTGTCTTATTAACTTGCGGTAATGAGCAAACTCAGCGGCTTCTTTTTCTGCCTCGTCTTCGTCCCCACGCAGTTCGGCGGCACCATAACCAGAATCCTTTACCGCCTGAATCAAACTTTCCACCAGGGCCCCGCCTGATACCGTTGCCGTGTGCTCGGCAAAATTCACGCTGGACTCGTCAACCCCCGGTGTATTTTTTAGCGCATCCTCCACCGATGCCACACAGGCGGCGCAACTCATGCCGGAGATGGACAGCCTTACCGGTTCTTCCTTGTCAGCAGTCACCGGTCGAGATCAATCACTTTTAACAACAGCTGGATAGCCGATTTCGGTTAACGCCCGGGTGATGGCCTGGGGATCAACATCACCAACCACCTCCGCGGTGCCTGCTTCCAGATCAAACTGGGCACTTTCATAACCCTGTATTTTGCTGACGGCCTCTGTTGCCTCCTTGATGCAGCCATTACAGGTCATACCGGTCACGTAAAACCGGGTTTTCGTATCACTCATATCAGACTCCAGGAATTAACCAGCAAAACCAGAAGAGGAAATCTTACACTATGGTTAGGCGAACTAAAAAAATTTTGTGGTTCTGCCAACAGATATAATCTGGACAAAGGCATTTTTTGGTAAATGCGAGGACACCATTTCGGCTCTCAGGTGAGGGACAGACCTGAAATTCCGATATCGCTGCTGATATATTCGATTGAGGCAATGTTCACCAAGGTTGCAACTCTGGTGGGTAAAATTCTCATGGCGTATTCCCGCCTTCGCTGACGATAGATCTACGGGCAACTGGAATTGACGACCTTTGTGCCTGTCAATTGTTTACGGGTCAGGTATCGATTCCAGTTTCCGGGTCATCCGCGCCCTGAGTGACCATCTGGCGTACAATTTTCAGCACTTGCTCGCGACTGGCGCCCTTTTTAAGAATCTGCTGCACTTCGGTATTTAAACGCTTGTGATCTTCCGGTGTAAGGTCATGTGACGTCAGCACCGCGATCGGGATATCCCGATACGCGGGCTGTGCACGCAGTTCGCTCACAAACTCGATACCGTCCATTTCCGGCATCAGGATATCGAGAATAATGCATGCGGGTCGACGTGCCTGCACCGCTTCAATCGCGGTTCGACCATTGTGCGCAGCCATCACTTCCCAGCCTTCAGCTTCAAGAGTCCGACGCAGCAGCTCGCGTTGTAACTGATCGTCATCAACTACCAGAACAGGTGCCACCGGCCCGTCGCGTACCGAACGTCGCAAGACCGTTAGTAAATGTTGCTTGTCTGCCGGCTTCGTTAGATATTCTGTCACCCCCATGGCGTAACCCCGGGTACGGTCATCTACCATGCTCAACATAACGACTGGAATGTCGGACAACTCGCTGTCACTTTTCAGACTTGCCAGGACTGACCAACCATCCATACCGGGCATCAGTACGTCGAGAATAATCGCACTGGGTTTGATCTCCCGGGCAAGATCAAGACCCTCTTCGCCACTGATTGCCGTGTATACCTCGAATCCCTCTTTGGTGAACATGCGCCTCAGCATATCGTGCACCTGCGTGTCATCATCAATTATCAGGATATTGCTGACCCGCGATCTTCTTTCTTCCTTTGCGTCTGGTAAGGGCGACTCGAACCGCAACTTTTCAATTGTCACGATTGACGCTTCCGGGGTTACCTCAATTACCTCTTCCTCGCGAACCACAATGGAAACCGGTGGCTCTGCCGGCAACAATAGTATGAATACTGAGCCCTTGCCCGGCTCGCTGCGTACATTGATTTCACCGCCCATTAATTCGCCGAAGCTCTTGCATAACGTGAGCCCCAATCCTGTTCCGCCATATTTTTTTGTTATCGAAGCATCGGCCTGGGAAAATGCCTCGAATAAATGATCCATATGTTCTGGCGTCATCCCGATTCCCGTATCCGAAACTGTAAACTCGATCCAGTCCTTGCTGTCCATTTCAATTCGTTTTGCAGCCAGCGTGATTGTGCCTTTCTCGGTAAATTTGCAGGCATTGCTCAGCAGATTGAATAGTACTTGGCGAACCTTGGTTACATCCATGCGCATCGATCCGATATTGGGGTCGCAATTCAGCACTAATTCGTTTTCATTTTGTGCAGCAAGCGGTCGAATGGTCGACGCGGTATATTTTATTACTGATTCGATGTCAGCTGTCTCCAGATAAAGCGTCATCTTGCCGGCTTCGACTTTCGAGAGATCCAGAATATCGTTAATCAAGGATAGCAAGTGCCTGCCAGCCAAATTAACTTTTTGTACATCCGGAATGTATCTTGTGTCGCCGGCCTGCCCCGCATCTTCTTCCAGCATTTCACTGTATCCGATGATTGCGTTTAATGGTGTTCTGAGTTCGTGACTCATATTGGCAAGGAATTTACTCTTTGACAGATTGGCTTCCTGAGCACGTGAGCGCTGCACATCGAGTTCAGCGTTTTTACCTTCCAGCTCAAGTAAAGTGCTCCGTAGCTCGGCCGTCGCGTGCTCGACTTCGCCCTGCAAATTGTCCTGTGCACGCTGGAGTGTGGCGGCCATCGAGTTAATACCCTTCTCAAGAGCCAGTAATTCTGCATCGGCCCTTGTATCCGCGCGCGAAGACAGTTCACCTCTCTCAAGTTCCTCGACGGTCCTGGTGAGTTTCACAATGGGTCCGATAACTGACCGCCCCATCCTTATCGCTACAAAAAAGCTGACGATCAGCACAGCAATTGCAATCAGGCTACTCTGAAGAATTGCGGTTTTTTGATGGCGCAGTGTGGCGTCTTTGGAAAGCTCAACCGATACCCATCCAATAGTAATCGCCGCTGAACTTCCCGGCGGGCCTCCCCTCGCATCCATTTCCGGAAAATCGCTGATCTCGATCTGGGATTGCCGGACGGGTGCACGAAATACAATTGCGCTGCCATCCGTACTCGGGAAAATCGTGACAGCCTGTTTGCCTGCAATCGGTTGACCCGAGGGTAGAAAGTCCGGCCCGCTGCTGGCAAGGATTCTTCCATCAGAATAGCTGATACGAACCGAACGAACATTTGCTTCTTTGCGAGAAACGGCGGCCAATCGACGCAGTATGTCCGTGTTTCCGGAAAACACGCCAAACTCGCTCGCCGGTGCAAGGTGGCGGGCGATGGCAGTACCTTGATCTTCCAGTTGCTGCTGTAGTCCGGTGACCTGGCCTCTAACAAAGTAAACAGCCAACACAATAGCGATGGCGGCAGCTGGAACCAGCGCTACCAACAATACCCTGCGCCGGATGCCGCCGATCATGATCGGGCTCCGTTTTCCGCTCTCAGGCTGCGTTCGATGTCACCCTTTTCTGGCATGACAATTCCCAGGGAACGCGCGACATTCCGATTTACACTAACAGAAAAATACTTTGGATATAGTGATGGCGGCAATAACCAGCGGTTGCTCTTCACCAGCCCCGCGACCAGTTCTCCAGCCTGTCTGCCAATTTGTTCGGGTGTAGAATAAACCGCGGCAAGGGCGCCCGCCCGGACATAAGCACGCGAGTAGCCAATCACAGGAACCTTCTGTCGGTATGTTGTCAGTAACAGGTTCTGTACCGTCTGACGATTTGATACGACACCATCTGCCACTGCGATAAAGGCATCCGTACCCTCCAATGCACGATTAAGTGGGTCAATCAAACGCTGGGCATAGCCCATTGTTTCAATCCGGATGCGCATCCCCTTTTTTTCTGCCGCAGACGTAAGTTCTGGTCTAAGGAAACGGGTATCGGGACCGAGAACAACACTTATCATATTCTTGTCCGGCAGAATTTTTCGGATTAACCCCATGTGACGCGTAATCGGCTGGTCAAGAAGAATCGTGGAACGAGCAAATTTTTTGCCTTGCCGACTGGCGCGACTCTCGAGAACACGATAGCTGTTTCGGGGCACCAGTGTGCCGAGCACCGGTAACGTAGTATTAACGTCAAAGACCTTCTGGGTGGCAGCTGTGCCTACCGTGACAACCAGACTGGCATTTTTGCCGTTGAAAAATGATGCATCAATTCGATCATAACCGACAACTTCCACATCGGCCGAGCTACCGCTGCCAGTAAGTGATTTTCTGAATGCCTGCAGAAATTGCTGGTAAACACCGCCGGCCTTTGTGGGCACGACAATAATGGTACGTGGTGATTGCGCGATCGCAACACCAGTCGGAATAATCGCGTATAGCAGGAAGATGAATGTGCTGGCAAGTTTAAAAGCCAACCCGCGCATACGATGGCGCCTGTCGGCATGACCGCCCACGTGCGAATTAATGCCCGTGATATTTCCTTGTCTAACCACCTGTATCAGTCCCTTTTTCTGTGCTTACGTAGTTACTTTTGCAAGCGCAGTTTTACAAATATTCTACGTTCAAATGATGAACCCGGATCATAAGTATAGTAAGTGTCACCAAGATTCTGTCCCACCAGTTCGACGGTGCCCCTGCTATCACCAATCTTAACTTTCCTGGCGATGCGCATATCGATCTTGCTATAACCGGGTATGGTAGTCAGGCTGTCAAACCAGCCCATATCACCAACATGGTAATAACCGATGCTCGCGGTTGTTTTCGCATTTAATTTGTAGATGCCGAGCAAGCTAGCCGTCTGAAGCGGCGTGGCCCCGGCCGTCGAGACATAAGTCTCTGGCGGTATTGTAGTGGCATCGTAAGAAGCAATAAACATGCCTTGCTGGTCCGTCAGCGAATACGCTACTACCACTCGTGTCTTGTTATTCGGCTTGTAATTCAGGTCCAGCTCGACGCCGGTGATGGTCGAGTATCCACCATTCATAAATCTGGCCGAGGGCGGCTGAGGACTGTAGTCGGGGTAGGAAATCATATTGGTGATTTCGTCCCTGAACAATCTGACATCGGCCTCAACGGTTCGTTTTCCGGATTCAAAGAAGTAGCCGATTTCGTAGGACGTAATTTTCTCGGGTGAATTGTCAGGATCGGCATCATACAATAGTGTAGGACCCGGTACTGTTAAATTGATGTAGGCATTTCCCCGGCTCTCCATTAAGGAGGGAGTCCTCAAGCCCTGCGACACCTTTGCGCGCAACGTGTGTCCACGCGCCAGTTTGTAGTTCAACGCCGCGCTGGGTGATATACCGGTACCGGTAAAATCTGTATTTTCGACCATCAGACCGGCATTGATCAGCAGTTTTGACGAAGTCCGCCACTCTGCATTGGCAAAGACACGACGGATATTGTTGGTGACTTGCCCCAACTGCCAGAACCAGCCATCGTCGGCGCGACTTGTGTCCTGTCGCACCTCGGCACCCCAGACCGACCGCAGTTTTTCATTCCAGGTCCGGATATATTGATACTCGATATTGTTCCGCTCGGTGACAACGCCCTGATCTATGGGAATATCCGGTTGGCTAAAAATAAACGCAGTGAATTGATCCCGGTACCGGGAAAAGTTTCGGTAGTACTGAAGCTGATGCTCACCATCTACTCCCGATTTTCGCCTCCACTTTATCTGCTGGTAGTTCGAATCACTGCCAACGATTCGAGCTTTGTCTTGGTCAATATTACCGATATTGCCTGCCTGTTGTGTGCCGCCACCAAGACCAAAATTAAATTCAATTGAATTGTTGTTGTCAAAACGGAACTCACTACGGTAGGAGGCAAAACTGATTTCTTCGTCGTCATACTGGTTTTCAAATCCCGAGTCGCTGCGATAGGCCAGCGTCAGGCGATAATCATATTTGTTGCTGCTGGCGGCATGTCTCACTACGCCCTTGACTATATTGTTACCCCCAACCACTGCCTTTACACTGGTACCAACAACGTCTGCGGGATGACGAGTGATGATATTAATAACCGCCAGAAAAGAGTTCGCTCCAAAAGTAGAACCGTTCGGTCCGCGAATTACCTCGATTCGTTCAATATCATCCAGATCAAGTGGTAACTCATTCCAGCGTACACCACCGAAGTCAGGACTGTATATCGATCTTCCGTCAATCAGCACCTGGAGTCGGCGTGCGTAGGAATCACTTAGTCCATGGTATGTAACCGCCACCGGATCTGTCGAAAACAGGCTGGCGTTGTCATGGCCAATCTGAAAACCTGGTACCAGGCGAAACAGATCAGTAATTTCTGTCGCACCTGAGGCCTCAATCATCTCTCGATCGATTATTGAGACCGCTGCTGGCGCTTCGGAGCGTGGCTGGACCAGCCGGGTTGCCGATAAAACAACCGGAATATCGCCAAGAAATGCGTCTTCGGTTGATAGGGCCAGCATTTCTGCCGCGTAGGAATTTGCAACAAACATCGCGGACAGCACGCTCGAAATCGTGCGCAGAAGCCATTGTCGCCACGGGCTGGCATATTGCATATCGTTTTTCAGCATTGTATTGAAACCTGGCTCAGGATCGACCGATACCCGTTATGGGCAAGTAGCGCCCCCCTAATTTCTTCTACCCAATATATAGACTCAATTTTGATTGGGTGACAGGCAAGATCAATCTGATACAGGCAACAAGCGTGCTTATTGGTAAACTCTCACTGAACTGGAATAATTGCGCAGGCCAACTAAATAAGTAAATCCAGATATACCAATAGAATGGCTGCTCAATATATAGTATCAGCCCGCCCTTTAAGCAGCTACTTTGCTGTTTAATCCGGATATTAGTTAAGACTGTCCTTCACTTTCACCAGACGCTGTCTCACCTCTGCCGCCAATTCATTGATCTCTTCCTTACCAACTAACCCGAGAACAGCGCCCGGATCCATAAATGCGACAGTATTGGATCCGTCTTCCTCTTCACGCACAACAACATTGCAAGGTA
Source organism: Acidiferrobacterales bacterium (assembly GCA_048060695.1). Lineage (GTDB taxonomy): Bacteria > Pseudomonadota > Gammaproteobacteria > Acidiferrobacterales > JAJDNE01 > JAZFSZ01. The sequence goes on from JBGMQT010000061.1 coordinate 10,932, forward strand.
GCAGTAAACCGATATCGGGATCAGTAGTAATCACCTTATTCGCCAAGGTCGGATTACAGGCGCCAAGTATAAGATAGGGCCGCATATCGACGTCCAGCTTTTTTTTCATGGTAGCCTTAACATCGATTTCGGTTAACACACCAAAACCTTGTTCCATTAATGCCGCGGTGACTTTCTCAACCACCTGATCGAAGTCACCATTAACGACTGTATTGAATCCATACATTACTACACCTCATAAACTATTAAGAATAGAAACTTCACATAACCTCACAGGTCTTCATCCCTTGCTACGATTTTTTTTATTCGATACAGGTACATTGGCGCGACGCCAACGCTTGTATGCATCTGCCGGCCATAACGCCTGATACCATGAAATAATATCGGTAATCTGATCATCGTCGACACGTCCCTTCCACGATGGCATCACCATGACACCCTTTTGCCTGACACCCTTGCGAATCACTTCGACCATGCGTTCTCGCGTCATACCGATGTCAGTCCCTGTCCCGTTCAGTGGAGGAGCGGCTGCGTATCCCTCTTTGCGTGCGCGTTGCCAGTCAGGATGCCCCTGCGCCTGGGGCCCATGACACTGGGCGCAATTTTCCTGAAACAGCCTGGCACCGCGCGCCACACGTTCCAGGTCAAACAGGGCTTGCAACTCTGTTTGCCGGGCGCTACTGGTATCCAGCTTCGCACTATCTGTTTTGGACGCATTTTCGTCCTTGCTACAGGCGCTGATCAATAACAGCAAGAAAATAACAATTACTCTTTTCATTGGATTATTAATGGCAAGATTGGAAGGGGTCAATGATACTGATTGTGTTACAGATTGAAAAATTGTGCCGTCACAAGCCCTGCTATTTACGAGCAGGCTGCGCCGCCTCCCGATCCATCCGCGCCCATGCCTGATACAACTCGTCGGGCCAGCGTGACTGCAGCCACGCGATAATTGCGCGAATTTCAGTGTCTGTCAGCTTTTCCTGCCACGGCGGCATATTGCCACCAATGCGCCGCGTGCCATTTTTGATGGTACTGACCAGCACCGGCATCGGATGATGCCAGGCGTGTCCGGTACCGTTCAAGGGAGGCGGCGGAAGTTTGCCGTCCGTTCCCGATTGCTGCCAGTTGGGCGCTCCCTGACCCTGATCGCCGTGGCAGGACGCACAATTTGCACGATAGAGCTGAAGTCCCTGCTGAACGATCGACGACTTCACCTGCGGTTTAACACTTTTTGATGCATCGGCCAGTTCGGGATGCATCAGCCTCGAGTTCATGTGATCTTCAGCATCACAGCCAGACAACAACAGCGCTGGCACTACCAGAATCAGTTTCCACTTCACTATTATTTTCTCCAATAAATCTGGCCCGGTTGATTATTACGCAGAAACATTACACCTGACCGGTAAGTCGATGCAGAGCCTCCTGATACCGGGCGGCAGTCTGCTTGATGACCTCATACGGCAGTGTGGGCCCCGGCGCTTTTTTGTCCCAATCGAGTGTTTCCAGATAGTCGCGAACGTATTGTTTGTCAAAACTGGGCGGACTGTTTCCGGGGGCATACAACTCGGCGGGCCAGAAGCGGGAAGAGTCGGGCGTCAGCGCCTCATCAATCAACACCAGATTGCCATTCTTGTCGGTACCAAACTCGAATTTGGTATCGGCAATAATAATACCGCACTCACGGGCATAGTCCGCCGCATCACCATAAAGCTTCAAACTGACATCACGAACCTGTTCTGCCAGCGTTTGCCC
>JBGMQT010000062.1:0-1289 GCA_048060695.1 Acidiferrobacterales bacterium
CTCGCCAAAGTAACCTGCCGGGAATATTCTGTTGGTTTAATATTTTGCCATGACTGGATTATGCGAATATTTATCAGATCGGACGCATCGTAGGGACGCAGTGTCGAAGCGCGTTCAAAAGCCTGTTTGGCTTCTTCCAGTTTTCCAGTCTCTGCTAAAAGAGATCCCATGGATGCCTGAGCACGAGCAGAGTCTGGATGATTGCGTGACTCGAAATCATACAGACTCGCTTTATCGGACCAATGCCAGGCGCGAAGAGACGTGTTTGTAATAAACAGGATCAGAAATAAAACAGGAACCCACCACAATTTCTTTCTTTTAGTTTCCAAAATGGCGAGATAGGTGAGGTACATAATGAGAACCACCGGGCCGATCGTAGCAAGATAATTGCGGTGCTCATGTGCAAGCTCCAGGGCGATTATTGTAGACTCGATCAAGTGGCTCGCGAAAAACCACAATATGGAAAACGAAACAAGTTTGTGTTTTTTATAAGATAGAACCGCAATAGCCAGAAGCAGGCTGATTGCAAATATCGAAGGCAGGGTTGTCCAGGGATCAAGCAAATTACCCGAGACTGCAATATCATCGTGGTAGATGCCAAACGCGTCGATTCGCGGTAGCAAGATAAGTGACAGATAGAACAGGAGTATTCGTGGCTCTGTCAACAATCTCTCAGTAAAAGTAAAGGTTCGGCCTGAATATCCGGGATAAAAGTAATTAATGAAATATGCCAGTGCTACCGTGACGACTAACAGCAAACCGGAAATCGCAAAATACTGGCTTCGTCTGCTAAGGTGGACCCATCGCGTCCATGGCCATTCGCGTGAGAACAGGGTTAATTCAACAATCACGATATAAATTGGTAGCAGAGCTGCATTTTCTTTGCTAAACAATCCCATTAGTCCGAACAATGTTGTCCCGCCTGCAGCATAAATCCTTCCTCGCCATGTTTTGCCGGAAAGGATAGAAGTGCGCCCTGTTATGTAGGAAATAAGTGCCAGCAATACGAACGTGGCAGATAACGATGTCATCCGCTGCACGATATACAGAACACTGGTCAGGTGGATAGGGTGAACAGTCCACAGCAACGCAGTTCCAAATGAGAGCAAGAAAACATGGCGTGAGCTCAGATTTGCAAATCTTTCGTTTGATACAGTTAATCGGCCAAGTCCAAGATAGAGAAACCAGAACACCAGTAAACCGTTCAGGCTATGAATAAGAATATTGGTTAGCTTGAAAGGAAAGGCGGACACCGAGCCGTTGTTGAAATAAATATTCAGGGCAAATGA
>JBGMQT010000062.1:1389-12498 GCA_048060695.1 Acidiferrobacterales bacterium
GCCAGAATGCCGATGATCGCCACCACGATCATCAGTTCGATTAGCGTAAAACCTTTCTGTATTGTCTTCATGTAGTGCGCCCCGGTTTTTTTGGTCCTATTAACGCTATTATTGTATGGGTTATCCCGAAAAATACTGGTGCCTTGCCAATGTTTTTCGTGATGCCCTTCATTATTGCGAACAATGCAACAGTCAATTCCTGCTTTTCCCTGGTAAAAAAACTAGATCCGATCTACCTGTAAAAATAGTCAATGTTAGCGAGTTTCGCAATATTCCCTGCAATAAATGGGCCGCTTTTACCGGATCAGATTGTCAGCAGACACTGCGAAATACGGAAAAAACGGCGATCCCACGGATTCCGGGCCAGATATGGGCGGGGCCGGGATTTTTGCTACCAGCAAGCCTGCTCTCATAAAATGCTGGATCAAATCTCATGGCTGTTGTCCGAAGCGGGCCGTATATTGTTTGCGTAGGTTAACCAGGGCGTCTTTTTGCGGGAAACGGTGACGTTGGTTTACCTTGTCGAACAGGTCGATCACAATTTTTGCTTCGTATTGCAACCCCTGGTCCAGATAAATTTGTCCCAGCAGATATAACGGTTTTAGATAGAGCGGATCCCGCTCATATGACTTCCACAATACGTCAACCGCTTCGCGCATTCGATTTTGATAAACAAGATTCTTGCCCAACAGGAAACCATATACGCTTTTTGGACCCGGTCGAAAAGTTCGGTTAATCAACGTACGAAGCCATTTTTCCATGTGCGGTACCATGGCCTTGCAGGAACCGGCGGAACAGCGGTCAACTGATTCGAGGTTAATGTTAAACGAAGAGTTCAGTGGTTCCCGGGCCAGCATCTTGTCCAGGTCTTCTACGGCTGACTGACTGATGGGCAATCCGGCTGTTGCTCGTAGAGATAGCAGATTGAGGAGATAAACAGGTTCTTCAGGTGCTAATTCGGTCGCGCGTCTGGCGGCGTCAATTGCTGCAGAATATTTACCGTGATACTGAAGCACAGCGGACAATTCCATCTGCAATATGGGAGAGTTTGGATGATGCAGTGCTTCAAACGCATACAATTTGGTAAAGCTCGACCAGTGGTAAGATCGCAATAAAGTTGTGGAACCGAAAACCAGCAGTATGACGGTAGCTAACGCAATCAGGGGACGTGTGCCCAGACGGGATACATGGGGGCCAAGCAAGGCTACCAACGCGATAAGAATTCCAAGGCTGGGAAGATAGTTGCGATGCTCGTGCGCGATTTCAAGCCCGAAGATGGTTGATTCAAGAAGGTGCCCGATGAAGAACCAGAAAATACCAAATGTAAAAAGGGGAGTCCGGCGACGTAACAATACTGCTGAAAGTAAAAGCATTGCAAGAGCAAGGATCGATGGCAAGGTCGTCCAGGGGGCTATCAGGCTGGTCGAGATAGAAATGTCATCGTGATAGAGAGCAAACGCGTTGATCCGGGGGATCAGGATTAGCGAAAGATAAAAGACCAGTACCCGTGCCTCTGTCAGCAATCTTTCAATTGGTGTGAATGTGCGTTGGCTGTAGCCAGGTAGACTCCACAGCACAAAAGCAGTCACCACTGCCACGGTAACTATACCCGTAGCAACATAAATAACCTGCTTTTGGCGTAACGGCAGTTTCAGCCACGTTAGAAACAACGGGTGATTCCGTAGAACCAGTATTTCGATAAGAGGAAAGTAGAGCAGCGTAAGAATTCCGTTTTCCTTGGTGAATACAGACATCAACAGGAACAACCCGGTGGCCAGGTACCAGGGCCAACGCCGAATATTGTTGGCTGTCCTGGCATGGAAATAGGATAGTAGTGCCAGCAGTGAGAAGGTTGCGCTGAGCGATGTCATGCGTTGAATAACGTAGAGCACGCTGGTCAACTGGATCGGATGAACCAGCCAGATTAGTGCCAGCCATAGTGCCCACCAATGCTGATTGGTTGCAGATTGGTTTCCGGCTGCCCAGGGGCCGCTGTGCGTCGCACGGAATAATTGCAAACTCAGAAAATAAACCAGCAGTGCGTTGGTTCCATGGATTGCAATATTGACCGCCTTGAAGGAAACAGTGTTTTGGAAACCACCCGCAAACCAGTGGTTGAGAGCGAAGCTGAGCATCGCGATGGGGCGATGCAGGGGACTCCCGTCAAATGACCAGGTAGCGCGGTACAGCGCTTCCCAGCTCGGTCTATCTACCTTGACAAAAAGATTATCAAGCAGGCTGGCGTAATCATCGAAAACCCAGGGACCGCCGATCCCTGGCAAGAAAACCAGAAACGCGGCCGACATCAGGAGCAGTGTTACGACAACAAGTCTTGCAGGTCTTTCGCGTAGATAAGGCAAGGCGATGATTGGATACCGGGAAGGAAGAAGCAAGAAAGCGAAAGGGTGTCACACAAGCAACAAGGGCGGCCAAATGACCGCCCTTGTATTTCTAACCTCGCCTTAGACTATCAAGTCTTCGGCCGATATTTCTGTGGTACCGTACCGCTTACACCCCATTCCAGGTTGCCACCCCGTGCGGTCGGAGTATAGATGACGGTTGTTCCTGCCGCATCACGCAGACCTAAGGTTGTGCTTGATTTCAGTGTGACGGTGACTAATCCGGCTGTGGAGGTTGCAACCGATGATACGTATTTGCCTGTGTAGGATCCGGCATTCATCAGGCCCAGATTGGCTTGAGATGGGATATTCGCGCCACCAACTGTGAAACCCTCACTGTAGGAGACATCAATTGCGGTTCTCGCAGCTCCTGCAAGGCTTGCGGCCTCCGAGACCTTCGATTTAATGGTGTAGTCCTGATAGGCCGGTACCGCGATGGCCGCCAGGATGCCAATGATCGCGACCACGATCATCAGTTCGATCAGTGTAAAACCTTTCTGCATTGTCTTCATTTTAGTGCGCCTCTCAATATTTTGGTTGCGTTAACGCTGTAATTATAGAGGTTATCCCGAAAAATACCGGCCCACCTCCGGGGTAAGAACCGTTTTATCAACATGGCCTCGTTGCATGTGGCCGATGCTTTTCGCGATAACCTCCCTTTTTGCGAACAAAAAAGGATAAAAACCCTTGCCTTTATTTAGCAGAGCAACTTGACTCGGTCAAACGTTGCTCGGCAACTCCCAATTTTTCATGCAGACATCATGCCACCCGCCGGGAATTGTATTCAAAATAAAATACTATTATAAAACATATAGTTATAAATGTATCTGGTAAAATCCCTAATTGGTTTGCGGTGTCACGATTTCTGCCACTGACGCTTGCCGTCAACCGGGTCGCCGTAGCGTGTAGCGGCACAATACGGTCGGCTGAATTGAACGGATAGGCGGTTAATCGATCCCCAGCTTCTCTAATTTGTAACGCAATGCCCTGAAAGTAATGCCTAGCAATTTGGCGGCAGCCGTTTTGTTCTGGTTGGTCTTGACCAGCGCCTCCTCAATCGCCCCTCGTTCTATTCGCGACAGGTAATCATCCAGGCCTTCGTCGCTATCCGGGTCACCACTCTCTGGTGCGACGGAAGCGGTGCCACCTCGCAACTGCAGGTCCTCTGCCAGAATTTCAGTGCCATCGCAAAGTGTGAGCGCTCGCTCCAGAATATTTTCCAGTTCACGCACGTTGCCTGGAAAACTGTAACCCAATAGTACATCCATCGCGGCTTGCGACAAAGTCGGTGGTTTGATTCCCATTTCTGTCGCCAGACGGTTGTTAATGGTCTGCGCCAATTGTGGAATGTCCTCCTTGCGCTGCTCCAGACTGGGCATGGCCAATTCGATCACATTGAGACGGTAGTAGAGATCCTGGCGAAATTCGCCTTCGTCCACCAGCTGCGCGAGATCCTTATGCGTTGCGCTGAGAATGCGCACGTCCACACCAATCTCTGCTTGCGTGCCGACCGGCCGAATGGATTTTTCCTGAATGGCGCGCAGCAGCTTCACCTGCATCTGGATTGGCAGGTCACCAACTTCATCCAGAAACAGGGTGCCTCCGTCAGCCGCCGCAAACAGGCCTTGCTTGTCCTGTACTGCCCCGGTGAAGCTGCCCTTTTTGTGCCCAAAGAACTCACTCTCCACCAGTTGCTCCGGGATGGCGCCGCAATTCACCGGTACAAACGGTTTGCTGGCGCGGGGGCCCAGTTCGTGGACCAAACGAGCCGCCAGCTCCTTGCCGGTACCCGAGCCACCACTAATGTACACCGGCGCCTGGCCGCGCGCGAGTTTCTCAATAATGCCGCGTACCTTCTGCATTGCCGGGCTGTCCCCCAGCATTTTTCCGCTTCCCGACGGTGCCTGGGCTTGCTCGGTCGTCTTTTCATCTGTTCGTCTTACCTTTAGCGCCAGGCTGACAATATTACGCAAATCGTTAATATCAACTGGCTTGGATACGAAATCAAACGCACCGGCCTTGAGGGCCAGCACAGCAGTTTCTATATTGCCGAAGGCAGTAATCACGGCGACCGGCAAGTCGGGATAATGCTCCTGAATATGGCGCACCATGTCGAGACCATTTCCGTCCGGTAAACGCATGTCGGTCAGACACAGGTCGAACGGGTGCTCGCTCAAAAGATGCCGACCTTCGCTCAGATTGGCAGCTGCCCGCGTCTCGAGATTCATGCGACCCAGTGTCAGCTCCAGTAGCTCACGAATATCGGGTTCGTCGTCAATAATAAGAACTTGTTTGGTTGTCATACCGGGTTCGCTTCGTAACATTCTTCCGCACGGGACAGCGTAATGCGGAACACACTGCCACCACCTGAATTCGGAGTGTATTCCAGCCGCCCACCGTTGCTCTCACAGAGTTCCCGACATATATATAGACCAAGACCGGTACCCTGGGGCGTGGTGGTAAAAAACGGGTCAAAAATGCTGTCAACAATATCTTCGCGGACACCTGACCCCCAGTCGACGACATCGATCATCGGTCTGCCCTGCTCGCTGACGTAAGTCTGGATTTTAATTAATGGTTTGTCGGCATACGCCGGGCTGTGCCGCAGTGCGTTCTGGCACAGGTTGGCCATGATCTGGAACAGCTGGTCAGGATCCACGCAGGCCTGGAGCCCAGATTTATCGTTATACACCGTAACTGCCTCGACGGGTACATCCCCACCCTGGGCATACTGAACAACAAATTCGCTCATCCATTCGTCAATAGGAATCCGAACCGGTTCGGTTCGGTCCCGTCGGCTCAGTTGCGTGATATTTTCCACGATAACATTCATTCGATGGCTATGATTTTCCATTATGCTCAACAACCGCTGGGTCTCTTCGTTTCCCGTAGTAGACTCTTTGAGTAGCTGTGCGGCATTGGTGACCGCACTGAGTGGGTTGCGAATTTCGTGGGCGATACTGGCCGTTAGACGTGCCAGCGCCGCCATTTTCAGTTGCTGCGCCTGCTGTTTAAGTATCTCGGTATCTTCCAGGAAAATAAGCGTACCCAAAGGATTCGATTTTTTGCCCAACAAAACGAAGCGTGGTAACAATGCATATCCCACCGTGGTGCGAAGAATGCGGGTAGTGCGCTCTACAGGATTCTCGGAATTCTCCTTCAACTGCTTGTCGAGCTCCTCAGCAATATCGCTTAACAACTGATGCTGTATTACTTCATCGATGCCAAGAAAGGTCATGGCGGCATTGTTCATCTCTCGTACGTGCCCACCGTTGTCGCAAACCACCACGCCCGATTGCATGCGCTCGATGATCAGCTCATTGACCGAGGCAAGATTAGCCAGATCGAGGCCACGTTTTTCTGCCAGTGCAGCGGTACTACGAAGACGTGTTGCCAGCGTATTTCCCAGGGTACCGGTAATAAACAGTCCGATGCCGAGCACTCCGACCTGGGGATAACCCTGACTTATCACCTGTATTGAGACACCGGTGCCGGTCAGAATCGGCCACGAGTGTTCGATTAGTGCTGCGATAGTGCTGAGTGAGGCGAAGAAAATAGTCATACGCCGGCTCAGCAAAACACTAAATTCTGCCACGGATACCAACAGGAGCAGACCCAGACCGCTGCTCAGACCGCCGCTCGTGTGCATGATCAGCGTAATTAAAGCGATGTCGAGAAAAGCCAGTATCGTTGTCTGGGAGTCGAAGTCCGGTGTCCGAAGACGAATACTGAATATTGCGGCGACCCCGGTGACGGTAAAGAGCAACGAGGCCAGCACGAACCAACCGGGACTGGTTTCACCAAAAGGGGGAAAATTGCCGGGTATCAGGGCAATCGCCAGAAAGGCGAACGCCATGAAAACACGATAGATATTGAATTTTTGCAGCAGATTCCAGTTCTGCGCGGTAATAGCAGCTTTATCTGCTGCCGCGGCCGGGTGGCCATGCCCTGTTATTATTGTATCTATCATAGATGCTGATAAATACAGCACAGATTCGGGCGTGACGCAAAGTCGGCGAAACTAATTATTGTCGGACTCCAGGTGGGCCGTGGAGCAATAGGCCTTGTCATTGCGCATGAGCGCCTCGCTACGGGGGATGTGGACGCCACAAACGGCGCAGGGGATGACCTCGATCTGGTCCTGGCTGGGTGGTTTAGCAGGTAAATGCAAGGATGCCGTCAGGCGTCGTATCAGGCGCCAGGCAAGCCACCCGAGGATGAAAAGAATAGCGATACGAAGCAGGTAACCCATAGAGCTGAATACGTGTTTTCAAGCCAATAGTATCTGGCGTCGCATTGGTCGGGGTGAGAGGATTCGAACCTCCGGCCCCTGCCTCCCGAAGGCAGTGCTCTACCAGGCTGAGCTACACCCCGATGAAATCAATGACTGCGACGAATGGAATAATAGGTTAAGTCCAGTAAGGCTTGTTTGAAAGCAGATTCGGGTGCCGGCGATAGCGCCTTGCGTGCCAGCTCCGCCTGGATCTCGGCCTGGCGCGCAGTGTACTCGAGCGCCCCGGTCGATTCAATTGCGTTTATGACAGCTCCGATATGCTCACGACCACCGTTTTCGATGGCCTTTCGTATCAGCTGTCGCTGATTCTTGTTGCCGATGCTCATGGCGTGAATGAGCGGTAATGTAGGTTTTCCTTCGGCGAGATCATCGCCGACGTTTTTACCCAGTGTTTTGTCACTGCCATTATAATCGAGCATGTCGTCCACCAGCTGGAACGCGGTTCCCAGGTACATACCATAATCTGCCAATCCTTGTTCCATTTCGGGCGATTGATCGGAGATGACAGCGCCGAGCCGGGTGGCAGCCTCAAACAGCTTCGCGGTTTTATTGTAGATTACCGCCATGTATTGCTGCTCGGAGGTGTCCGGATCATTGCAGTTCATCAGCTGCATGACTTCGCCCTCGGCGATGGTGTTGGTGGTGCCGGCAAGAATATCCATGATGCACATGTTGTCGAGCTCGACCATCATTTCGAATGATCGAGAATAGAGGAAATCTCCCACCAGTACGCTGGCCTCATTGCCCCAGACGGCGTTGGCAGTGACATTGCCGCGGCGTAACTCGGAGGCGTCAACCACGTCGTCGTGCAACAGTGTGGCGGTGTGGATAAATTCAATAATTGCCGCCATTTTGGCGAGATTCCGGCCGTCATAATCAAAGACCCGGCTGGCCAGTAGTACCAGCAGCGGGCGCAGGCGTTTTCCACCGCTGTTGATGATGTAGGCCCCGAGCTGGTTTATCAGCACCACGTCCGAGGCCAGCCGCTGTTGGATTTCCCGATCCACGGCGACCATTTCGCTGGCTACCAGCCCCCGGATGGCATTGATATCGATCTGGGGCGGCTGTTTCTGTATTTGTTCTTGCGGCATGGGGCACGCATGCTAGGCACAGCCCCGGGTCCCGTCAAGCTGGCAGCGAAGTCGATTGACCCCTACCGACGCAATCGCTAGAATTGCCGCCCTTTGTAGTCAGACCACTTGAATACCGAGTGGCTTTTGTCGGGAGAGATCGACATGTACGCAGTAATTGAAACCGGCGGGAAGCAGTACCGGGTGAGCCCGGGCGATGTTGTCCGTGTGGAAAAATTGCCGGTTGAGGAAGGCGCCACGGTAAACCTCGAGCGTGTTCTAATGGTTGCCGATGGCGACAAGGTAAAAATTGGCAAGCCGATAGTTGATGGCGGCAGTGTGACTGCGACCGTACGCAGCCATGGTCGTGGCCAGAAATTGAAGATTTTCAAGTTCCGACGTCGCAAGGATTCGCGCCTGACCGCGGGTCATCGGCAGTCATATACTGAGCTTGAAATTACCGCCATCGCCGGCGCCTGAGCTTACGATTTTACGAGGTCTATTAAATGGCACATAAAAAAGCGGGCGGCAGTTCACGAAACGGTCGCGATTCAGAATCCAAGCGCCTTGGCGTAAAACGTTATGCGGGTGAAAAGGTACTGGCAGGCAACATCCTGATACGTCAGCGAGGCACCAAATTTCACCCCGGCACCAACGTCGGTCGTGGCAAGGACGACACCCTGTTTGCCAAAGTGAATGGTGTTGTTGAGTTTCGCCAAAAGGGTCCCAAAAACCGTAAAATGGTGAATGTGAATCCCGCCTGATTGCGAAATAAGCCCAGGAACATCAAACCCCGCTTTGGCAGCAAGGCGGGGTTTTTTTAGGCCTGGTACGAACGGCATTCCATGCTCATCAGGGTATTAAATAATTTCTGACGCAAAGGCGCGAAGACGCAAAGAAAACAAAAGGCGGCCTTTCAGGCCGCTGAGATCGAAGTATTTTCTGTTTTAGGCCGGTTCTTATAGCCGGCCTTTTATAATAAACATTCCTGATTCAGCGGTCTTTCAGACCGCTCTTGAGCAGTTCTTTGCGTCTTCGCGCCTTTGCGTCAGATGTTATTACCCATAGTAGTTTAAACTGCAACCATGAAATTTGTTGACGAAGCAAGCATTGATGTCATTGCCGGTGATGGCGGTAACGGCTGCCTGAGCTTTCGACGCGAAAAATTTATCGCCAAGGGGGGTCCCGACGGTGGTGATGGCGGCCGTGGTGGCAGTGTCTATCTGGTCGGCGATGAGGGACTCAACACACTGGCCGATTTTCGTCACAGTCGACGTTATCAGGCCCAGCGCGGCAAGAATGGCGGCGGGCGCAAGTGCACCGGTGTATCGGGCGATAATCTGGAGGTCAAGGTGCCGTTGGGCACGGTGGTGATCGATAGCGATACCGACGAGCCTATCGGTGAGGTAACAAAGCATGGCCAGCGCATGATAGTGGCGCGCGGCGGTAGCCCCGGTCTCGGTAATACTCGCTTCAAATCCAGTACCAACCGCGCCCCCCGCAAGACCACGTCGGGCACCCCGGGTGAACACCGCAGATTGCAATTCGAGCTGCAGGTACTGGCCGACGTGGGTCTGCTGGGGTTGCCCAATGCCGGTAAATCGACTTTGTTACGTGCCACATCCGAGGCCAGGCCGAAGGTGGCTGACTATCCCTTCACGACGCTTTATCCCAACCTGGGAGTGGTGCGCGTGGGAACGCATCGCAGTTTCGTTATTGCCGACATACCCGGCTTGATTGAGGGCGCCGCGGATGGTGCCGGCCTCGGCATACAGTTCCTGAAACATCTGTCACGCACACGTATTCTGTTACATCTGGTAGATATGGCGCCGCTGGACCCGAACGCCGACCCGGTGGCCGATGCCCGCGCTATTGTCGCCGAGCTGGAGAAGTACAATCCGGAGCTGGCGAAACGAGAACGCTGGATGGTGCTGAACAAAATGGATCTGATAGAAGAAAATGACCGAGACGAGGTGTGCCAGACATTTCTTGCGGCAGTGAGCTGGAGCGGACCCGTGTTCCACATTGCCGCAATCAATGGTAAAGGTTGTAAGCAACTTACAGGCGCCCTGATGGACCATCTTGAGAAATGCAAACAGGAATCGGAAATCGATGTCGCAACCATTCAAAAGTAATCGTCGTGAGTCATTGACAGAAGTGCGTCGCTGCGTGGTCAAGATCGGCAGCGCATTGCTTGCCGGCGATGGCGACAGTCTGGATGTTAACGCCATCGGTGAATGGGTCGGGCAAATGGCGGCACTGCGCCAGCAGGGCATGGAGGTATTGTTGGTGACATCGGGTTCGGTGGCTGTCGGCATGAAGCGCCTGAATCATCGCCAACGTCCCCGTGCGCTTAACGAGCTACAGGCCATGGCGGCCATCGGCCAAATGGGTCTGATTCAGGCCTATGAGGCGGCATTTCAGAAATTCGATATGCATACGGCGCAGGTTCTGCTGACGCACGACGATCTTGCTGATCGTAGTCGTTATCTGAATGCCCGCACCACACTGCTAACGCTGTTGAAGCTCGGTGTAGTGCCGGTGATTAACGAAAACGATACCGTCGCCGTCGAAGAAATTCGCTTTGGCGATAACGACACTCTGGCGGCGCAGGTGGTGAATCTTATCGAGGCTGACTTGTTGATCATCCTGACCGATCAGGCCGGATTGTATAGTGCAGATCCGCGCAGCAATGAATCTGCCAGACTGATCCCGGAAGGACAGGCGGGGGATGCCTCGCTCGAGTCCTTCGCCGGTGATCCGGGTGGTTCCGGTGCCCTTGGGCGCGGTGGTATGCGCACCAAACTGGCGGCAGCAAAAAAGGCGGCACGTTCCGGCGCCGCGACCATTATCGCTTCCGGGCACGAGAAAGATGTCCTGAACCGGGTGCTTGCCGGCGAGTCGATCGGTACCTGTCTCAGTGCGGGGCAAGGCCGATTGACCTCACGTAAACAATGGCTCGCCGGTCACCTCGATCCACGCGGGATATTGCACCTCGATAGCGGCGCCGTGTCAGTATTGTGCAACAGGGGCAGCAGCCTGCTGGCCGTGGGTGTGGTCAGGGTAGAAGGTCAATTCAGTCGCGGAGAGTTGGTGTCTTGTTTTGATCCGGACGGGAACGAGATTGCCCGCGGGTTGGTCAACTACAGTTCGCAGGATACGCAAAAAATACTGGGTGCGGCTAGCGAAGACATCGAGTCCATCCTTGGTTATGTTGATGAACCGGAGTTGGTGCATCGTGACAACATGGTTGTTTTGTAATAATTTTTGTCGCAAAGACGCGAAGGCGCGAAGAAAAACAAAAGGCGGCCTATCCGGCCGCGATTATCGAATACTCTTTATTATT
>JBGMQT010000063.1:0-11783 GCA_048060695.1 Acidiferrobacterales bacterium
ACGACCTTCGGGTTATGAGCCCGACGAGCTGCCAGACTGCTCCACCCCGCATCAGTGGCGCGCAGTGTACAGTCGAAATATTGGATTTTCAAGGAAAATAGAGGGGTTCCGGGCCTTGGGGCCAAGAGACTTCAAGACCTGGTTTGGGTCACGGGTTTATATTCCGTCTTCAGGTAATCGACGCAATAGACAAAGGCCACCCAGTCCAGCAACCGACCGACGACACTGCCCAGCGCCGCGATCGACGGCGACAGTTGATTCGATGTTAGCCACAGTATTAGTGGCGGCAACAGGATCAAGGCTGCCAGGAATCCGACCTGATTAATCCTGGCCCAACCCAGTATCAGCGCATCGCGCAGGGTCTCCAGCATATTAAAGTTTCCTTTGAAAAATACCAGCGGCAGCCAGTAAACCAGCGCTAGCGCTGTCACTCCAACGATCAATGCAAGATAACTGGCAAATGCCTTAAATATTTCCTCTGGCGTCAGTCCGGTAAACCCCTGTGCAATCACTACCATCATATTAATTAGCAGAAACCCCAGGAGGCCCACCTTGATAGAAAGGACAATGAATTGTGCGAAAATCGACCGCGCATTCCGGATTACCATCATCATCTGAACCAGCGACGACTCCTTGACAAAAGATTGATAGGTTCCCGCAGCAAGAAAAAAGAAACCCAGGAACATAGTGGCAAAAATTAGCGGCCCATACAGGGTTGCAGCCTCTTCACCACCAGGCTGAAAATCCATACGCAGTATAAAAAGCATCACCCCTTGATACGCTGCGAGCAACCAGATGGCGGGACTCATGAAGACCCTGACTATGGCACGCAATCGGCGTGTGGATTCGTCGGATGGAGAAACAGGTTCAGTCATTGTGTGGCAAGTAGTCGAATTGAACGACCAGCAGTATATAATTTAGTATAGTTTTACACTATCGATATCACGTCGCTCTACCCACAATGCGGTGGCACCCGCAACCGCGGCTGGCATAACAATAAGATTGAGCACAGGCACCAGGGTCGCTACCATTACCGCAAAACCAAACCCCAGTCCCAGCATACGGTTCTTGCGTAGCCACCTTCTAACGTCAGAAAAATATTTATTGTGGTTATTCATCGGATAAGAAATGTATTCCAGTGCCATCATCCAGGCTCCAAAGATTGGTGCAAGTATTGCGGCTGGTGGACCCGTTACGATATTTACAATAGGTGTGACAGTGGCGGCAATCAGGAGTATCCAGACAACAAGAAACACACTGTATTTTTTTACCTCACCAGCAATTGAAGAAAAAATATCCGAGAAAAAATGGCTTTTGCGAGGCCTGGATTCGAGTTCGGGAGGCGCCAGCTTTCGCTCCACTTTCTCTGACAATAAACCATTAAAGGGAGCTCCGATAAAATTTACCGCGAGGGTAAAAACAAAAAACCCGAACACCAGCACGATCAGCCCAATAAGCACCCAGATCAGGATCTCGATAAAACCAGACAACCAACTCCCACCTTGCGGCATAAGTTTTTGGGTGATCTCGGTGAACCAGGCCGCTCCAAACCAGATCAGTGAGACGAATACAGTTATATTGACAACGATCGGGCCAACAAAATATCGCCGCAACCCACGTTGCCGAATCAGACGGAAGCCTCTGAATAAATACCCGACGCCAGCCGCAAAATCTGCGAACACACAACACTCCTTACAATAGTGGACAATGTAATTCGACGCAGATGCTACCCGACAAACATGACTTTGGGCAAACTGTTTGATCCGGGATATCGAACAGGGCCACAATAGCTGATAGCTTGAATATATGACAGGATGAGCGGTAGGTTTTACCAATCTGAATCATTGGGAACAGGTCAGCAATAAAATGAAAAAATCAGCCACTACAATCGTGTTCGTACTCCTGTCCGCCCTGGTACTGCCCTCGACCGCCAAAACTATTGATGCTGCAACCATTATCAAGGCAGCCATGGACCAGTGGCGAGGCACTACCTCGCATACCATAATGTCGATGACGATTCACCGCAGGGACTGGGAACGCACCATGACTCTGGAGGGCTGGACCGCCGGTGAAAAGAAATCTCTGGTTCGTGTACTAAAACCGAAGAAAGATGCCGGCAACGGCACCTTGCTAATTGGCAATAAAATGTGGACTTATTCGCCGAAAGTGAACCGCGTGATCAAGATTCCTTCGAGTCTGATGAACCAGAGCTGGATGGGCTCCGACTTCTCCAACAAAGATATCGCCCGTTCAGCAGATATTATTGACCAATACATACACAGTTTGATCAGGACAGAAACCAGCAACGGGAGCACAATATACGTGATCCAGTCGGTGCCAAAAGAGGATGCGCCGGTAGTCTGGGGGAAAGAAGTGTTGCGTATTCGCGGTGACTACGTGCTGCTGGAACACACCTTTTATGATCAGGACATGAAACCGGTTAAACGCATGCTCACCTCGAAGATCGGAATGATGGGTGGCCGTATGGTGGCGATTCAACAACGTATGACCAAAAGTGACACGCCGAATGAATATACCGAAATCAAACTAATAACTGCTGAGTTCGACATCAAAATTCCGAATAACATGTTTACCCTGTCGAACTTGAGAAATCCAAGGTTCTAGTCCATGGGCATCGTTTTTCATCTCGCGTGGCGCAACCTCTGGCGCAATCGTCGCCGCACCTGGCTCACGGCCGGCGCCATCGCCTTCTCCACAATGCTGCTGACAGGATGGGTGCCAATTCAGTTCGGTATGTATCAGATAATGATAGATGCCAGCCTGCGTGTTTTTCCGGGGCATGCCCAGATTCAGCGCCCGGGATACCAGGACAAACCAAAGATTCGTAACGCGATCAGCAATGCGGAGGCGCTGGCACAATCATTACGTAACAGCAAACAGTACGCCGGCGTCGCTGTACGCGCCCAGGGATTCGCGCTGTTGTCATCAGACACCCGTAGTTACGGTGCGCAGGTAATCGGCGTCGAACCGGATTATGAAAATGACACATCCAGCATCCCGGGATTGGTCAAACAGGGCCGTTATTTATCGAGTATCAATGCACAGGAAATTGTAATTGGTAGTACCTTGGCGCGTAACCTTAAGCTCGACATCGGCGACGAAGTGACGCTGCTGGGTGGTGGCAAGGACGGTTCCATTGCAGCAGCCATTCTTCCCGTCGTTGGCATTTTCGATAGTGGATCAAAGGATATTGACCGCTTTTTCTCTGAAATCCCGTTGCACACCTTTCAGAATATATTCAGCATGGGTAAGTCTGCCCACACAATCGCAATTACCGGCAAAACCCTGGAAGAACAACCCCGGCTTCAGTCTTCACTAAACAAAGCGATCGCCGAACAAAATGATCTTGTCGTGCTTGGCTGGGAGAAACTGGTACCCGGTCTCAAGGAAGGCATCCAGGTTGACAAAGTATCGGGGTTTATCTTCTACGGCATTCTGATAGCCATCCTGGTTTTCAGCATCCTGAATACATTTTTAATGTCGGTGCTGGAGCGCACGCGTGAATTCGGACTCATGATGGCGTTGGGATCACGACCGAAACGCATTGCCGGTTTGCTGATGCTGGAGTCGGCCCTGCTGACGGTAATCGGTATTTTGATAGGTCTTACAATCGGCACAGCCCTGGTGTACTGGGCAAATATTGACGGCTTCACCTACCCCGGGCTGAATGAACTGGCAGAACAATATAATCTACCGGGGTTGTCCCGTATCTACCCGCAAATTAAAGTATTCAACCTTCTGCTGGGCCCCGGCATCATTCTTGTTGCTACCAATCTTGCGGCCTGGGTGCCGATCCTGCGTATCCGTAATCTTGAACCGGTAGAGGCGATGCGCACCATATGATTGGCCAGAGTCTCCCGCTGCTGTTGACACTCGGATGGCGAAATCTCTGGCGCCACACAAGACGCACGGTCGTGATACTTTTTGCGATCACACTCGGTGTCTGGTTCATGATTGTCAGCGCTGCCATGATGATCGGCATCATCGAACAGCAAGTGCGCGGCACTATCTTTAATCTGACCGGGCATGCGCAAATTCACCAACCTGAATACCGTGACGATCCGGCCATTGAGAATTCCATGCCGGCACCCGGTGGGGCGCTGCTTGACGTGTTGAAGAGCAACGAGATCAAGCAATGGAGCATGCGTGTGCGTCTTCCCGCCGTTGTCATAAGTGAGCGGGAATCCCGCAGTGTAATGCTGCTTGGCATCGATCCGGAGCACGAGAAAGAATTGTCTTTTATCGGTAATCCGGTCGTGGGTGGGCGTAACCTGGAGTCAATCAACGACAGCGGTCTGATTATTGGCCGACGCATGGCAGAAAAACTGGAGACAAGAATCGGCAAACGTGTTGTCATTATGATGCAAGACAAACAGAACGAGGTTGCCGATCGCGGATTCCGGATTGTGGGGTTGTATCAGGCCGAACTGGAGGCGACTGAAACCGCGTACGTATTTACCGGCCTCAAAACTGCACAAAAACTGCTCGGCATGGGCGACGAGATTTCCGAAATCTCGCTGATAACGAACTCACGGGAAGGACTCGATCCGCTGGTGGCGCGTCTGCGCACAGCGTCTCCCAGGCTGGAGTCAATGTCGTGGCAGGAGCTGGAACCGATGATGGTCACAGCGCTAAAAGTCTACAGCAATTTTATGATTATCTGGTACTTGATCATTTTTGCTGCGATGGCATTTGGTCTGACGAATACTATGCTCATGGCGGTGTTCGAACGCACAAGAGAGCTTGGTCTGTTTCAGGCCCTGGGCATGCGCCCCCGTTTCATCGTCGGTCAGGTCATGCTGGAATCGTTAATCCTGTTGTTGATCGGCGTCGCGCTCGGAAATCTGACAGGCTGGCTTACGACTTCCGTTATCCTGGCAGATGGAATAGACCTGTCGAACTTTGCTCGCGGCATGGAACAGTTCCAGATGGCTAGCATAGTGTATTTTGAACTGAAAAAGGATGATGTGATGGTCATCAATAGTCTCGTAATCGGGCTGGGTTTATTGGCCAGTCTCTACCCTGCGCTCAAAGCGGCCCGCTATGTCCCCGTTGAAGCCATTACAAGGACTTGATGATGTCTACAGTTACTCTGAAAAAAGTCTGCAAAACGTTCGGAGAGGGCGAACTTGCCGTTCATGCCCTGCGCAATGTCGATCTTGATATCAAGGCAGGCGGGTTTGTTTGCCTGTCCGGTCCGTCGGGGTCCGGAAAGACCACACTTCTGAATATGGTTGGCGGGCTTGATCGACCTACCAACGGCGAGATCACGGTTGCTGGCGAGCGTGTCGATCTCATGGACAAGGGCGAGCTTGCCGAATTGCGCCTGCATAACATCGGTTTTATTTTTCAGGCCTACAATCTTATTCCGGTGCTTTCGGCACGCGAAAACGTGGAATTCGTTATGCAGCTCCAGGGGTTGCCTGCCGAAGTCCGACACCGGAAATCCGCTGAAATACTCGATGAAGTCGGGCTCAACGGGCTGGAGGATCGAAAACCGGCAGAACTTTCAGGCGGCCAGCAACAACGCGTCGCCGTCGCACGCGCCCTGGTGTCCGAACCCGCATTGATTCTTGCCGATGAACCAACCGCAAATCTGGATTCTGTCACCGCAGAGAATCTTATGAGCCTGTTGCGCCATCTCAACGATGACCACAAGATTACGTTTTTGGTTTCTACTCACGACAAACTGGTTATGGGCCACGCACGTCGTCTTCTGAAAATGCAAGATGGTCAGATCATTGATGATATCGCGCAACGCTAGTTCTGCCTTCACCCTCAAATACCGGACGGCGTTACTGCTTGCATCCCTGATCATTTTTGCCCCCGCGGTGCTGGCCGGGGAATGGAAAACCGGTGGCCACCTGAAATATTTTTTCTCCCAATCGCGCTATGACACGGACAATATTTTCTCACAGGCAGGCACGCCTTCCCCTACCGATCAATCCCTGAACTTTCGACTGACGGCTGAAAAAAAGTGGGAATCCAACTGGGATTCCGTCATACATTACGAAGTCGGCGCATTTCGCAGTGACTCGATCGAAACGGCACGCCTGTTCGGTGCACTGCCAACACTGGCAGGTTACGGCATACCCAACGATAGCGCGCGTCTGTTCAACCTGACGTCAGTCATTGTCGATGAGGGCAAAAATGTACTCTATCAGCGACTCGACCGGGTTTCGATCGGTTACACACAAACCAGCTATGTATTCCGCTTCGGGCGACAGGCCGTGAGCTGGGGAAACGGTATGGTGTTCCAGCCTATGGATATTTTCAATCCGTTCTCTCCGACAGCGATTGATAAGGAATACAAAACCGGTGACGACATGGTCTATATGCAAAACCTGCTGGAGACAGGTAACGACATTCAAACCGTGTTGATCCCAAGGCGCAATATTACCACCGGCAATCTCGAGGCGGACGAGTCATCCCTGGCGGTGAAATATCACAGCACCCGGGGTGCTATCGATATCGATCTCCTGGTATCCCGACATTTTGGTGACAACCTGGCAGGATTCGGATTTTCTGCCGACTGGAAAGGCGCCATCCTGCGCGGTGACCTGGTCAATGCCTGGAATCCGAACGGGTCAGCCCTGTCTGCCGTTACCAGTATCAACTACGCCTGGGTCTGGGGCCGACACAACGTGTCGGGTTTTTTTGAGTATTATCGCAACGGATATGGAATAAGTGATGGTATCTATGACCCACTCGTACTTGTCGCCAACCCGGCACTGATAAGTCGAATTTCTCGTGGAGAGTTATTTACCCTGGGGCGGGATTATCTGGCCGCCGGCCTCACGGTGGAGTTAACACCACGCTGGCTGTTCAACCCGTTGCTAATCAACAATATGAACGATGGCAGCTGGCTGACACAGTGGATTGCCACTTTCGACTGGAAGCAGGATCTGAAACTCCTGCTTGGCACCAATCTCCCGGTTGGCAACAAGGGCACCGAATACGGTGGCATCCCGAGTACAACACCGGGGGAATATATTGGCGGCGGCCGTTCGGCCTTCCTGCAACTGGCGTACTACTTTTAAGCCCTACCCGATATCGTAGTGCTTTTCTACGGCCTCTTTGATTTCCCAGGTACATGACAGACCCGGGGAGAATATAACCAGATCACCCTCCTGAATTTCAACGGGTTCCCCACCATCGGGTGTCACAATGGCTCTGCCCTCAAGCAGATAACAGGTTTCCCTGGTATCGTATTTCCAGGGAAACATGGATTCTTCCCGGGTCCAGATGGGCCAATCGTACACGCCAATGACATCCAGTTTTGCCGGAGATGGATTATGTTCCACTGTGATTTTGTTCATTCGATCGACTCGCAAGTGATAATTGTGCCGATTATGACACGGGTATGAGCCAAAACAAGCGTGCAACTTACTGTTTATACAGATAAATTATTAGTGGTTTATATATTTAGATTGCAGGGCTTGTTTTCTGTGTATATGCACATATAATACTGTGCATATACACATTTGAAGTCGTAGAGAGATGGCAAGCGAGATTAACGAACTGATATTGGCCGAAGCGACCAGCCCCGCCTGTATTAATTTGCAGATGATGCGGTCCAGCCACTATATCCTGAAAGCATACGACGAGGCCTATCGCCCCTTTGGCATACGTGCCACGCAAATGCCGGTTCTGGGTGCCGTGGCCCGTCGCCAACCGGTCACTATTCGCCAGATTGCGGATGAACTGGAGTCCGAGCGCAGTGTGATGAGCCGCAAACTTCTGGTGATGGAGAAAAGCGGTTGGGTAAAGGAAGACCCGGACGCAGTTGGTAAGGAAAAAATGTTCCTGCTTACGCGCAAAGGGAAAGAACTGATTCAGAAGATCTTGCCCGTAAGGCTGGAAGTGCAGCAACGTCTGACGTCAGTGCTGACTGAAGAAGAAATGAATTTACTGCTGACGCTTTGTAACAAGCTGAAAGAAGTATCGCAGTAATCTGTTAAATTAATTTTCACTGAGAGGAAATAAAATGTTTGGATTATCAGGAAATCCGATTGAAACCATTGAATGTTCACAAGCGAAGCAGCTGGTGAACGACCATGGCGCGCAGATGGTAGATGTCAGAACACCTCAGGAATTTGCGCAAGGCGCGATTCCCGGCTCAGTCAATATACCTCTACAGGTAATCAATGCTGCATATCAGAACCTTGATAAGACGAAACCGGTAATTGTTTTCTGTCGTAGTGGCGCCCGTAGCGCGCAGGCGAAATCATTCTTGCAACAAGAGGGGTTTGATAGCGTCCACAACCTGGGCTCAATCCAGAAATACCTGACCTGCTAAACCTCAGGTTGATACGTATCGGGAGAAAAATGATGTTTGTTCGTCAATTGTTTGACAGGGACACCTGGACATATACATATTTGCTAGCGGACCTGGTAACGAAGGATGCGGCTATCATTGACCCGGTGCGCGAACAGTTTGATCGTGACGCACAACTGATCAAAGAGCTTGGTTTTAACCTGAAATATGTGTTCGAAACGCACGTGCATGCAGACCACGTCACCAGCGCTGGCAAATTGCGCGACCGCTTCGGCGCCAAAATCGTACTGCAGGAAACCAGTGGTGCCACGTGTGCCGATATTCTGGCCAAAGATGGTGATGTGTTGCAACTGGGCGACAAGGAAATCGTGGTATTGCATACGCCAGGGCATACCGATGCCGATGCCACTTTCCAGATCGAAGGTGCAGTCTTCACTGGCGACACTCTGCTCGTTCGTGGCTGTGGTCGCACCGATTTCCAGTCAGGCAGCAACGAAAAACTGTACGGCTCGATCAACGACAAAATATTTAGTTTACCCGACGAAACCGCGATCTATCCAGGGCATGACTATAACGGTCAAACAGTCTCCACCGTCGGTGAAGAAAAGGCGTTTAATCCGCGTCTGGGCGCGGGCAGGAACCTGGGGGTATTCAGCGGGATTATGGACAATCTCAGTTTACCGGCCCCGGCTCGCATCAAGGAATCTCTACCTGGCAACATGCGCTGCGGTGACGAGCTGAATGGACTTGTGCGCCATTAGCCACCAGGCGAACACCTGCTGAAGCGGCCCGAATAACATGACAACAAAGGCCTCTCTCGCGCATCCCTGTGTTGCACCGATACGAGTACTTGCTGCGTGTCGTACCTGACAAGGCTCGAAATCATACCGGGGTGATGCACGCAGAGATTCCAGGTGAATCCTCCTATCCCTTACTTTTCCAATAGCGGGTGATCTTTTGGCAAGGTTTTGGCGTACCAAAGGGCCAGCTTGTGACGCATCGCCTTTTGCGAGACCTGCTCTTCCGGTAAGGGCTGAATCACTTTATCGTGCACCAGCAATCGGTAGATATATAGAATGCGCTCGGCCTGGGAGTCTGTTGGCTCAAATACAACAGCACCTCTCTCCTCACCATATTTCATACCCGCAAGGAGTGCTGCTTTTTCCATCTCACCTTCGTGCTTGAGTTTCCGGGTTTTGCCCATACCTGTAAGTGTAACGTGGATTAGCTGGTGGCACTTAACCCGCTACCCATGATAGTGAAGGTTCTATTAAAATGAGGAATCTGGTCCCCTATCGGGCCTCTGGTTGCAAGTGAGGATGCGGATTGGGAATTTATTAGAAATAGTTTACTGATCAGGTAATATGCTTGACCTGTAAGTTACTCTAAGGTTCTACACTGCTACCCAGTGATAGAGGGTAATTCTGGAAGACATCCTGCAGCCGGGAATAGGCCCTCGATCATTAATCTCGGCAAGTCGATCGGGTCTGGTGCAGACCCAGGATCACCAGGGCCGTATTTACTAATTTTCACTGACTCAAAGACAAGAGGAAGACTAAGATGAAAAGATTAAAACAGACTCTTATTGGTGCTGCTGCCATGGCAATCCCGCTGGCATCTCTTGCAGCCCCAACCGTATACATTCCACTGGGCCCTGCCAATGAAATACTGATCGTGGATGCTAAAAAGGACAAGGTGATCGGTAAAATCAAGGGTGTCATCAATCCACATGGTCTTTCAGCAACCACCGATGGCAAGTATCTAGTTGCTGGCTCCAACACAGAGAGGATGGCGGGCCAGGGAAAGAAATCCGGCATGTCCAAACCTTCCGGCATGTCCAAACCTTCCGGCATGTCCAAACCTTCCGGCATGTCCAAACCTTCCGGCATGCCAGCTATGCCGAAACCCCCGGGCATGTCTGATGCAACACACAAATCCCACCATCCCCAACAAGGCGGTGGGGCATCCGGCATGATGGGAGGCCAGACAAAAACACCGGCTAAACCAGCAAAATCGTCAATGATGGCAAAACCTGCGGGCATGTCCGAGGCGGATCACAAAAAACATCATGCCCCTCAGGCTGGTGGGCTGCCCCCCGCCGTTGGTATCAGCGACATATCATTAATTCGGGTCTCCGATAATAAGGTGGAGAAACGCATCAAGGTCAGGGGCATGGCCCATCATATTCTTGCCACACCAGATGGAAAATATGCCGTCGCCACCCATACCACCGCGGGTACAATCACCCTGATTGATCTGGCTAGGAAGAAGATATTCCGTACCATCCATACTGGACCGCTGCCGAACTATGTTGCGGTCACCCGGGATAGCAAGCGTATGTATGTCAGCAATGCGGGCAATAATACGATTAGTGTGATTGACACCAAAAACTGGATTGTCAGCAAGAATATAATAGTCGGGAAGGGCCCGGAACATATTGTCATGTCTCCCGATGAAAAATTTATCTACACAAGTAACGGGCGCGCCGGAACGATATCAGTGGTTTCGCTTGACCAACAAAAGGTTGTAAAGACCTTTAAGGTAGGCAATAACCCCCATGGTGTCGATATCTCGGCTGATGGCAATACCCTGTTCGCCAGTGCCAAAAAAGATAACAAGCTGGTCGCAATTGACGTCAAAACCGGAAAAGTGCGATCTTTAAAGCTCAATCCAGCGCCCTATCATGTCAAGGTGATCGGCAACACCGGAAAAATATATGTATCCAGTCGCAAGAAGCCTTTTGTCTGGGTCGTTGACGCTAAAAAATTCAAAATCAAAGGGAAGATTCCGGTACGCGGTCCGGGCCACCAGATGGTAGTGATGAATTAAACCGACGCGGTTGCGAGCTTGGCAGTGGGCCCGAACCGCGGAACGTAATAGTGCTCCGGAGGGCAAGTGGTAAAGCGCGGAATCTTGAATCTTCTGAAGGACGACGTCGTCCTCGGTGACGGGGGCTACGTACTCGAGCTCGAACGACGGGGCTACATTCAAGCCGGCCCCTATACACCGGAAGTCGCCATCGAACATCCCGATGCGCTCGAGCAGCTGCATCTCGAATTCAGGCGGGCGGGCGCCCAGGTCCTCCAAGCGCTGACCTTTTACGCCAGCGAAGACAAGCTTCACACGTCCGGACACGCTCACGAAGTCGAAGACATCAACCGTGCCGCCGTCAAGGTCGCCAGGAAAGCCGCGGGCGACAATGCCATTGTGGCTGGGGTCATCGCACTGACGCCGACGTTCGAGTCAAACGATCCGGACTCGCATCGCCGAGTACGCGAGATCTTCGATCAGCAAGTCACACTGCAAAAGGAGGAAGGCGTCGAATTCATCATCGGCGAAACCTTCCTGAATCTGAAGGAAGCATTGATAGCGCTTGAGGCGGTCAAAGCGGCCGGGCTCGTGGCCATGATTACCATGAACTTCAATGGGTCGGGGAGCCCTGACGGCTTCACTCCGGAGGACTGCGCGAAGCACCTCACTGATG
>JBGMQT010000064.1:0-1743 GCA_048060695.1 Acidiferrobacterales bacterium
TCGCCATGATCGAATCCCCTGGCCGGTAATTCCTCGGCGCTCGGTGCCTCCAGACCCAACTCGGTCAATGGATTGGTGGCAAAACTGCCGATCAGTGCGAAAGCGGTCACCACCTCGGGACTGGCAATAAAGGCATGGGTTCTGGGGTTGCCGTCATTCCGCTTGGGGAAATTGCGGTTGTAGGAGGTCAAAATGGAGTTGGGCTCGTCTTTATGACTGTCAGTGCGTTCCCACTGACCGATACACGGCCCACACGCATTTGCCAGCACAGTGCCGCCAATCGCTTCAAGATCGGCGAGCAGACCATCGCGTTCGATAGTGGCACGTACCTGCTCCGAGCCCGGTGTCACCATAAACGGGATTTTCGCAGCCAGCCCCTTGGCCTTGGCCTGACGGGCGACATTGGCGGCGCGACCAATGTCTTCATAGGAGGAATTAGTGCAACTACCAATCAGGGCCGCCGTTATATCGATAGGATAATTGTTGGTTTTGACGTCGGTTGCCATCTGCGAAACCGGCCGTACCAGGTCAGGTGTATGGGGGCCAACTATGTGTGGTTCCAGAATCGACAAATCGATCTCGACGATGTCGTCATAAAATTTTTCTGGATTTGCAGCGACTTCGGCATCGGCTACCAGGTGTTCTGCTACGCCTTCGGCGAGTTTGGCGATTTCCTCGCGCCCGGTGGCGCGCAGATAGTCGGCCATACGTGAGTCGAACGGGAAAACGGAAGTAGTGGCGCCCAGCTCGGCACCCATATTAGTGATGGTGGCCTTGGCGGTACAGCTCAATGATTCGGTGCCCGGACCAAAATATTCAACTATTCGATTGGTGCCGCCGCTGACGGTGAGAATACCGGCGAGTTTGAGAATAACGTCTTTACCGCTGGTCCAGCCGGATAGCTTGCCGGTGAGTCGCACACCCAGCACCTTCGGCCACAACACCTCCCACGGCAGACCCACCATGACATCAACCGCATCAGCGCCACCGACACCGATGGCGGCCATGCCCAGACCGCCAGCATTGGGCGTATGGGAATCGGTGCCGATTATCAGACCACCGGGGAAGGCATAATTCTCCAGCACTACCTGATGGATGATACCCGAACCCGGTTTCCAGAATCCCATGCCATATTTGTTAGCAGCCATGGCGAGGAATTCGTAGACCTCGTGATTAGTTGTCTCCGCTACCTGCAAATCTTTTATCGCGCCGACTTTGGCGCGAATCAGATGATCACAATGCACCGTCGAGGGCACCGCGACCTCGCTTTTGCCCGCTGTCATAAACTGAAGAATGGCCATTTGCGCGGTTGCATCCTGCATTGCCACGCGATCCGGTCGTAAACCGACCGTGGTTTCACCGCGCACGGGTTTGCCCGCATTAGCATCATCCCAGTGAGCATAGAGAATTTTCTCGGCCAGCGTCAGTGGAGTCCCTGCCAGTTCGCGCGCTTTGGTTATTCGCCGGGGTAAGGACTCGTAGTAGGCACGAATCATGGGCAGGGCATCTACAGGGGTTTTTTCCATCGTCTTTACTCTTCTTGCTTCGGGGGCATCCAACACTGTGACAACCGTCTGGATTTACCGTTCATAAACCAAAAATGGAGCCCGCAGCCGGAATCGAACCAGCGACCATCTGATTACAAATCAGGCGCTCTACCAACTGAGCTATGCGGGCGTATGTGAAAAGTTTACTTGCCATCCCTGGCGGCGCATCGAACCCAAGTTTATCACCGGCCTCGCC
>JBGMQT010000064.1:1843-11452 GCA_048060695.1 Acidiferrobacterales bacterium
GTTTACTTGCCATCCCTGGCGGCGCATCGAACCCAAGTTTATCACCGGCCTCGCCATCCGTGGCGAGGCGCTCGGCGGCACGAGAGTTCACCGGACTCTCGTGAATTCCCGCCTCGCCCAACTGAGCTATGCGGGCAGGTAAAACAGGTCGCGAATTCTACCGCAGCATCAAGACGACAGCTACTTGGCACGGTCAGGGGCGGAAGCGCGGGTGCAATTGGATTCTTCAACCGCGACACCCTTTTGCCGCCATTTGATCGCCTTGAGCCGGGCGAGTTTGGTTTCGTCCGTTGGCACATCAAGCCAGAATCGCCGGGATTTGCTAACGAGCACGCGCTGACGAACACGGATACCTTTTTTACGCAATTCCCGCCTGCGATTGGTGGCGTTTTCTTTTACATTGAAAATACCGACGCTGACGGCGTTACGCATACCCCTGTCGGACATCAGGGCGTTATCACGAAATCCGAGCCGGCTCAGCTTCTTTTGCATTGCGTATGCCGCCTTTCGTGATTTATGTGGTGGCACGTATATCTGGTAGCGACTTTCCTTCACTTCGAGAGTTCGCAGACTGTATTCCAGCCCAACTTTCTTCATTCGGTTACCCGCGCGCATCGCCGCCTGGTTGGACTTGAAGGCACCCACGGATTGGCAAAGTCGTTTTACCGGTTGCAGCGTTTTAACGGTCGTGCGCTGCGAACGACTACGCAGAGCAGCCTTGACCGCCGGATCGGAGATAAGCCGCATCTTTTCAGGATTAACTGCGGCCCGCACCACAGGCCACCCGAACCGGTTGGCATCTTTGTACCAGCTGCCCCACATAAACAAACCGACGTTTGCCAATACCAGTATCGCCAGTAGCCAACGTATCATGGCGACGCCTCAATGATCCGCCTTACCCCCTGCAACACAAGATCGGGAATCGCTCGAACCGGAAAATCCAGCAAGGGTGCAACAACTTCCCCGGTGCCACCGGTAAGAATATTCACACAGTTCCCACCCAGCACTCGATGATGCTCTGTGACGATCCTGTTTATCGCGCCGGCCAAACCAAAAAGCGTACCGCCCATAACTGCATCTTCTGTTGACAATGCCTGGCACGATTTATTGCTCCCGCGCCTACACTCAATTCCATCGGTTCCGTGACGAAGACTTTGGCGCAGCAATTCAAGCCCCGGGAAGATAGTGCCGCCAATAAACTCACCTCGATCCGTCATTGCGTCGATAGTAACTGCTGTACCGCAACCGATTACACATACCGGTGAGGGCGTCTCCGCTCGTGCCGCCACTAACGCGGCCCAGCGGTCGTTGCCCAATTGTTCTGGATTGCTGTAGCCATTGTAAACACCCCCCTGTTCCGACATCGACTCCACCACGGTAGTCTCGGCATCCCATCTATCCTTGATAAAATCCCGTACGCCATTGAGCAACTCCTGCGACGTTACACTGACTATACCTACCTCCTGCGGGATACCGTATGGTTCACCCAAGGTCTCCATCAAGACAGATGCCGGATCCCCGTCGATCGTGACCGCGTCCGACTGCCACAATGTGGCATCGCTCCAGGCCCATTTGAGCCGACTGTTTCCAAGATCAATCAGCAGTTTCATGCCCAACCGCCCTCAAGCTGACTTCACCCGAATGATAGTAATTCACCTTGCCCGTGGCGTCGCGCAGCTTCAGAGCTCCGCTTGCGTTGATACCCTCTACGGTACCGATCAACACTTCGTCACCACGTAACAAGCTAACAGTCTGACCGTGAAATACGTGGGCCTGCTGCCAGTCACGCTCGAATGCACTGAGCCCCGCTGACTCAAACCGGGTAAACATACTCTCCAGTTGCGTCACGAGGGCGGCGACAAGCCGATTTCTGTCGACCACTCCATCAAGAATCGTTTTCATGTCGACCCAGGGCTGATCAATACTTGACGCCTCTTTTTCACCAATCAACACATTGACCCCCAAACCCAGTATGACGCGCGATGGCCCCGCCGCCTCGCCCTGCACGTCCAGTAGCAATCCGGCAAGCTTACGGTTGTTCCACAGGACATCGTTCGGCCATTTGAGCCCAACACCGTGCACACCGAATGCCTGCAACACCTTGACCACCGCAACCCCCGCCGCCAGGCTCAATCCGGCCACACTCGCCGGTCCGCGGTCAAACTGCCATGACATCGACATCATGATATTGCGGTAGGGTGTTGAGACCCAGGAACGGCCGCGCCGACCTCGACCACCCGGTTGCGCCTCCGCGATACAAACAGCACCTGAAACAGACTTCGCTGCGTTCGGCAGGTTTAAAAAACTACTGGTCGAGTCAATTTCGTCCACCAGATGTAGTCGGTCACCGTAACCCTCGCCTTGCTGTGGCAAGAACCCGAGGATGGCTTGTTTATCCAGCGGCTGAACCGGCTCGGCCAGACGATAGCCGCGACCGGAAACGCTATGAATATCAATTCCGGCACCGGACAGTGTCTTGACGGCCTTGTTGATCGCAGCCCGACTCACCCCCAGCTTTCTTCCCATGTCGGTACCGGAGTGAAATCCCCCATCTGACAACAGGCCCAGTACGTCGCGTTTTGTTGACATGGGAAAATTGTACCAAGCGAATCGCCCCACCGTAATCCCGCGTTTTCTGACTGCACCGGGAGTAACGTTGGCCCCGGTTGCAGGGAAGTACCGGGGGCAAAAATGAACCGGGAGTTAAACCCGTAGATCAAACTTCCCTGATAGCTGCGTCTTCAGAGTGGTTGGCAGCAATTGCCCGAGGAACATCTGCGGGCAAGCAAATTGTGAATTCGGTACCGACGTCGGGTTCACTCTCCACCGTAATTGCACCCCCCATCAGCTGACACAATTTCTGGCTGATCGAAAGCCCCAGCCCGGTGCCACCGTATATTTTGGGGATGCTTGTACTCGCCTGGGTAAACTCACTAAACAGTTTTTCCTGTTCCAGCGGTGAAATTCCGATTCCATTGTCTCTGACGCTGATGCAAATCCACTCCAGGGCACCAGAAACACTTCGTTCTGCTTCGATTTCGATGATGCCATCATTGGTAAACTTGCAGGCATTGCTAACGAGGTTCATCAACACTTGATTGACCTTGGTGCGATCCGCCACCATGGCGCCGAGCCCCCGTGGTAACAACATTCTGAGCTCGTTGCCGTTCTGTTCGGCCAGCGGCCTGAAAACGTCGGCTACCTCGCTGGCGAGTTCCTCAATGCTGAACTTTTCATTGTGCAGCTCCATTTTACCAGCCTCTATCTTCGATAGATCGAGCACGCTGTTGATAAGCTCAAGTAAATGGCTTCCCGCACTTGAGATTTTTTGCAGATCCTCGGTTACCTGCTTTTTTGAAAAGCTGGCTACATCTTCATACAACATTTCACTGTATCCGATAATGGCATTGAGCGGCGTCCTGAGCTCGTGACTCATATTAGCCAGAAACGCACTCTTGGTACGGCTTGCCTCCAGCGCCTGATCGCGCGCTACTGCCAGCTCGGCAGTTCGCTCTACCACCCGGCGCTCCAGTTCACCCTGAATGCGGTTTTGTTCTGTGATGTCTCTCAATACACAGGTGTAGGCAATTGCCTTGTCGCCACCCTCGTGCATTACTGACACAGATACATTCATTATTCTGCTATCACCCCGGGCATTGGTAAAACGCACTTCGGCTTTTTTCACAGTTTCACCCTGTGTTAGCTTGCTTATGTCTTCCGGTAACCCTGCGGTTGTCAGTGCCTCAAGAACCGGTTTATTCAACAGCTCGCGCTCGTCACACTGAAATAATCTGGCGGCTTCCGGATTTGCCAGACGAATGATTTTGTTGTTATCGAGCACCAGTAATGCATCCGTCATGGTGTCGATAATTTCTTTTGCAGCAAACTCCGGTGTAATACCAACCAATCGATATCGCCAGGTTAGCGTGGCAAAGACAATCGCGTGCATCAGAAGGCCAGCAAAACCGAACGGATAGAAATCAAAACCGTATGCGGGAATAGTGTCGACAAAAGTTATCACTCCAAAGCCGAACCCCCACAACATTCCTTTGGCTCGCTTGTGCTGTATGGTCCCTACAGGCGACCGCCGATATACCTGTACGATGTACATCAACCCGGTCAATACAAAGAAAGAAGAGAGGCTCAGATACGATGTGGGCAACCAGCCAAATTTAACGTAGCGGCCCCACCAGTATTGGTACATTTCGTTTATATACAGGTCTGTAGTTACGTTGATCAGAATGAATATACCGGCGAGTATCCATGCGGCAATAACCAGCTTTCGTTTCCTCTCCTCGTAACCGATAAAAATGACACCGAACTGGTAAACAGTGGGATACATCAGCAGAACGCCAATTTGCGTTGTACGCGCCCAGAACATGGCAACATCCGGGTTCAGCGAAGCCATCTGAAATGACACGGTAAACAGATAGAGAAAAACTGCTATTTCGAAAAGAAAATACTGGATTCCGATGCGAGACGCGCGTTCGCGCCAGAACACATAAGCTCCTAATGCCAAAATAAATAACGCCGTAATCCGTGGCGCCCATGCGGTAACGGTGTTGGCGTAAGATCCGGAGTCAAATATCGCGTTGATTAACTCGAGCATAATTCCATTCTAGCCATTTTTACGCCCGGTTTATCAGTATTTTCCTTGAATGCCCGGCGCAACCTACCTTAATATTAGACGAATTCAGGACAATTAATTGGTCATGAACACGCCGCTAACGAAAGAGCAACAGATCATACAGTCACACGCAAAATTGATCGTGGCTGTGGTACAGGCGTGCCAGAACCATGAACAGACCCGGCAACTGGAGCCAATACTGGTCTCAGCGCACGAAAACGGCTGGCAGGATCTGGTCCGGATTATACGGCTAATACTCGACGGGCAACGTGAACCTTCGCTGATAGCGGGGCTGGACGAAGAAGACGGCGTTATTATCGATGCCATACTTCGTGGTATCCAGAATCCCGGGACACTCCCTGACCCCAGTGTTACGTCGGACCCGACCATGGCTGCACCGGGTCTGGCATTTATGATCCACGCCGCTGAAACCGGCGATACCAGTGCGTTGCAACTGGTCGCCACCATGGCCGAACAAATGACTCACACGCAAGGCGATATGAGCCGCCTCGGCAAGGCCGTTAGCCGCATGGTGCAAGGAGAGCGAGGAATTGATAAATTGTGTGAAGGCATGGACACCCGTGGTGAAAAATTGGTAATGGATATACTGGATGAGCTGAATAAACTGCGGGCTCACTGAATTTCCGGTACCATAAATCAACAGTGATTAAAGAGTAACGTTTAAACCAGGCCATGGCAGCAAAGAAATCCCGAAGAGCACGAGTTCTCGTCGTCGACGATTCACGCGTTATGTGTAAGGCTATCGAGCGCATACTCGAGAGTGAATTCGACCTCATTGAGGCCGGTGACGGCGAGGCGGGATGGGATGCGCTGAACAATAATCCGGACATTGATGTCGTTATTAGCGATGTTCAGATGCCTGTGCTCGACGGCTACGGAATGATTTGTCGAATCCGCGCTGCAGACGACAAGAGAGTCAGTGACGTTCCTATTATAGTTATTACCAGCGCCGATGATGAGATCACCAAGGAGCGAGCTTACGCTTGCGGTGCCAATGATTTTGTTATTAAACCAATTGATTCCAACCAGCTGTTAACGGCACTGCATGGACATACTGGCAGCAAGCTGACGGCTACGACAGCGGATAAAACCGGTATTGACCCATTAACCCTGGTATCCAATCGCGATACCTTTGTAAAAACTGGTCAAAAATTGTACACGCAATGTCAGAAAAAGGGAGACATGTTGTCGTTGATCCGGCTTGATGTCGATAATTTTGACGATATACGCGATCAGTTTGGAGACGATGTAGCAGACCAGGTTCTTATCTGGAGCTCAAAAATTCTTCTGGAAAAGGTTCGCAAGCAAGATGTTGTTGGACAATTGGGTCGCGCGCAATTTGCGATACTCACGTCTTCATCCGGCCGAGTGGAAAGCGCCGTATTGTGCGATCGTATTCGTGCGACGGTGTCTGCCGGTCCGTTCGATAAAGCAGGTATTTCCATCCCGGTAACTATGAGTGTGGGTCTGGCCACCGCGGGGCACGATCCTGCCAACTCGATCGAAGATCTGGTGGATCTTGCCAGCCAACGTGTCGCAGTAGCGCGCTCACGTGGCGGAAACCAACTGATCGCCGGTGATAAGGATCAGTCCGGCACAATAGAAGAAACGATCATGGAAGAACCCGATATTGAGACAGCCCTGGAAATATTGGCCGGAGGGAAACAAGGGAATTTTGACCCGTATGCGCTCGACCTTGCCTTGCGTGTATTGCCCTTGATTGAATATTGTGATGACAAATTTGGCCTTGGGCTGGATCGTGATATCGCCGCATTAAAAGCCCGACTAATGGGCGTACGGTAATCGCACCAGTACTATGACATTGCTGCCGTATTTGCAGCCTCGCGTAATGTGGATTCGGGTACGGCGCCAGTAAGTTTTGTTTCTCCAAAAAAGAAAGTCGGTGTACCGGTTACATTCAGCGACACTGCATTTATCAGATTTTTGTTTAGCACTTCTTCGTATTTTCCGTCCTGCCAGGCTCTCTCAACCGTTTTGTTACTGACACCGCTTTGGGTGGCAATCACTTCCAGTACAGCGCGGTCACCAATATTTTTCCCCTCGCCGAACCAGGATACATAGAGTTTTTCATTCAGCGCATAGAAAACCTCCATGCCCTCCTCCTTCGCTGCCTCTGCCAATAGTAATGCACTGTGCGAATTTGTCGTCATGCGATGATCGCCGATGATAATCCCGTCTTCTTTTGCCATTTCCCCAAGACCGTCCATCATCTTTTTCCATTGTTCCGGCACGTAGCCCAGCGCATCAACAGATTGCCCTTCAGCGGGGGTATCCGGGTGTATCTCGATATATCGCCAGTTCACTTTTAGCTCGTATTCATCCCGCAAGCGCGTCAGGCGCGAATAGCCAACATAGCAAAATGGGCAGATGAAGTCGGAATAGACGGTTACCAGTAGCTCGGGTTTATTGGCCATGTCTCTGCATAAGTTTGGGTATTCTCATTACCTGATTGAGACTTTGTTTTGGCATTCGGGTTCCCGTCGCCCGGCCGGCGCGGATCACATTCCACAAGAATGCATATTCAGGGATATAAAAACAGATTCCACTGATACGCCAGGAATAAGGTTAATAATGCAGCTCCCTTCCATCGACCAAGAGTGCCTTTGCGACCAAAACCAAAAGACATAACAAATAGTACCAGTGTCATCACAATCATTACTGGTATATCACGCGTAATAACACTGCCATCCACTTTGTGCGAATTTATCAAACCCGGCAAACTGAGTACGATCAACAAATTGAACATATTGGAACCGAGAATGGTGCCAATCGCGATATCGTGCTCTTTTTTAACTGCGCTCATCAACGCGGTGGCCAGCTCCGGTAAACTGGTGCCGACGGCAATGATTGTTAGTCCTATTATCAGGTCGCTGACGCCGATCTGTTGTGCAATACCAACTGCCGCCCAAACAACCAGCTGGGAACTGGCCAGCAACAAGGCCAGCCCGCCAAGCAACCACAGCAGCGCGATATTCATCGGCATCTTGTTTGGGACTTCTTCCTCGAACTCAGCAACTAATGGATCATTTTTACGAGATCGTAGTCCCAACATGATCAACCAGTAGATCATGATAAACATACCGCCAATTAGCACCACACCGTCCACAAAACTCAGTGTTCCGTCCACCAGCAACACATACACGATCAACATGATGGCGAACAATATCGGGAACTCACGGCGCATGGTGTGCGATTTGACCACCAGGGGCAGCGCCATAGCAGTAATTCCGATCACTAATCCAACGTTAGCGATATTGGATCCAATGGCATTGCCAACGCCCAGACCTGGTTTGCCCTGCCAGGCGGCGATGCCGGTAACAAGCATCTCGGGGGCTGATGTGCCAAACGCGACCACCGTTAATCCAATCACCAGCGGTGCCACACCCAGATTGCGCGCCACTGCGCTGGCGCCGTAGACAAATCGATCTGCAGAAAACATTAGCAATACGAATCCTGTGACAATTGCAGCGATCTGGATAAGCATTAACTGACTCAATTTCGGCTACTCACTTGTGTTTGCGGAGAAAGCGAAATTCTATTGAGTATTGATACAAATAAAAAGGGGCGTGGAGGGCGGAGGTAACGGATTGACCGGATATATTCTAGTCGGGCAGTCGAACTGTCATCGAGATTGGCAAGTGATCGGACAGTGGGTAATTCAGCACCTTCACTTCTTCAATGGCTAGCGTCGGTGTCACCAATATATGGTCAATATTCCTGAAAGGGCGCCAACTGGGGAAGGTAGGCAGTGCACTCGTTGGCTCTACCAATTGTGAATTCTCCATCAGCCACACCATTTCATTGCTATCAGGTTGGCAATTCATGTCCCCCATTACCACCGCATGTTTGTAGTCATGCAATAATTCACCTACGAACGCCAACTGTCTCTTTCTGGCGCGTTGGCTGAGCGCCAAATGCAGAATAACCAGTATCAATGGATCGCCCGCCGTTTTGAACTCGACGGTCAGCGCGCCGCGACCCGGAATAAAACCAGGGAGTTTGTGCTCGGTAATTTCTGCCGTAAGGAAGCGGCTGAGCAATCCTGTACTGTGTTGCGCGACTTTACCGAGGCGCCTGTTGGTCTGGTCGTACCAGTAAGGAAAACTGGCACGAACTGCCAGGTATTCAGTCTGATTGATAAATCCACTGCGCAGGCTGCCACCATCGACTTCCTGAAGTCCAACAACATCATATTCATGAATCATGCGGGCAATGCGATTGAGGTTTTCGATTCGCTCACCATGTGGCAGAACGTGCTTCCAGCTGTGGGTTAGATAGTGGTGGAAGCGCCGGGTCGCAATACCGGTCTGAATATTATAACTGAGTAAACGAAGATGCTGCCCCGCATGCAATCCCCGGGGACTATGCGGGGAAGTTTTTTTATACCCAGTGGAGGACAGCTTCACTGAATTCAGGGCATTTGTGACTGGTGCAAACATTTTATTTTTTGTTACTGCGAGCAGGCCCCTGAACACAACATTAATGGGTTTGTCTTCTAATCTATAGACGTTGCCGGTGATGCTCGCAACTCGATAATGTAAAATTTGGGGCAAACCCGGCAATATCAAGCTTCGTATATTCTACACGCTTTGATCCACTCTAACGTAAGGTATAGACAAACAAAGGCTAACTGCGACTTTTCCCACGATTTTTTGGAGGACACCGCCAGATGATCATTGTCCTGCTTTGATCGGACACCTCCCTGTGGCTCGCCCTTCGGGCGCACTAAAGTGCGTCCAAAATTGTTCCCGGCAATTTTGTCACATGGCCCTTTGTAGTGAATACAGGAGCCAACCAGACATTAAAGAAAAAGCCCCGGAAGCCAGAAAGGCTACCGGGGCTTTTTGAATTGAAACCTGGCAGTGTCCTACTTTCACATGGGGAGACCCCACACTATCATCGGCGCTGAGCGTTTTCACTTCCGAGTTCGGGACGGGATC
>JBGMQT010000065.1:0-11287 GCA_048060695.1 Acidiferrobacterales bacterium
AAAAGGAAACCATGAAGACATTAATTAAAATGTTTGCTGTAACGACTCTTCTGCTTACTGCTTCATGCAGCTTTGAGGAATTGACTGATAAGGTGATCCCCAAGCAGGAGTCAGAGTTTGCACAAGACTACTTGCTGGTGCTTCGTGACAAGGACTTTGACTATGTGAAGAAATACATCGATCCAGGTGATGGAAACTCGATCACAGATGCAAAGCTTCGGCAAATTTCCGAGTATTTTCCTGGTGGCGAATTACTAAGCACCAAAATAATCGGTTTACAAGTAAGCCTGTTTGACTCTAAATGGCAAGGGAAATTCTCGTTCGAGTTCCAGTTTACTGATGGTTGGGCACTGGCAAACATCATACTTAGGAGATCTGGCGATGTACTGTCAGTTGTCGGCTTCAATGTTATTAGAACGGAGGCATCTCAAAAGGACATAAATAAATTTACTCTTACCGGAAAGTCAGCCCTTCAATATTTCGTATTACTCCTGGCGGTCGTTGCACCTCTTTTCATTTTGATAACGACTTATTTCTGCATCCGAACGCCTATTCCAAAATGGAAATGGCTTTGGGTCCTGTTTATATTGGTCGGATTCGGCTCCATCAGCATCAACTGGACAACGGGTCAGTTTGGTTTTCAGCCGCTGAGTCTGAAGCTGCTTTCTGCGTCCGCAGTGGCGGCCGGGTCATTTGCTCCCTGGATAATATCTACATCCATTCCGCTTGGAGCCATTCTGTTCTGGTTTAAGCGGCATACGTACATTGAAGCGAACAGGGTTAACAATGCCGTTAACGAGGACAAATAGAAGCGGTGTTTCGCTATGCACCGCTCTATTTTTACTTTCCGATAATCTAACGTTTTCCATTACCACCCGCTGCGGCAAGCAGGGTGTCCATCCACCTGAATGGTAGTAATCTTTTCAATATGGCAAAAAGATAGGTGGGGAAGGTGACGGCATAGCGGATTTTTGGTCGTCGGGCTTCCAGTGCGTGAATGGTTTTGGCAAGCACGGCTTCCGGTGGAAGGGTAAATCTTGCATCGCCACTCTCACTTTTGAATCTTGCGATCATATTCTGATATTGCTCACAATGGACGCTCTGTTCGGCATCGATATTTTCCTTGAATGCAGCATAGGCATTGTCGCGAAATTTACTCACGATGGGGCCGGGTTCAATCAGTACGACATGAATGTCCGTATTGCGTAGTTCCAGACGCAGGGTGTCGGACAGCCCTTCCAGCGCAAATTTGCTGGCATTATAGGCACCACGATAGGCCATGGCGGCGATACCCAATAAAGAACTGATCTGAATAATGCGACCATAGCCCTGCTTGCGCATCGCCGGAATGAATTTGTTGGTAAGTTCATGGGTGCCGAACAGATTGGTCTCAAATTGCTGACGCAGGGCATCACGTGAGAGATCTTCCACCGCGCCCGGTTGGCCATAGGCACCGTTGTTGATCAGGGCGTAGAGCTCACCATCCGTTCGCTCCAGTACCGCAGAAGCGGCCTCCTGGATGGAGTCACTGTCATCCAGATCAAGCTGCAGGCTCTCCAGTCCGGCGTTGGCGAGTTCCTCAACATCAACGGATTTTCTGGCGGTAGCAAATACCCGGTAGCCCCGATCGCGCAAGGCGTATGCCAGGCATCGACCAATGCCAGTGGAACAGCCAGTGATTAAGATTGATTTCATGTTCAGCCGGGTAAAATATGCCCATGTGCGAGCGTAGCTTAGAGCATTGGCGTAGAATGTCGCAAGTAAAGAAGAAAAAAGGATTTTCTGGAATCAGGATGGGTATGCACAACACGATAATTTGGCTATCCAGCGACAAGCATCTGCCGGCGGCGTTGGGCGGCAAACTGGACGCGGTAACTGTCAGGACCTTCGCTTCTATAGATGAGCTTGCAAGCAACGCGGCACAAGGCGTCGCCCTGCTGACCGCCGGGCAGTCGACCCTGCTACTTCAGCAAAATCCGGCGACTGATCTTCGCATCGTAGTTGAGCTACAGGACAACGAAGCACTTTCCGAAGAATTCCTCAGCAACCCCGCTATTAGTGGCGTGATCGCCAAAGACAGCCCGCGAGAGGTGGTAATAACAACTTTCAAATCTACCCTCGATTTATCGCATCGCGATGCCAGCCATAGCAGCACTGCCCAATCATTGGAAAAGATTCTTGAAATTGGCAGGGCGTTGGCCTCAGAGAAAGACCTTGATACCTTGCTCGATCTGATTCTGACGCAGGCACGGCATCTTACCGGTGCCGATGGTTCGTCAATCTACACACGCGACAGCGAGGGCAAGCTCTACTTTCGTCTGTTCCAGAATGCGTCAACGCAGGCGACTTCCAATGCCCAAAAAACCCTGGCGGGCGATTACAGCGTTGCTGGATATGTCGCGAGGTCAGGTGACATCGTCAATGTGGATGATGCCTATGAAATACCGCAAGACGCACCTTATAAATTCAATCCCGCTTCCGATAAAAGTCTGAACTATAAAACACATTCCATGCTGACCTTGCCTTTAACCAACAAGGCAGATGAGGTGGTAGGGGTGTTGCAGCTGATTAACCGTAAACTGGATTATGACCGGCGACTAATATCGAAAGAAGATTTCGAGGAATTAGTACTTCCTTTCGATAGCCATACCATTGAGATTACCAGGGCACTGGCGGGGCAGGCCGGGGTGGCGCTGGAAAACAGCATACTTTACGAAGATATTGAAAAGTTGTTCGAGGGGTTTATCCGCGCATCCGTGCAGGCTATTGAGGCGCGAGACCCGACCACCGCCGGGCATAGTTTTCGCGTTGCCGAATTCACCGAGCGATTGAGCAAAGCCGTTGATCGCAGTGACTTGCAGAGTATTAAAGGTGTTGAATTCAGCAAAGATCAACTGCGCGAGATTCGCTATGCCGCGCTCCTTCATGATTTCGGCAAGGTTGGCGTGCGTGAAAACGTCCTGGTTAAGGCCAACAAGCTTTATGAGCATCAACTGCAGGCCATTGAGCAGCGCTTCGAGTATGCCCGCACCAGTTTAGGGCGCCACGCTTTTCGCGAGATTATCGATTTGTATGAAGCTAGCGAGCTGTCGGCCGCAGAACTAAAAGGCCGACGGCGTGAAATCGAGGAGATGCTGGCACGGGAAGACAATAAACTGGATCATTTTCTTGTCTCGATACTCAGCGCGAATCGCCCGTCGGTACTGGACGAGAGCGCATCGGGAGAGCTTGAGGCCATCCGGCAGCACCGTTTCCCCGATTTTGCTGGTGAGCCGGTTGAGCTATTGCGGGAATTCGAATTTACCAATTTGTCGCTTTCCCGGGGCAGTTTGTCTCCGGAGGAGCGGCAGCAGATCGAATCCCATGTCAGCCATACCTTTGAATTTCTGAGTCTGATCCCCTGGACCAGGAACCTTGCCGCGTTGCCCAATATTGCCTTTGCTCACCACGAGAAGCTCGATGGCACCGGATATCCGCGTGGCTTGCCGGCGGCGGAGATCCCGGTGCAATCGAAGATTATGACTATTGCCGACATTTACGATGCGTTGACCGCACCCGACCGGCCCTACAAGAAGGCGGTGTCCGTTGAGCGGGCACTGGATATCCTCGCCGAAGAGGCCAAAGCTGGAAAAATAGACACCGATCTGTATCGTGTTTTTATCGATGCCGAGGCGTTTACGTTAATCGGTGCCTGAAACCCTGGTTTGGCCGCGGGTGGTTGCCCATGTATAATTTGCCCCGAATTCTGGTTTGTTTTTCCACCTTTTTTTAGCAGGTTTCCATGACATCACCCGAGACACCTTCCGCCGGGGCGGAATCAGATTGTTTGCGTGTTGGCGTGGTCGGTACTGGCTACCTGGGTAAATTTCACGCAAAAATCTACAATGAGCTGCCCGATGTCGATCTGGTCGGTATTGTGGATGTCAATGAGGCGGCCGCGCGGGCGGTGGCCAAGGAATGCGGTGATTGCCCGACCTTCACCGACAGCAGTGAATTACTGGATAGAGTTGACGCCGTGAGCATCGTGGTGCCCACCGAGCTTCATCTGGAGGTCGCCCGACCATTCCTGGAAAAGGGGATACACATGCTGCTGGAAAAACCGGTGGCTCCCAGTTATGAAGAATCCCTGAAAATCGTCGAGCTGGCGGAAAAAAGCGGCGCCATTCTGCAAATCGGCCACCTTGAACGGTACAACGCCGGTGTTATGGCATTGGCCGAACGCGTTAAAGCGCCGCGTTTTATTGAAGTGCATCGACTGGGTCCCTTCGTTGCCCGTGCCACCGATGTCGATGTGGTCACGGACCTGATGATTCATGACATTGATATCGTGATGGAACTGGTAGGTTCGCCCATTAGAAATCTGTCTGCCATGGGTACGCCGGTTATTACCAATCATGTCGATATCGCCAATGCGCGTATTGAGTTCGAGAACGGGGCAGTGGCCAATGTCAGCGCCAGCCGGGTGTCCAATAAAAAGTTTCGCCGCATCCGTGTGTTTGAGCCGAAACACTACTATGGTCTGGACTACGCAGATCAGCGTCTTGATGTCGTCACTGCACAACACAAAGGCGACCAGGAGTGGCCCGAGATTGTTACCGAACAGATTGAGATAGAACCACGGCTTCCGCTGAATGCCGAGCTGGAGGATTTCATTAATACTATTCGCAATGGCGGCACGCCGTTGGTGACCGGGCGGGTGGGTCTTGAGGCCTTGCGGGTTGCATTACTGGTTAAGGAGAAAATGGCCGCATGTCTTCCGTAATCGAGTCGGTTCCTTTTCTTGATTTGACCACCGAGTTTTCCGAACTGGAAGACGGGTGGATTGAGGCCATACGAGAGACCGGACAGAGCGGTGCCTTTATCATGGGGCCGAATGTTCGCGCCTTTGAAAAAGAAGTCGCGAACTATATCGGCGTTAAACATGCGATCGGCGTCGCCAATGGCACCGACGCATTGGTATTATCGTTGCGCGCACTTGGAATTGGTCCCGGGGATGAAGTCATCACTACACCGTATACTTTTTTTGCGACTTCCGAATCGATCAATCTGGTGGGCGCCACACCGGTGTTTGCCGATATCCTGGAAGACAATTTTACGCTGGATCCTGCCAGTGTGCGGCACTGCCTCGGTGACAAGACGCGCGCCATTATGCCTGTCCATCTGTTTGGTTGTCCGGCAAATATGGACGAGATCAATGCGATTGCCAAAGAGAATGGTATCGCCGTTGTTGAGGATGCGGCCCAGGCATTTGGTGCAACCGTAGGCAAGGCAAAAGTGGGCAGCCTGGGTGATACCGGCTGTTTCAGTTTTTACCCCACCAAGGTCATGGGTTGTTATGGCGACGGTGGTCTGGTCACTACCAATAATGATGACGTTGCCGAACATATTAACCACCTGCGCAATCATGGTGCGATCAAACCGTTTGTGCACACGGAAGTGGGATACAACAGCCGGCTGGATGAAATTCAGGCGGCTTTGTTACGTCTGAAACTAAAAAGAATCGACGCAGCGATAGAAGGTCGCCGCGCCGTGGCAGCGGCTTATACGAAACGTCTTGAGGGCAAGGTGATTGCCGCGCCTGCGGCACCTGCCTACGGTGGCCACGCCTACAATCTTTATACTACCAGGTTGGAAAATCGTAATGACTTGCGCCAGCGTTTGATTGATAACCAGATCGGGAGTTCGCTGTGTTACCCGTTGCCTTTACACTTGCAGGAAGTCTATCGCAGCCTGGATTATGCCGAGGGCAGTTTGCCGCGTGCTGAAAAGGCATCGTTGGAAGCGCTGTCATTGCCGATTTATCCTGGAATGCCACCGTCGCATATCGATCATGTGTGTGATGTTTTGCTAGAGAAAGGATAAAGGATGGCGGTGACGCGGCCTTGCGTACCGTTTTGAAGCATGTCGACAAAGTGCTATATCATCTAGCGCCGTTAGAAAGTTGATCCATCCCAGCCCCACATGGCCCGCGGGGCATCGGTAAATTCGATATAGACACGATCCGCGGGGATTCCCAGCTGACTGTCGATGAAATTACATAGTGCGGCTGACAATTGTTTTGTTTTATCCTCCGCCAGGCCGATAGATTTTAGCTCCAGAAAGGCGCAGGCATCGTCGCTGCCGGCAAAGACCATGGCCTGGGCGGGCTCAAACGCCACCATGACATAACGTTCCGGTTTATTGATTTCCTTCGCGACCAGTTCAGAGGCCGCCTTGATAGTGGTTTGTTTTAACTCTGTGGTTATGTCGCGATTGGTCTGAATTTTAAGTA
Organism: Acidiferrobacterales bacterium; assembly: GCA_048060695.1. Classification (GTDB taxonomy): domain Bacteria; phylum Pseudomonadota; class Gammaproteobacteria; order Acidiferrobacterales; family JAJDNE01; genus JAZFSZ01. The sequence goes on from JBGMQT010000065.1 coordinate 6,272, forward strand.
GTGGCATGATTTGATTCCTCGATTCGAGAATCAGCGCATCAGGTGAACGCCGGTCCTGGCTTTTTCGACGGCTTCGGTTAGTGTTTTGCAACCCGCGGCCACTACCCGTTTTTCCAGTCCACGACAAATACGTTTTACGATAGCGGGTCCCTGGTAAATAAATCCGGTATAGACTTGTATCAAGTCAGCACCAGCGACCAGCCTGTCCCAGGCGTCATCGGCATTTTCAATTCCACCGACCCCGATCACCGGAATGCTTCCTTTCAGACAGTTGTAGAGAGTACGCACCACCTGGGTAGAGCGCTCTTTTAAAGGACGCCCGCTGAGGCCGCCAATTTCGGTTGCCAGTAGTTCATTTTCGACACCGTCGCGATCAATGGTGCTATTGGTGGCAATGATGGCGTCGAGCTTATGCTTCAACGCCAGATCCGCAATCGCTGCCAATTCGGCGTCATCAAGATCGGGCGCAATCTTTAACGCTATGGGAACGTAGAGCTGGCGTGTTTTGCCGAGCATGACTTGTTCGCTTTTTAGTGCCGTCAGCAGGTCGTCAAGGGCATTTCCGCTCTGGAGGTCGCGCAGATTGGGCGTATTGGGTGACGATATATTGATCGCGATATAGTCGGCGCTGGCATAGACCGCACGAAATGCGGTCAAGTAGTCATCGATTGCCTGATCATTGGGCGTGATTTTATTCCTGCCGATGTTAATACCGATTACGCCGTTTTTATTACTCTTCCTGAGATTCCTTAGAAAGGCATCTACGCCGATACTGGGAAATCCCATACGATTTATCAATGCGTGCTGCTTCGGCAAGCGAAAAAGACGTTTAGGTTTGTTACCCGGTTGCGGGTTTGGTGTCACTGTTCCAGTCTCGACGGCACCAAATCCCAAATTAAAAAATGCCGGGACACATTCTGCATTCTTATCCATCCCAGCCGCCAATCCGACCGGATTAGGAAAGTGTCGTCCCATCAACTCAACTGCCAGAACATCACTTTGCGGGCAATACAAAGCGCGCATCAAGATGGACAGACCCGGAATCCGGTTTCCGATTCGCAACAGGGTAAGGGTTAGTCGGTGGCTTGTCTCGGCATCGAGTAGAAACAGCAGTGTGCGGAGCAATGGATACAAAGGAATGATTTGCCTGAATGGGATTTAGCAGTAGTTTGGCTAGTTTTGACAGGTGAGATCATAACCCAATCAGAAGCGCTCGTCCTTGCCCAAATAACGCCACTGACCTTCGGCCAGGGCGCCCAGCCGAATACGACCGATACGAACACGTTTCAGGCCAGTTACCTCGAGATCCACCAATTCACACATGCGCCGTATTTGACGCTTTCTTCCTTCTTTTAATATGAACTGCAGCTGATCGGGATTGATTTGCTTGATGCCTGCCGGCCTCAATTTGCGGCCATCCAGGGATAGCCCGTGCCGCAGTTGTTGCAACATTTTATCCGTAACCTTGCCGCTTATCCGTACCAGGTATTCCTTCTCAATGTTTGAACCGGGGCCAACCAGTGTGCGTGCTACGCGCCCATCCTGGGTCAGGATCAGCAGTCCCTGGGAGTCGATGTCGAGCCGACCCGCCGGCGCCAGACCTTTTCTATCACTGGGGCGCCACTTTCTTTTTAGAGTATCTTTTTTTGAATGATTGGCAGGCGTGATGATCGTAATTGCGGGTTTGTAATCTTTTTCCGCCTGACCGGAAACATAACCCACGGGTTTATTCAGCACGACAGTGAGCCGATCTTGCTGGGATTTTGTGGCACGCGGGTCCAGCTCGATGGAGACATTGGGATCGGCTTTGACCCCAAGTTCTGCCAGCTGGCCGCCGTCGAAGCGTACCCATCCACGTTCGATATACTGGTCAGCCTCACGCCGTGAACACAGGCCGCGATCGGCCATTAACTTTGAAATTCGAATCTTGTTATCGTTCATACGCTGAATTCGGCTGTATCGGATCGGGGCATTGTAATCTTTTCTGTAAATCGAGGGGTGATTTGTACTTGAAATATATAATTCCGGAAAGTTTTGACAATCTCGGGGAAAGTACCGGTTCTGATACCGCGCTGTTGCGGTTCATCGCCGCCCCAGCTTTTTTTTGTTATTCTCTCCCGCTTTTCGGGCCCCGTGGGCCCGCAATTTCTGTATATTGACTGGCTGGAGTACCCCATGTCGCAAAAACTGAACAAAATCAGTTCCCGTATCACCCAGCCCAAATCACAGGGCGCATCACAGGCGATGTTGCATGGTACTGGTCTAACGCGCGATGACCTGAACAAGGCCGAGGTCGGAATAGCCAGCGTCTGGTGGGAGGGCAATACCTGCAATATGCATCTCAATGATCTTGCCGCCAAAGTAAAAGAAGGCGTGGTTGCGGCCAATCTTGTCGGTATGCGCTTTAATACCATTGGTGTTAGCGACGGCATATCCATGGGTACCGAAGGCATGAGTTACTCGCTGCAGTCGCGCGATCTCATCGCTGACTCTGTCGAAACCGTCATGGGTGCCCAGTGGTACGACGGGCTTGTCACCATTCCCGGTTGCGATAAAAATATGCCTGGCTGCCTGATCGCGATGGGGCGTCTCAATCGCCCGTCGTTGATGGTTTATGGCGGCACCATTAAACCGGGCCATTCCCGCGGAAAAACGCTCGACATCGTGTCGGCATTCCAGAGTTATGGCGAATTTATCGCTGAAAAAATTGACGAAGAAATGCGGCTGGATATCGTGCAACATTCCTGTCCCGGTGCGGGTGCCTGCGGCGGCATGTATACCGCCAATACCATGGCGTCGGCGATTGAGGCTCTGGGAATGTCTTTGCCTTACAGTTCGTCCACACCTGCGGTCGACCCTGGCAAGATCGAGGAATGTTTTCGCGCCGGCGCTGCATTACGGCTATTGCTGGAAAGAGACATCAAACCTCGCGATGTGATGACACGCGACGCATTTGAAAATGCCATGGTAATGGTGATGGCACTCGGTGGTTCTACCAACGCAGTGTTGCACCTGATTGCGATGGCGCGCGCTGTAGATATCGATCTCACTATTGATGACTTCCAATCAGTCAGTGATCGCATTCCGTTTATCGCCGACCTCAAACCGAGCGGCCAATACGTCATGGAAGATCTGCACAATGTTGGTGGCATACCGGCGGTGATGAAGTATTTGCTGTCGCAGGACCTGTTGAATGGCGACTGCCTGACTGTGACCGGTAAAACGCTGGCCGAGAACCTTGCCGACCTGCCGGGGCTGACGGAAGGCCAGGACGTTATCCTGCCGCTAAATCATGCTATCAAGAAAAGTGGTCATATTCGCATTCTCAAAGGCAGTCTCGCGCCCGGTGGCTCCGTCGCCAAGATAACAGGCAAGGAAGGCGAGCAGTTCGAGGGCCCGGCAAAAGTTTATGATTCTGAAGAGGACATGCTCAAGGCGCTGGAAGATGGCAAGATCGCAAAGGGTGACGTGGTTGTGATTCGTTACGAAGGACCCAAAGGCGGGCCCGGTATGCCGGAGATGTTGACACCAACCTCTGCCATTATGGGTGCGGGGTTAGGCGACTATGTCGCGCTCATCACCGATGGGCGTTTTTCCGGTGGTTCTCACGGGTTCATCATCGGCCATGTTGTGCCTGAGGCACAGGAAGGTGGACCCATTGCCATGATTCAGGATGGCGACATCATATCGATTGACGCAGAAAACAATACGCTTGATGTCGCGATAAGCGGAAGTGAAATGGCCAAACGTCGCGAGAAATGGGAAATGCCGGCATATAAAGCCACGCGTGGTACGCTTTATAAATATATCAAGAATGTAAAAAATGCGTCGGAAGGTTGTGTCACGGACGAGTAGGTTGCGCAATGAATATTTTTGCCGACGTTACAATAAATATATAAGGGATAAAGCATGTCAGAAGGATATTGTCTCGTAGTCGATTCGGCTTGCGATTTACCACCGGAATTCATGAAAAAACACGGCATCGAAATACTTCCCATCAGTGTTCGATTCGGGGATACCCTCTTTGTTGACAACCGCGACCCGGACACCACGATGGGCCTTTATCGTGGTGGCGTGCTTTCTACCAAAGGGATCGATGCCGAGACTGTGCCCTATAGCACAAGGCAAATCACCGAGCTGTTTGAAGAACGTATCGCGCCCAATTATGAGGGCGCACAGGTGATTACAATCAGTTCAACTCGTAGTCTCATCTTCGAGAATGCCAGGCAGGCAGCATTTGTAAATCTGCCAAGAATTAGAACCGCTCGACAGAAGGTGGGGAAGGAGCCGCATTTCACTTTGCGGGTAATGGACAGCCGCACCTTGTTCACCGGACAGGGTGTAATGCTTTGGGAGGCGGTACGCCTGCTGGAGAAAGAGAAACTGGCGCTGAGCCGACTATCAACGCCGCTGGAACAATTGCGCGACAATATATACGCCTATCTCATTCCCGATGATTTGCACTTCGTTCGCAACCGCGGCAAGAAGAAAGGCGACAAGAGTGTAAGTTGGCTTAGTTATCGTGTCGGTTCGACGCTCAACATCAAGCCGGTTATCTGTGCGCATCGCGGCGAGACCAAAGTTACCATCAAGGCCTCGGGCTTCAACAATGCGGTCGATAAATTGTTAAACCATACCGCCGACAAGATTAAACAGGGCCTGCGTGTACCGGTGGTTGTGATGAGTTATGCAGGTGACCTGGCCGAGATTCAATCCCATCCGACGATGCAGAAGTTTGAAAAGTTCGCCAGGAAATTTGATATTGAGACCGTGTTTTCCGTGATGAGCACAACAGCAGCGATCAATGTCGGAGCCGGTGCGTTTTCATTGGCGTACGCTGCCTGATTATCCCTTCTCCCTCCGGGAGAAGGCCAGGATGAGGGACTATTATTTGTCGCTCCGCGACTTCTAATCGGGTTCTCGCACCCAAAGGCGAGTGACTTCTAAAAAACGAGGTCGGTAGCCTCGGCTCCGACCCCGTTTTTTTCTGTCCGGTTTCTTGCATTGGCATTGCTT
>JBGMQT010000066.1:0-10972 GCA_048060695.1 Acidiferrobacterales bacterium
CGACATGCGTTTCAGCCGTCGCTGGCAAACACTACGCCTGGAGCAACTGGTCAGGAGATAATCCGTCGCTTAAGAACGACAATGAATTGGGTCCGGGTGCGGTATCGTGAAAGAAGTTTACGCAACTATTTGAAACATAACTGAATACTATTAATATGCATACATTGCCATTTTTTGGTGGAGCATGGGGTTGTAGTGGAGAATCTGGATACCAGGATGGGACATGAGCCGGGCATGATAAAAGTTAGACGATCAACAGCAGAACACCCCTTTGGTATGATCGAATCATGGATGGATTCAACCCACTTCCAGATGAAAGTGATTATACGATTCCGTGCAGAAATGAGTCTGCATGTCCTTGCTTATAATCTGACGTCGGGGTAAAACCCGAAGTGCACATCATTTTTACCCTATCGTTTATTCTCCGCCTGAAAATATATTCTCAACGCTTTTTTAAAAGGACAATGGCTTGAGTACACAATGAAAAAAGACATCTCAGAAGCAGAGGCCCCTGTGTATGACATGCTAAAGGCAGACTACCAATATCTAGCAGAGTCATTCTGGAAAAACGAGCAGACAGGTGAAACCAGGGTCAATCTATTTATTGGCTTGGGAACACTCGTTGTCGGCGCCCTGGCATCACTACTTACGGGGAAACATGTTGAATTAAACGCAGAATTGAAATTTATCATAGCTGGATCAATGTTTTCCCTGATTGTCCTCGGTATTGTCACACTGCTTCGTATTCTAATTCGCAACCAACACACGGATGAATATATTCGTGGAATGGATCATATTCGGCAGAAGGTAAAAGACTACAACTACACTTGGGGATTACTCGAAGGGTACTACCCATTTGGCAAAACTGTACTCAATACAGTTGCTATCCACACGCCTCATCCCGTACGCAAGGAACGATTTAAGGTCCGAAGATTTGGAGGTCTTGCTCATACTATTGCCGCTATCAACAGCCTACTATTTGGTACATCTGTTGGTGTCATCTTGTATTCCCCACAACCTTCTCTGATCGCCTTGACTATCCTAGTTGCATTTGCCTTCCTTGTCAGTCTGATTGCCCAAATCATCTATATCAGTAGACGTGAACTGGCAAGCAAGGCCAAGATCGAACAAGGCGAATACTCACATGCTGGTGGCATTGTATATCGCAGAGAAAATGAGGAAGTTTTATTCCTGCTTGTCCAGGCAAAAGGTAATCCCAATGAATGGGTGCTTCCCAAGGGACATATAGAAAGGAATGAAGGGCATGGAGAAGCGGCAATACGCGAAGTAATCGAAGAAACCGGTGTACGTGCAACCATCCTATGCCCTGTTGGCCAACTTATTTTTCGGATAAATAATAACGAGCAAATAAGGACAAAAATATACCTGATGAAATATCTGTTCCAAGGTCAGGCACTGGAATCCAGAAAAATTCAATGGCTTCCTCTTGATAAAGCACTTGAGACAGTGACTTATGAAAACACGCGGACACTACTAATGCAGGCGGAACAATTATTATAAGGTGGATTATCGATTCCGAAAACAAAACCGAGTCTGGAAGTAGACTCATGCGGCTTGCACCAACTTCTGTTTCAGGGTGATGTGTAATGGCAAACTCACTGCCGGGGAATCTATCTTCCCGCAGCGGCTTGAATATCAAAACGCCATGCGCAAGTCAGTCGCCTTCAGATTATTGGATTTGGTAATTAACGTAAAATGAATCGCCACTGAACGGCACTGGTTCAGGTGATGTCGTTTGTGACCCGTCCGAATACACTATTGTCCACCAGTAACTGGCATCGTAAGTCACTGCCTGATCCTTCAAAACCTGCTGATAAGGGTAATTTACGATGACATCGACTGATCGTTGCGAGGACGTCAACTCGATCGTTTCGCTACCATCAATGGTGACCATAACTGCTTCAACAGCAGGCGTTGAGCTGCCGCTGCCGGAGAAAATACCACTTACAATATTGACAGTCACCGTTGCGTAAAACTGCGAATAGGAGGGATCCAGAATCGCATCTACGATGGTTTCCCGCACAGGGATGGACCGTACCCCAGTCAAATTGACGTAAAGCTCTGATGTAGCCACAACTGAATCAGGCGGGAACTGAAGTTGAAATTCAAACGTCTCGCCTACGTCAAGCACTGATTTGCCATTAAATTCATCATCGGGCAGACCCTGTACGATGCCGTCGCCTCTTTCAATAAAAAAGCCCAGGGACGGCAAACTAACGGGGCTTTCAATTGTGTTGGTTAAACTGACACGTACAATCGCATCACTCACCCGGGAGACTTGATGGTCAAAATAATCGCCCGCAAGATCACTAAAATGGCCTTTAAACAGTAGTGTTTCGACAGAAAAACCGGGGACGTCAATTTCAACTCTGCCATGAAACTGTGATGCAGATTCGTCTATCATAGCGTCAAGCAAATTGTTAAGCTCGTCAAGACCTAGTGTCATAGAGCTGGCAAAATTGCCCTGCAAAATCAGTGCAGCATTATCATCCTGGATTTCAGAGCTGGTTGCGCCCGGGACAGTAGCAAAAAATCTTACGTTGCTGGCCAGAAGCGGCTGGAAATCCAGCGCTGTTGATCCAGCCGAGTAATTCAGCGCGAGTGCGTATCGCGCGCTTCGTATTCTTTTAATATCGACGTACGGCGCGACCACGTAATCCAACGTTGCACGCGCCCTGCTAAGATCGGTACTGTTACCATCAAGCCTGACCGAAACCAGCGGTAAATGCGGTAAGGAATCCGTGCGCCTGATTTTAAAGCTGTCCGGCAGGAAATAAATGACATGGGGTCTGGTTGTATCCTGATAGTAGACATGGGTTCGATCTTCCCATACCAGGCCCTGACGATCCAGGCCACCTACGCCCGAGCCCGGAAGAATTGCGCCATAGATATATCGATGAAGCTCCGGGTTGAACCCAAACGGCTCCGGCAGTACTGGTTGGTAAAACCTGTGCCGCCTTATCTCGTACTGGACATCAGGTTGAATGAGGTCAGCGATGGAAACTGTGTTTGAGCTGACCGTCTGCCTGTTGGCATTGTCAGCCAATACCAGCATGATATCGGTCGTTTTTATATCCTTGAGTGGGAAATCAATAAAAAGTGAACTCAATTGCGCCGGTTTACTTAGATCACAAAACCGTTTTAGTACAGATTTGGATCCAGCATCAACCAGACTGATACCGAGTCTAGGTGATTGCTTTTGCCATCCACATTTTGGATATTTTCCTGAACGGGTGAAAAAATCGGCCGAATAGGCTTTCCAGTTTTTTACCCCGAAGTTCAACCGTAAATACGCCTTGCCCCCTTTTTTTAGTTTTTCTTTTTTTTGCAATACAAGCGCAGGCTTTACCAGTTTCGACAACCCCGTTCCGGTCGGGAGCTTAAATTTCGATGGTTTGCCCTGTAGCCGATCAACCCTGGTTGTACCGGGGAGCGTCATGGTGGCTTTGATTTTATTCCCAACCAGAAATTTTGGTGTTCTGGACGCCTCTTCACCAGTGAGCACACTGTTGCGAAGTCCGCCAACACTACCCAGGACTGGTCCTTGATCTGGTGGTACTACGGGGTAAAGATTGACGGGCAATGGAGAGTATATAAACGGCACTTTTACCATATTCTTCAGCAATAGCATATAATTGCTGATGTTGTTCTGCCTGTTTCCTACAGGGACTGAGACCTCAATGTTTTTTTCAATCGTGAGTTTCGCGTCATAAGAAAAATCTGTCAGAACAGTGTAAATCTCGTCTCTTTCCAACAGGGAATCCAAAGCGAGAGTGATCTCGATATGGTCATCAGTTGTTGCCTGTACAACAAAAGACTTTCGTTTACGTATCGCCTCGGTTGGTGAAATTTTATAGTCCAGAGTAACCGCTACAGTATGCTGCATCGCCAGCATTTCACCTGTTTGCGCGCGCAATGGTTCCGGTATCCACTTCTGCAGTCGTAGTTTCAGTACATGAGTGTCATTTTCTCTGGCAAGTGATGCCAGATAGCGCTCACTGCCGGATACGTTTAATGTGGCCAGCTGATATTCGGGCACGTAGTAATGAATGGCTGGGTTATCTGGATGAGCATAGAGGCCTGCGTCTTTAGGAACTTCAGCTGGACTGACGGGTACCACATCGGTGACCTCCTGGGATTCCAGACCACCATTCCCTGAAGTGTAGACAGAGGATAACGATTCAAATTCGGATTCCACCGTGCTCAGACTTGCTGGCTCTATGCTGAGATTGTACTGCCACTCATCCTGCACTCTCCAGTCCGACCGCCGGTCTGGATCATTCTGGTATTGCCGATATCTAAACCCGGGAGCAAATGGTGATCGTGCAAACCAGCGATAGGTAATGGTTGGTGTCTCTGGTTTGAATACCAGCACAGATACAAACTCGGATTCCGTTTCCGGTACGCCCAATGGCATGATTTCAATAGCGAAGAACGAAGCGGTTTCTGGCGGATAACAGGTAATATCAACGGAATGGGAGCCGAATTCGACAAAACTCGTCAAGTCGAGCAGATTCTGGATTCTATCAAATTCACCCAGCAGTAATCTACCACTGTTATCGCGCGCGCGTGCGACGCAGCTCACTCTGGGCAGTCCCGCCTCTTGCGGTACACAAACAAATGCACTGTTGCGCCCGCTGTCCAGTGTGAATGGCACTACAAACTCGCTACCATCCAGGTCATAGTGGCAGGTGCCTTCGATCGTGGCTATTTGCAACAGCGCATCGGTTGCATCGGTCAACACAAAATAAGCCGGAAATTGCGCAGGAGACAACCTCAATAATTGTTCATTTGAGTGCACTGGTTCGCCCCGAACCGTTGTAGTTGTCAATTGATTACTGAACACCACAAATGGCGTATAGAAGTAGGCAATTTGCTCAGTCGGTGCCAGACGAATTGTGATGTCCTGACGGTCCTCCGGCGCTTCGAAATAGACGGTTTTTGTTTCAGGTTGCGGCCTCGCCGGCAATTGCGGTGGAAACTCGATATCTGCTCCCAGCGCCACTACGCCCGATCGGGCAGAGGGTAAATTGGAATAGACCGTCAGCTGATGAAAGCCAGTGGAAATGGTGGCTGAGGTTTGTCGCCTGTGAACCAGTTGCTCCAACCCGTAAACTTGTGCCCAGTCGGCAACGGCTGCCAATCCTGCAAACTCCAGTGCGATGGCACGACTTGTCATGAACGGTTTTGCAAAATCGAAGTCCTCTTGACAGTTCGCTGACGTCAGGTCCACCGGAATTCGATACTGAATAGCGCCTGTTCCCGACCGGGAGAGAACTGCGGCGCCCAGATAAGGAGAGAGACGATCAAACAGTGCCTCTGCCAGCAGCGATAAATCGATACTATCGGTATAGTCGCTGAACTCCACCGGCAGGGAAGACAGGTTGGTTGTGAATTGCCGGTGCGCATCCCTGTAAGAAATATACTGGTCAGACCGCTGGGTTTGTGCAATATAGTTGATCAGTTCAGCAGGCTTAAAACTTGCGTTTGCCGTCACTCTGGGCGAAACCCCCTTGAGCATGGCCATTGACTTGATTTGTAGTAGACTGGCATCGTCGCGCAGCGTCTGTTCAAGGACTAACGCGGATTGAACAGATAGATGCTGGACAAGACGTGACCCTCCCATGGAGTCCGAGGCCCGGAGTATCTTGCCGGTTTCATTCGCAATCGAAAAGCGTGCGTCAGGATGATTAACCATAAACTGCCAGTCAGACAAGATCCCCCTTTGCAATCGCGCCCGGGCATTGCTCTGTCGCAACTGAACCAGTGCATTCTCATCCGCATATTGCGCCACTACGCTCAAGTCAAGCACTGCATATCCATCAGTATCCTGAGCCGATAAAACCGGCCTGACGATATCCAGATTAAAAGCGGGTTTGTCAGTGGGTTGCCACTCTACTGCAAATCCTGATGGCGTTACGATAGAGGCGCCCCCGCCATAGCCATGGTAAATCTTTCCTCCTTCGAAGTTCACTGTTCTACCGAAATCGGGCAATCCACGGAAGTTCAATTCAATCTCCCCGTTATCAGTGGCAAACTGCTGCGCCGGGTTGTGCAACCTGCTGGCTTTAATTTAGCCAATCGGTTAGCGATAACGACCGCGGGAGATTTCCACCTGACCTCACCGTAGGCACTGGTGCAGTAGACTCCATCATCACCAAGATTGTGGCTCTCGATTCGCTTGTCAAGCTCGATGCTGGCATCTGTCAGTTCACCTGCACCGCACTCCATGGCGTGGTGCAATGCGCGGCTGAATTCGTGCAAGTTTGAATAAAAAGGGGTCAATGAACGGAGTTTTCTCAAGTCCTCACCCGCCCAGGCCAGACCATTGACAATGGTATCCACAGCTTCCCGGTAGCCGGGTAAATCCGCCAATTTCAGATAGGACAACAGTGCGAGCGCATTGGCATTGACAGTACAATCAACAATATTCTGCGAACGGCGACTGTTGATAATCCAAGTCTGGAAAGCGCCATTGGCTATCCACTCTGGCCATAGTGCTCTTTCGACACCGGATATGCGGTTTGATACAAAAATTGAACAGACCATTCTCTTTGCCTGCATCACACCCAGCCTGTCGTGTCGCAATAGTTCCAGTATCATGGTTGATGTATCATCGATATCAGGAGGTAGGCTATTTGCCCAGGCCGGAAAAGCACCCTCTGGCCAGAATCCGTATGCCCCTGCTATCTTGCTCGATTGACATTGCTGGATAAAATTTAGCGCTCTGTTACACAGGGTTTGCTGTAGCGAGTCAGCAGGATGGTTTCGTATAGCTCGCAAAACTAGCACCGTGGTAAATCCGCTGAAATCAATGGTTAATTTGTCTCGCTGACAGACCAGTGCAGGAAAACAACCATTGTCGGCTTGCAGGTTAAATAGCTGATTTTGCAGTGCGCAAGTAGACATGGTCAATGCAACCGTGGAGGACGCAACCCGATGCTCCAATGCATCGGCTTGTCTTTGCAGACGACAATTCCCAGCATGCCGTGACTCGTCAACGCGCTATGGCTCTGGCTCAAGGGCATAGTGATTTTTTGATAGATTGCATCGTCCCAGTCATATTCACGAGCAATACGTGCAATCTCGTTTCTGATTCTCGAATCAGATCCCCAGACGCAACGGGCTACAAAAAAAACTGAAACAGTGTCGACACAATCACTTCCCAGTGTCGACGCATAACTGATGCCTACCGTTCTTCCTGGAAATATGCCTGTAACTTGACGCCCGTAAGACTGTGAAAACTGGTCGATCAACTCAGCGCTGCGATCTGTTTCCATCGCGCAAAACAGGTACCTGACCTCCAACGGGCTCAGGTTCTCTACCCGATAATAAGCTTCGGCGATTCTGGATTTGGGAGAGTAGGCAAACATGCGCAGCTTTGCCCTGTTTGCAAAAAACTCTGATTGCAATTTGCCATTAAACAATATGTCTCCTATGTGCCCAGCATCTGCCAATTCAGAAGATTCGAAGTAGATTTTGTATTCATCAGTCGAAGCACTGTGCTTCCCACCCACCCAAGCTCCGTACACAACTGGAGCGGCGGCGCGTATTGAACCTGACAGGGCAGAATCCTGTTCACATCGGTACTCATCGCCCAACTCGACCAACTGCGCCATAGCCAGTTTCACGCGATCTACAGGCCGGGTTGAACAAAGACCCGGTTCGACCGTGTATCGCAAGCGTGAGTCGCCTGTTGAAAATGCCAACTCGACAGGATACCCACTACCAGTTAATGCACTGCCCTGCCATTCCTCCTTTCTGTTTGCCTGCGCTCTGCTGTCGAGAAACAAGGAGAGTGGTCGCCGCGCCCTGCTCTCTACTCCGGCCGGGAAATGCGAGAGTATGGAGGTCAATAGTGTTTCAGTCCTTGTTGACACAACGGACCTCAATGATAATGTCGAGTGAATGTTCCAGCGTAATTTGCGTTAAGCCTTGACCCTCATCGCTGAACGCGCTGAAGGTATAACTGCCCACTAGCAGGTCGCCAAACTCAAATCGACCAGTTTCTGACGTGATGGCGGCGATCTCACGAAATCTGGCGCTGCTTTGCGTAATCATGACGGTCGCGCCCGGAAGCGGCTGCCCGCTCATGCATAATACTGTTCCACTCACGTTTGGCACTGTTCTGCCTCCGGCATAAGGCTATGGCGCCTGGCTTACCCAGTTCACAATATTGTCAAATACCCCACCTGTGATGCGTGTTGCACCGTTACTGAAGTCGGCCTGACCCCAGGTGTGAATTCCCACGCCATAGCGGCTGCCGTCCGACGTCATCTCCCAGACCGGCGCACCACTCTGACCGCCCACGGTGTCTATGAGATAGGTGATCTGACGATCACTGACTGATCTCACTTCCTGTGAATGGAACCATTGCGTACCCGTTTCAGGGCCCCTCTTGTCACCGGGGTAGCCAGACAGATTCAGGTCAAGCGAATCAAAATAATCATCCTCTCTTGAGGCATAACCAAACCAGCCCAGAGTCCGTCCGTAAGCATTGTTTTCTGGTAACAGTATTGCGCCGTAGTCGAAGTCACGGTTTTGATCGTTTGTCCATCCGCGCACACTGCGCAGTACCGAGGACACCGCTGAGCCATACGGCCGTTCAGTCGCGTTGCGCCCCGGAATCACTTCAATGCGTTTCGCCCAACCACCATTGTTTGCAATGTGTACACAGTGACCTGCAGTCATCACAACACGTGGGCTGACCAGCCAGCCAGTGCCAATCCAACGACTGTCATCAGCGGCAGTTATAATCAGCGAACAGATGCAGCGCCAGGGATACTCCGTTGTATTGTTAATGCGCTCTCGATTGTCCTCACCCTGAATAACCTCGAGCATGATGGAAGATTCCGTTTGTCCACCATAGCCGCTGAATCTCATTCTCTCTTCGTGTCGATCTTTTGCCGTGCCAAAACTTGCCAGGTACGCCGGGAGGGGGACCTGTACCTTGGCTGCTGACTGAGCTGATTCAGGACGAGCCCGGTTGTTTCCCGGCACGGCCATGACTTCCAGGCCAGTAGTTTTATTTCCTGGCTGCTTACCCATACTCGGGGAAAATTCTTTTGAATCGGTTATCGGTGCAATGTTTGAGTCTGCCTGGTGCGGATCGAGTGCGGCACCATCCACCGGTACCCTGGGTTGAGTGGCGGAAATTCTTTGTCTCTCGAACAATCTCGCCTGTTCTTTTGCGCGGTCATCGCGATACTCGGCCACCAGTGCTACTAACGAGGATTGCCCGTCGCCGACTGTCGCTGACGGGGTGTTTTGACCAGTACCTGAAGACGATCCTTGCGAACCACCTTGACCCGCCGCGCCACTTGAAGTGCTGCTGCTTGTACCGGTACTGGCGCCGGGGTAGAGGTTGCCACCACCGTTTCCTGCGTCGGGTTGCGGGCCGCCGCCAGGTTGAGGCTGACCATCTGCCGGTGCACTTGATGCCTCGGATCCACCCGGTGTCTGGGAGCTGCACCCGGCCTTTTCATTTTGTGCAAGCCTCAGCTCTTCCTGAATCAGTTCACGAATCCTTGCATTCTGTTCGCTTTCCGTACCCTGGTAGGTGTAGTTTTTCTGCCCTGTTCCTTTGCTATCGCTCATATCAAACGCCTCCTTTTGCCTTAAATATCAGCCTCGAATGTCTAGTTCGGTCGATTACTCGCTTAACAGTCGAGTTCTTCTCTCAGAATTCTGCGAATCACGTTTCTGAGTTCATTGCTGGAATCGTCGCTCGTATTAGCGCCATAGCGCGGCAAGCCATGAATGCCGCCCTGATACGAAGTCTCGGAGCTTTCAGAGCCAACCTGATCGCCTAAAAATACAATGGTGTCGGTACTCGTCTGGTCATTCAATCTGCGTACAGAATTGTCTTTTCCGAGCACAGTTACCTGGTAGCTAAACTGCTCAAGCTCTGGATCAAATCGCGCAAATCGAATGCGCTGACTTGGCTCGGAACCCTCGGTAAACCTGATTTCCTGGGTTCGTTCAAACTGGTTTGCAGTGTCTATGTAGTTGACTGTCACGAATACCGTATCAATGTTGCTCGCATCGTAGTTGGCAAAAAACTCAATTATCAGAGGATTATCAAACGGGTCATTGACAACAACGGTGGGAGTCGTGCTTGTTTCAATTTCGGTTTCACGCACACTGCCATTTAACAGATGGTGTACGAATCGATAAGAGAACTGCCTTTCATTGGCATTGCTCAGCCGCAGTTTCCAGTGCTGGGTTGCGGCAGCAGGTTCAATCGTAATCATCTTGTCTCTCGACCAGGTACCCGAATCTTCATAGTGAAGATGTACATCTGTGGATGCAATCATGGTCGGGTCCAGATCACCGGATATAATCTTGATATCCATAAACCCAAACAGTGAATGCGGATTGAGCAACAGTGTTCTGTCGAGCTTGGTGACGACCGGCAAATCATAAGTCAACTTTTCACCATCCCAGCCTGAGGTTGCTTCAAAATGAAACTGGCTGGACATGCGAAAATCAAGATCTTTGTGGCTGTTGAGGAAAAAGGCTGTTTTTTCCACTCTGGCACTGGATTTGCGAAACACAAAGTCCCGAATGCGCACGCCACCATCATCGCTCTGCCGGCCATATTCTATCGATACATCTGCTTTAAACAGCCCAATTTCATCGAAGTTTGGCGGTGCTTCGATATCAATATCCAGTGTTCTGAAGAACGGGCTGTCCAGATCCACTTCAATAAAATGCGGCGGGCCATCCAGATCGCCCGCGAGCAACCCCACCAGGCCTTGCGGTGCATGCGTTCTCTGGACAGCAGACTGCCGGTTGTACTTGAGTTGCACCACTTTGTCTTCGACCTGTTGTATTTTTTTCAGTGAAAACGCTAGCGAAATACCCATGCCTGGTTTATCCGGAATCTGGATGGCAGGCGGAGCAGGATCACCCGGCGGAGCAGGATCACCCGGCGGAGCAGGATCACCCG
>JBGMQT010000067.1:0-10692 GCA_048060695.1 Acidiferrobacterales bacterium
GACAAATCGAATAGCGTGTAACTGCATACGACCAACGGAATTGTACCCACCGCTCGCTTTGATCTACTATTAGTCGAAGTTACACCTTTAAAGATTTACCTGTACTGGAGAACCCCGAACAATGGAAAATTCTATGATCAGAAAAATTCTCGTATTACTGACACTGGTTGGCAGCCTGACAATTTCTCCCATTGCCAGTGCGGTCCATCTAACCCAACCACAGTTCGATGCGCTGATGGACGAATTTGGTGTGTTGACCAGCTATCGCGCCGTGGCCTCGGCCGAACCCCTGGGCATTCTCGGATTCGATGTTAGCCTCGAAGGTACCAGTGGCACTTATCAAGGTGCTTCGCTTGTGCTTCCTAAAATAAAGTTTCAGAAGGGCCTGATTGCCGGCCTTGATGTCGCCGGCTACTACTCAAGTTTTTCGGTACCGGGGGTCAATGCAGCAACCACCGGCTATGGCGCCGCACTAACCTATGCCATCTGGGACGGCAGCATGGTTGCACCCGCCTGGAATATCCGTGGTTCGTATACCAGTGCCGACGTTTCCGGCATTGTAAAGACCACTACCATGGGTATTGATACCTCAGTGTCCAAAGGGTTTGGACCCGTCACGCCCTACATCGGAATTGGTACATTTAATTTGACTGGCAGCGACCTCTCAGGCGATGGTTTGGCTGATTACAACGCCACCAAGACACGGTATTTCTATGGTCTCAGCTTTGACCTGCTGGCTCTCAATCTTACCTTCGAGGGTGACAATACCGATGGTGTGAGTTCCTACTCGGTCAAGGCAGGCATCCGGATCGGGGATTGATTTTGTCTTACTAGTATTTTTAAAAGGCGCCTCACGGCGCCTTTTTTATTCCTGAGTTATGGGTGTTCCGCCTTCAGCGGATCAATTAATTCGAGCTCTCGCCTCAAAATCGCCTTTGGCGTTTTATCATGCACTTCCTGAACTCGCATGCTCGTTCTGGTCGCGCAGCCGAAGCCTGACGACGAAAACCGAATAGCGAGACCTTTGTTGAACCCGAGCCAAGCGTGTTGGTGGAGGGTGTCCACCCTAAGTGCAGGCGGAACATCAAAATGACTGGATTCCGGCCTCCGCCGGAATGGCGGGGCAAGGAAAGGAGAGAAAACAATCACACCGCAGGCGGCACACCCAACAAACCCTCATACCTCTCCCTATCACCCTCGCTGAAACAACAAAAAATGATTTCATCGAAATCTTTTTCAAACTCGCGGCACACTGAAACGGCTATCGTGGCAGCCTCCTGTTTTGGATAACCATAGACACCGGTACTGATGCCCGGAAATGCAATGGACCTGATGCCGTTTTCTCTGGCGAGATTTAACGAGTTGCGATAGCAGTTGGCCAGCAAGACCGGTTCTCCATGGGAGCCGCCGTGATACACGGGGCCCACGGTATGGATGATATATCTGGCCGGCAAATTGAAACCGGGCGTAATCCTGGCCTCGCCCGCGGGGCATCCGCCCAGTCCGCGGCAATGCTTCAGTAGTTCCGGACCCGCTGCACGGTGAATGGCGCCATCAACGCCACCGCCTCCCAGTAACGACTCATTGGCGGCATTCACAATAGCGTCGACTTCGAGTGCGGTAATGTCGGTCTGAATTGTTCTAAGCATTACATTTTTCTGCGCCGCATAACCAGGCCAGTTAGATTGTTATAGCGCAGGGTATTTACTTAATAATCTTAAGATCAGGCTTGCCCCTGGATGAATCTGGAATAGCAGGATCATCCTCCAGAACGTCCTCAGACCCAGCCACCATCTCGGGCGGGAAACTGATGCCCTCTCCATTTTCACGGGTGTAGACGCCGAGTACGGCATTCATCGGAATGTTGACCTCGAACGGTTTTCCGGTAAACCGCGCACTGAAACTGATTCGGTCGTCAGCGATGATCAGATTGCTCGTCGCGTGAGGATCGACGTTGAACACAATGCGTCCGTCCTCAATGTATTCGGCCGGCGCGACCACACCAAAGACAGTGGCATCCGCCAGTAGATGTGGCGTAAAGCCGTTATCCAGCGCCCACTGATACGCAGCTCGAATGAGATAGGGTTTGATCGATACCATAACTATCCAGGTCAGCCATCCTGGGGAAAATCGGGGAACAACTCAGAGAATCTCTATCTCCCCACAGACCAGTGACGGCTTACTTTACCATTTCCTGCTCGGCTTCGGTAAGACTGGCCTGAAACGACTTGCGTTCGAACACTCGCTCGGCGTACTCAAGCATCGGCTTGGCCTGACGCGGCAGACTGATTTTAAAGTGATCGAGACGCCACAAGATGGGCGCCAGGGCACAATCAACCAGCGAAAATTCTTCACCCAGAATAAAGGGTTGATCCTTGAAAATCGAAGAAATCACTGTCAGCCCGTCGCGAATGACGTTTCGAGCCTTGGTCGCGGTTTTCTTGTCGCCGTTGACAATCTCCGGCAACAGGCGATACCAGTCGTTTTCGAAGCGAAACAACATCAGGCGGGCACGAGCCCGACTAACCGGATCAACTGGCATCAAAGGCGGATGCGGTAAACGTTCGTCCAGATATTCATTGATAATAGCGGACTGGTACAACACCAGATCGCGATCAACAATGGTGGGCACCTGGTTATAAGGATTAAGGTCGGCAAGCTCGGGTGGTTTATTGTCGGACTGCACAAATACAATCTGGCACTCCACGTCTTTTTCGAACAACACGATACGCGTCCGGTGGCTGTAACAATCAACAGTCCCGGAATAGAGCGTCATGACCGGTTTACGGTTTGCGGGTGATGCCATTTATGCGATCTCCATTCTGTGTGCTGCAACGTCTACAGGGGGCATACGCCCCCTGTGACACGTGCGGTGATTCGGTGATTAGTGTACGTCTTTCCAGTAGTTCTTTTTCAGCAAGTAAGCGAATACCCCGAAGAACGCCAGAAAGATCAATACATATACCCCGAGCCGGTAGCGAACCAGTTGGGCTGGCTCGCCAAGATAAACCATGAATGCTGTCAGATCGCGGGCGGCCTCGTCATACTCTTTTTCATTCATACTGCCGGCTTTGATGGTTTTGAAACCGACAAGACTTTTGGTGCCATCTTCACGAGTTTTAAACTCGGGAATCCGGACGCCCTGCCATGTCCACAATACATGTGGCATGGAAACACTCCGAAACACCGTGTTGTTCCAGCCGCTTGGTGCTTTATCGTCACGGTAGAAGCCACGAAGGTATGTGTAGATCCAGTCGGCACCACGGGAACGCGACGTTACGCTGAGATCTGGCGGTACCGTATTAAACGCGGCCAGCGCCTCTTCGGCATTGATCGTCGTCTTCATCAGTCCGCCAGCCTTGAACTTGCCGGTATTGTCAGTAATGAAACCCATGTTTTCTTTTACCTGTTTGTCTGTCAGACCGATATCGGCCGCCATGCGGTTATAACGCATATACGACGCGCTGTGACAGGACAGGCAGTAGTTGACAAAAATCTTTGCGCCGCGCTGCAGCGACGCCTGATCGGAAAGATCCACCTTGACCTTGTCCAGTTCGACCTCGCTTTCACTGGCGAAACCCATCACCGGCAATAGCGCCAGCATCAGTGCGATTAAACCTTTTTTCATGATGTCACCCTTTCCGGAACTGGCTTGGTCTTATCCCACCGCGTGTAAAACGGCATCATCAGGAAGAACAGGAAGTAAATCAGCGTGGAAACTTGCGCCACAATTGTACTCAGCGCCGTCGGCGGTTTCATACCCAGGTATCCCAGAATGCCGAAGGCCACGATAAACAGGATCAGCGCCAGTTTGAATATCCAGCCACGATAGCGAATGGATTTAACCGGTGACTTGTCCAGCCACGAGAGGAAGAACAGCACCACCAGAGCGGAGAACATCATGATAACGCCCCACAGCTTGGGTTGAAGCGTAAAGAAGCCAAGTATGAAGATCGCCGGCACAACAAATGCGGCAACTTTGACCATCATGTGGCGGGCATAAATCAGTGTAAAGCCACCGACGACTACCATCATGATGGACAGCTTCCACATCATGCTATCGGTACCGGCACGCAGAATTGAATAAAACGGCGTGAAGTACCACAGCGGCACAATCTCCGGTGGAGTCTGCATAAAGTTGGCCGGAATGAAGTTGTCACGCTCGAGGAATATGCCGCCCAGGTCTGGCGCGAAAAATATTACAGCGGAATATAACATCATGAACACCACGACGGCGACGATATCCTTGACCGTGTAGTAGGGATGGAAAGCGATGCCGTCCTTCGGTATACCATTGGCATCCTTGTTATCCTTGATCTCGATGCCATCCGGGTTATTCGACCCAACATGGTGCAGTGCCACCAGATGCAGGAATACCAGCACAATCAGAACCAACGGAACCGCGGCCACATGAAACGCAAAAAAGCGGGTCAGGGTGGCATCGCCAACGACAAAATCACCACGAATCCATTCCGCCAGCCCGGGACCAATCATCGGGATAGCATCAAATAATGAGACGATAACCTGTGCGCCCCAGTAGGACATGTTGCCCCACGGCAGCAGATACCCCATGAAAGACTCCGCCATCAGCGCAATAAAGATGATGACACCGATAATCCACAGCAACTCGCGCGGTCTGCGGTAGGATCCATAGATCAGACCACGGTACATATGCAGATACACAGCGATGAAGAAGAACGAGGCACCAACGGAATGCATGTAGCGAATCAACCAGCCGTATTCGACATCACGCATAATGTATTCGACCGAGGCAAAGGCAAGACCGGTATCGGGCTTGTAATGCATGGTCAGAAAAATACCCGTGAAGATCTGGAGAACCAGCATCAGCAACGCCAGCGAACCGAAGTAGTACCAGAAGTTAAAGTTTTTCGGTGCGTAATACTTGGACATGTGATATTCGAACGTTTCGGTCAACGGGAAACGATCGTCTATCCAATTCATAATTTTCGCCATCAAGCGGCTCCTTTCTCGTCTTCACCGACGATTATGCGGCTATCACTGAGGAATCTGTAGGGCGGTACCACCAGATTAGTAGGTGCCGGCACATCCTTGAAAACGCGGCCAGCGAGATCAAATGTGGACCCATGGCAGGGACAGAAGAAGCCACCCAACCAATCGGCCCCAAGACCGGATACCGAACCCGCCTCCAATCGATCTTTCGGCGAACACCCGAGATGGGTGCAAATACCTACCACAACCAGATATTCTTCCTTGCTGGCGCGATTTTCGGGATCGACGTAAGCAGGTTGTATGCTCTCCTGTGATGTCGGATCAGCAAGCCTGGGTTCTATCTTCTCCAGGTTGGCCAGCATCTCCCTGGTACGGCGCAGGATCCATACCGGTTTGCCGCGCCATTCAACGGTAAGTTTCATACCGGATTCAATATTGCTGATATCAACCTCTACCGGCTCGCCGGCAGCCATGGCACGCGCACTCGGCAGCATGCTCGTCACAAATGGAACAGTTATACCAACGACGCCTGCTGCGCCAATGCCGGACGTCATCACCAGCAACCGTCTGCGAGCACGGTCCACACCCTGTTTACTCATTGATCCCCCAATTTTGCAGCGGGTCTAAAGAAAGAAAAATCAAGAAAATTCCTGTAAATATGTTGCCATTCAGGTAGTTAAGTACTTTATTAACTACTCAAGTACAATTCGAGCGGCGCATAGGATTATACAACACCCCTTTCCAGTCAAGGTACTAACGCAATTTCTCGAAATTAGCGTTAAAAAAGCAGCCGATTGCCCAATATTGAGTCAACTGTACGAAAGATCCAATAATCCATTCAATACGGGAGCTGGGGTACAATCCCGATCCAGCACACATTCGCAAATCATAATAGTAAAGATAATCAAGGGTCAGGATATTGAACCGGCTTCGCACATTCAAATTTGTCACCCAGGCGTTCGTCGCAGGACTGGCGATAGCATTCGTTATTATACTAATCTGGCCGCAGTTATTGCCAGTACGCGACATAGTCGAAATCCGCCAGACCGCGACCCCTGCATACGGCAGTGGTGGTGGTCCGGTCTCCTATGCACAGGCGGTGGAACGGGCTGCCCCCGCCGTGGTGAAAATATCCACCGCAAAGGTGGTCACAATAAAACCCCCTCCATTTTTTAGTGACCCCACCTTCCGCCAATTCTTTGGTGGCGGTAATGACCTGATCCGCCCGCGCCAACGTGTGGAAACAGGCCTTGGTTCCGGCGTCATTGTAAGCAACAAGGGGTACTTGCTTACCAACAATCATGTCATCAAGGGCGCCGACAAGATTCAAGTCGCCCTGCGCGACGGCCGTACAGCGCCAGCCAAAATAATTGGCACCGACGCCGATACCGATTTGGCAGTATTAAAAATCGAGATGGATCAATTGCCGATCATCACCCTGGCAGATTCCAATGCGTTGCAAGTTGGTGATATTACCCTGGCCATTGGCAATCCATATGGCGTCGGGCAAACCGTGACCATGGGCATTGTTAGCGCCACCGGTCGTACCAAACTGGGAATCAATACATTTGAGAATTTTATCCAGACCGACGCCGCCATCAATCCCGGCAATTCCGGCGGCGCGTTAGTCGATGCCAATGGAAATCTGATTGGCATCAATACCGCTATTTTCTCGCGCAGCGGTGGATCTCAGGGCATCGGGTTTGCCATTCCCTCCAATATGGCGCGTGATGTACTGGAAGAAATCCTGGAATTCGGACGACCACGACGGGGTTGGCTCGGTGTCGAGGCGCATGCCGTAACGCCATCGATAGCCAAAGCGATTGATTTGCCGAAACCAGCAGGCGTGATTATCGCCGGTGTGATGCGCAATGGTCCCGCACACCAGGCGGGCATTAAACCGGGTGACGTTGTGCTGGAAATTAATGGTAACAAGATTACCGACGCGCGTGATGCATTGACTGCGATCTCGCGCAATAAACCCGGCAGTCAACTGAAACTCAAAATCTTCCGCAAGGGCAAATACCTGACGTTAACGGCCACCGTCATCGAACGACCGCAACGGGCGCCAAAACAGGATTAGCGCTCCTTGTCGAGGGCCTGGTTCATCGCGGCCACGTGGGTTGCATACCAGAAAGGGTCGGATTGAATAGTTTCATGTCCGCTGTTCAGCGTCGCCAGCACCTTATCCAGGAAAACACGGTCGTTAGCCTGTCTGGCCAGTGCCAGCGACGTTGATAGGACTGAGCCCGAGGGCGATGGCATGGGGCCGTCGGCGTGGGCGTCTCTGGGGGTCTCTGGCTGCATTAGTGTGCGCTCACTCAGACGCCAGCCGCTGCCGCTGTAAAATCGTTCCCAGGCCGCATCGACCACCTGACGCGCCATACGATAGTCTTGTTGCCGTTTTGTCATTCGGGCGTAATCGAGGAGTCCACGCGCCACCTGCGCATAGTCTTCCAGTGAAGCCTGGCCAATGGAACGACCCTTGACCGTGGACCGATACAAACCACCATCAATCCATAATCGTTTAGTCAGGTAATCGCGTAAATTTGCTGCCGTGGTGCGATAGAGCGGGTTTTTCGTAACC
This sequence comes from Acidiferrobacterales bacterium, assembly GCA_048060695.1. Classification (GTDB taxonomy): domain Bacteria; phylum Pseudomonadota; class Gammaproteobacteria; order Acidiferrobacterales; family JAJDNE01; genus JAZFSZ01. The sequence continues at coordinate 7,559 of JBGMQT010000067.1, forward strand.
CGAGCCGCCTCGGCATAGGCCGACAGTGCGAGACCATTCCAGCCTGCGAGCAACTTGCGATCTTTCGGGATCGAACGCCGAGCTCGCACTGCAAGCAGTTTTATTTGTGCCGATGACAGCAAGGTCTTTACCTTTGAAGCGCCAAGCTTAAGCGACTCACCGACCTCTGCTTCCGTCAGTGCTTGCATTGGCAGGTAACCGTTGTCAAACGGCGGTGCATCCATCATGCCGTTGGCCAGTCGATATACCCTCAACTCGTCTGCATTCAGGATTTTTTTCAGTTCAGGCAATGACCACAGGTAGTAACCGCCCTCCACTCCCTTGTTATCGAGCGCCGACAGTGACGCGATAAATGCACCATCCGTATGTCGCATTTCCTGTTGCATAAATTTCAGGGTCTGTGTTGCGATCTGCATATAATCATCACGATTCCACAGTCTGCCCGCATGGAGATATAATCTTGCCAGCAAGGCATTGTCGTATAACATTTTCTCGAAGTGCGGTGTCTGCCAGCCAGGATCTACAGTGTAACGAAAGAATCCGCCCCCCAAGTGATCATACAATCCATTGCGCATCATCTGATCAAGCGTGAGCTGAAGAAAATTTTTCAGTTTACTGTCGGACTGGCGCTGGTACTGTGCCAACAGAAAATCCAGTTGGGGTACCGACGGGAACTTGGATTGTTCACCGAAGCCACCATTAAAGGGATCGCCAATGGAAATACTGGTTTCAATAATCTTTGCTACATGTGCCTTTACCTGACTGGAATTCAACTCGGGCTTGCCCGGGCCCTTGCCCTGGTCGATTGCCTGTCTCGCCAGCGTCGCCAGGCCCGCTGGGTCCTGTTGCCAGAGTGTTTGCAATTTCACCAGCACCTGCCGAAATTCTTTCGGCGGCATGTAGAGCACGGCGTACAGCGGATAACCTTCCGGGGTTAGAAACACATTCAGGGGCCAGCCCGCCACTCCCGTGGTCTGCTCCGCAAATTCAATTAAACGCGCATCCAGCGCTGGCTCCAGCTCACGATCAACCTTGACCGGTATAAAATTTTCGTTCAGGAATTTTGCGATTTCCGGATTCTGGTAACTCTCCCGCTGCATCACATGGCACCAGTGACAGGAAAAGTAACCGATAGATAGATAGACGAGTTTTTTTTGCTTACGCGCACGTTCGATAACGGCAGGCTTCCAGTCCTGCCACTTCACCGGATCATTGGCATGCAGCGCGAGATAAGGCGAGGCATGGTTGGCGAGCTGATTCTCCAGCCGGGAGGCTGTTTTGGCAACGGGCATCCAGGTAAACATCACCAGGAGACCGAGATACAGAATAGTTTGTAAATACCGGGTCATCAATGCTTGGACGGGCATCTACCGCTTTTTGTTCCCCTGGATGTCACGGCCGGGTTCAAATGAGTCAAAATCTTTCAGCGACTCACTCAATTCTGCCTCCATTTCCGTGTCTGATATTTCCTCACTGTTTTCGTCTTCATCGCGTGATTTCACACGTTTGGATATAAATAGGCCGATTTCAAACAATATCAACAAGGGTATTGCCAACAGGGTCTGAGACAGGGCATCCGGCGGCGTCAGCAACATGGCGGCCACAAAGGTCCACAACACGACATAGGGTCGTTTCTTGCCGAGCGTGTGCGGATTAACGACACCCATCCGGGTTAACAGTACCAGCGCCACCGGTAATTCAAATGCCACACCAAATGCAAAGAACAGGGTAAACACAAAATCCTGATAGGCCTTGATATCCGGCATGAATTGCACGCCTTCTGGAGTGACCCTGGCCAGAAAACTGAATACCAGGGGAAACACGACAAAATAGGCGAACGCCATGCCAGCGTAAAATAATACGCTACTAGACACTAATAGCGGCAACACCATCTTCTGTTCACGTTTGTACAGACCCGGCGCCACGAAAGCCCAGATCTGATACAACACGAACGGGATAGTAGCGACAACAGCAAAAAAGAAAGCGAGCTTGATTGGTGTCAGAAAGGCCTGCAACGGATGGGTCACAATCATGTCGCTGCCCGCCGGTAACGCTGCCAGCAGCGGTGCGGCCAGTAGCTGGTATACCTGCTCGGAATATATCGCCAGCGGTACAAACGCGATAAGTATGGCAACGATTGCATAGAGCAGACGGTTTCGCAGCTCCAGCAAATGGCTGATCAGCGAACCTTCTACGTTTTCGGGATTGTCGACGTCGGCCATATTCTGAATTAATCAGGCGCTGCGTTTGCGAGATTTCTTTGTCGCCTTTTTCCGGGCCACGGTCTTTTTCTTTGTCGCCTTTTTCCGGGCCACGGGTTTCCCTTTAGCGGTTTTCTTTTTTACGGTATTCTTTTTCGTCGGGGATTTCTTCTTCCTTTTCAAAACTCCTGCCCGTGAATCTTTTGGTGCAGGCGAACTTGATCCTTTTGTTCCCTGGTGAACAGTGTCAGGCAATTGGTCAACTTGCTGGTAGATACTGTTTGAAGATTCTTCAATCAGGGTACGCGCCTGATTTAACTCTTCCTTCAATTGTCTCAATTCCGTCAGTTCACCGCCTTCGATTTCACGATCAATGTCCTGCTTCACATTGGCAACAAAGCTGCGCACCTTTCCAACCCATCGACCGGCAGCACGGGCCGCCTCAGGCAGGCGCTTGGGGCCCAGCACCACCAGCGCCAGAACACCAATGAGCGCGAGCTCATAGAAACCGATGTCGAACATTTGACAGCTCTAGCCTGGCAGACAGGTCTAGGACTTGTCCTTTTCCTTGTCTTCCACCTTCGATTCCGCATCGATCACGCGGCCACTTTTGCTCTTGTCGTCAACTTTCTTTTTATCGCCTTTCTTCTCGTCTTTCATCGCACCTTTAAAGTTCTTGATTGCACCGCCAACGTCTCCGCCCAGGTTACGCAATTTCTTGGTGCCAAAAATCAGAAGCACAATCGCCAGCACGATCAATAATTGCCAAATTCCAATACCACCCATGTTTTATACTCCAACAAATAATTTAAAAACCGCGAAAATGCACTTTTCCGCGTGTAAGCAACACCGTAATCAACGATGACGCTGTGCCTTTTCTTCAATCCCGGAAGTGCCAAAACGGCGCATCAGTTCCTCCAGCACCTGATCCGG
>JBGMQT010000068.1:0-5994 GCA_048060695.1 Acidiferrobacterales bacterium
CGTACACCATGCAAAGATGGCATGCGTCCTGTCAATATCGATGCACGACTTGGCTGGCAAATGGGTGAAGCTACATACGCATGTTTATACCACGAACCTTCCCGAGCCAGGAAATCCAGACAGGGAGTTCTAACTTCTGCACCGTTAACATAACCAACGTGATCGAAACATTGCTGGTCGGTAATTATAAAAAGGAAATTCGTTTTTGAGCTTGCCACAGTATTTCGCGAACTATTACCCGTGTTTGAAAATTTGCTGACTGATACTAACTGCGGGAAAACTGCCTCTTACCTCGATCTGCGCCTGTTCCCTTTCGAGATTTGCCCACTGTATCAGCACGATAAATCTCCTTTTTTCCAAACCTGGCTGTTATCTCAGCAGAAGTATTCGATTGATTCACAGCTTCCGGCTTCGTGCCCTCTAATGTAATCCGTTCCATTCGCCGTCTGTGTGGAAAATAATCGTGCGTTGCATAGTGGTGAGTCGAGCGATTGTCCCAAAATATAATGGTGTTGGCTTCCCATACCAGACGATACTGAAAATCCGGAACATGTGAATGACGGAGAAGCAGATCCAGAATAGCCCGGCTTTCAATCTCTTTCATATCCTTGATCGCAACAGTGAATTGCGGATTTATATTGAGTACGCTCCTGCCTGTCTCTGGATGCACTGAAACCACAGGATGGGCAGGATTGGGATAGGTATCCTCCAGTTCCCTGATTTTCATTCGGCTCTCTTGATTTGCGTCGAACAATTTTCGAAAAGGTACAAAATCATGAACAGCCACCAGTTCGTCCAGTAATGATTTCATCCGATCACTGAGCGCTTCGTAGGCAGTCGTCATACTGGTAAACAACGTATCACCTCCGATTGGCGGTACTATCCACGAGCGCAGGATTGTACCCATTGGCGGGGCTTCTCTGAATGTTTCATCAGCGTGCCAGACATCAGTGTAGTGCGGAGGATTTTCCCCATCGTTATCCAGCACGATGACTTCAGGCATATCTTCTCGATTCGGCGAAAAAGGATGAATGGTAAGATTACCGAAGCGACGACCAAATGCCACATGCTGTTCAGTAGTAATGTTCTGGTCCCTGAAAATAATCAGCTCATGTTCAAGCAGAGCATCCCGAATTTGCTCAACCTGTAAGTCAGAGAGTTCATCGGCGAGATCAATCTCTTCAATCTCAGCACCAATGTATCGACCCAGTTGCCGGACTTTTATATTTTTATCAGTAATTGTCTCTTCTCCTCTACTAACATTATTGTATTGACTCCGGGCTGGCCATTCACCGAACGCGCGTACAACGCTTGCTCCAGAGCATCCAGCGCAGGATCGGAGCGCAGTGAGGGCGACACTTGCCAGCCGACAATGCGGCGTGCAAAGGCGTCGCTCACAGTATTATATGATGTCTTGCTATAACAATCACAATCAGGAGTGGTATTGATGTTGGAGACAGAGAATCTGGACATACTGGCTGATTCAGTTCGGCGTATTAATGAAGGATTTCAGGAATTGCCGGCCTTTACGCCGGAACATGATTACGAACGGATACGTGATGTGCTCATGCAGGCTGCTGATCGTATGCAGGATAATTTCCCTTATGCGCATCCTCTTTATTGTGGACAAATGTTGAAACCACCACACCCGATGGCACGGCTGGCCTACTCTATGGCCATGTATATCAACCCGAATAATCACGCTCTGGATGGTGGTCGTGCCAGCTCTGCAATGGAGAAAGAAGCTGTCGCCTCTATTGCAGAAATGTTTTCCTGGAAAGTGCATCTGGGTCATCTCACCAGTAGCGGGACAATGGCAAACCTGGAGGCACTTTGGATCGCCGGACAGATCCACCCACATAAAAAGATCGTCGCGTCGAGTCAGGCACATTACACACACAACAGGATAAGCGATGTACTCAAGCTCGAATTCGAATCAATAGCGATTGACAAGCAGGCGAAAATGGATGCGAACGCGCTGGAACAACGATTAAAACTGGAGGATATTGGTACCGTTGTTGTAACGCTCGGAACGACCGGTGTTGGATCAGTGGATCCATTACCGGCCATCCTGGCATTACGGGATAAATACGACTTTCGGATTCATGTCGATGCAGCTTATGGCGGCTATTTTACTCTGGTAAACAACCTCGCGAAGGATACACAGGTAGCCTTTGATTGCCTGGACCAGGTCGACTCCATCGTCATTGACCCGCACAAACATGGTTTGCAACCCTATGGCTGTGGCTGTGTACTTTTCCGGGATCCGGCAGTTGGAAAGTATTACCAGCATGATTCCCCCTACACCTATTTTAGTTCCGATGAACTTCATCTCGGCGAAATCAGTCTGGAATGTTCACGCGCTGGTGCCTCTGCAGTCGCCCTGTGGGCAACGCAGACCTTGTTACCGATGAATAAAGACGGTCAATTTGCGGCCGATTTGGCAAAGAGTCGTGATGCCGCTTTGCAACTTTTCCAGCGCATCAGCCATGATCCGCGTAGTCTCACAATGTTTCCACCGGAGCTCGATATCATTATCTGGGCACCTCGGGCAAATACCGCCTCTGAAATTTCAAAGATTTCACAACAACATTTTGCGCGGGCTGCAAAATCGAATCTACACCTGGCACTGGTGAGCTTGCCGGAAGACCTGGTCGCGCCCTATTGGAAAGACGTGGAATTTGATCAGGACAGCGTTACCTGTCTGCGATCCTGTTTAATAAAGCCGGAACATCTGGATTGGCTGGACAGGATATGGGAGATTATGGGTAAACTTGCAGAATGATTAAATCAACAGCAGCACTCTATTTGAAGACTCTCGTTGATAGAGGCATCAAATATGTGTTTGCCAATGCGGGAACAGATTTTGCACCGATCATCGAAGCCATGGTGCATTTATCAGAACAAGGGCTTACCGTCCCGGAATTTATCACGGTACCACATGAAAATGTGGCTATGGCAATGGCGCATGGTTACTACCGCAGCAGTGGTGAACCTGCTGCTGTCATGGTGCATGTAACTGTGGGCACCGCGAATGCTTTGTGTGGAGTCATGAACGCGGCCCGCGATAATGTGCCAACTCTGCTCATTGCCGGCAAAACACCTAATACGGAAATCGGCAGCATCGGATCGCGCGGTCCCATGATTCATTGGGGACAGGATTGTTTTGATCAAGGCGGGATGGTACGGGAATATGTGAAATGGGATTATGAATTACGTTCCGGTCAGCCGGTTGATGTCATCGTTGGTCGTGCACTTGACATTGCCATGACTGAACCGCGTGGTCCGGTTTATTTAACCATGCCAAGAGAAGTTCTCGATGAACAAGCTGGTGAAGAACCCATGTCATCTCGGCAACGTTCTTCTGGCGCAATTGCCACACAGGCTTCTACTGAAGCGATAGAAAAAGCAGCCGAAGCTATCATCAACGCTAAATTCCCACTGATCCTGACTTCGGCACTGGGTAGAAATCCTGATAACGTCGAGCGACTGGGAAAACTGGCCGATGAGTTTGGTATTGCAGTAGTCCAACCTTTTTCCCGGGATCTGAATCTGGCCTCCGATCATATGATGAATCTTGGTGTGCAACCGGGTTCTGCTGTGCAACGTGCTGACGTGATCATCGTAATCGACTGCGAAGTACCGTGGACACCGAGCACGGTTAAAGCGCGTGCAGATGCAACTTTAATTCATATGGCTGCGGATCCGTTTTTTGCAGATTATCCTCTACGTGGCTTTGAAATGGATATTGCGATTGCCGGCTCTTCCTCGACATCGTTAAAGATGCTGTACGATGTGTTACAAACGAAATTGAACAAAAACAAGGAAGGCGTATCTACTCGAAGAGAAACAATTATAAACCTGCACCATAAACACCTTGATCAATGTAACAAGCTCATTGAAGAGGCATCTGCTTTAACACCAGTTCACCCGGCGTGGCTTGCTGCTTGTGTCAATCAGGTGAAGCAAGCCGACACCGTAATTGTAAATGAGTTAGGTGTGACGATGGATCTTCTCGATCTGAGCCTTGCCGGAACTTACATAGCGAGTAGTCATGCTGGTGGTCTGGGTCTGGGTCTCGGTGCTTCGCTCGGTGCGAAATTAGCAAGACCGGATCGCGGGGTCATTTTACTGGTGGGTAACGGCTCATACATGTTTGGTAACCCGACCCCGGCACACTATGTCGCCCGTGCAGAAGGTTTGCCCACCCTGACCGTGATTGCCAATAATCAGCGCTGGCATTCTGTCCACTCTTCCACTGCAGCGATGTATCCGGATGGCAAGGCTGTAAGTGGACAAACCATGCCACTGGTTGAGTTAAGTCCTTCACCGGATTTTGAACTCATTATGAAAGCCTGTGGTGGCTATGGTGAAAGGGTCGAAGACCCGGCAGATCTGATATCTGCTCTGCAACGTGGTCTTGATGCGGTTGACTCTGGTACACCGGCCTTACTCAATGTAATTACCCAGGCCTGGGATCGGGTTTAATTGGTATCCTCGAAGAAAATCAGCAAGTAAGTAGAAAATTAATTCGTGTGATATTCATCACCATAAGATAATGGAAACTTAACCATGACTACAACTTCTGTGCACGAACAGTTTTCGACAAAATGGGGTTTTATATTTGCTGCAATAGGTAGTGCCGTCGGTCTGGGCAATATATGGCGTTTCCCTTTTATTGCTGGTGAAAATGGTGGTGGTTTATTTATTATTCTGTATTTTATTTTTATTATTATTTTTGGCGTGCCGGCCATGATGGCCATGATCGTAATTGGCCGTCGTGGTGGACAAAGTCCAGTCAACAGTACAAAAACACTGGCGCTTACTGAAGGCCGTAGCGCTAATTGGAAATACCTGGGTTGGATTACATTGGTTGTCGCTTATCTGGCGTTGACATTCTTCAGCGTAATCGCCGGTTGGGTACTCATCTATATGCTGAAATCGGTATCAGGCTTATTTGCAGGAATATCACCGGAAGAATCAAGACAGATCTTTACTGATGTCAAGGGCAGTGTGGGCGCCATGATGTTCTGGCATGGTGTGTTTATGGCGTTCACCATATTTATTGTCGGACGCGGCATTCGCGCAGGTGTCGAGAAAGTCGTCAAAATTATGATGCCGATGTTATTTATTATTCTTGTTCTCCTCGTTGGCTACGCAGCAGTGACCGCTGATTTTGCCCGGGCGGCTGAGTTTATGTTTTCTCCTGATCTTTCAAAAATAAATAAAAATGTCGTACTGCTTGCACTTGGACAGGCATTTTTTTCACTCAGTGTTGGTGGTGGTGGCATCATCGCCTACGGTGCGTATCTCAAAAAAACCGCTTCCATTCCACGCGCAGCCCTGGTGGTTGCCACTGCCAATGTATCAGTAGACTTGCTCGCAGGTCTTGCCATATTCCCCATTGTATTTGCTTACGGACTTGAAGCTTCTGCCGGACCAGGACTCATCTTTGAGACGCTGCCTGTCGCCTTCGGACAGATGCCAGGCGGACTATTTTTTGGAACTTTATTCTTTATACTGGTGTTCTTTGCTGCACTTAGTACGTCAATATCAATGCTGGAATCCGTTGTCTGCCGTCTGATTGAAATCAAGGGAGCCAGTCGACCTATGATGACAACGCTTGCAGGTGGGCTCGCCTGGGTTATCGGTCTGGCTTCAGTTTTCTCATTTAACATCTGGTCAGATTTCAAACCATTAAGCTTTATCGAACTGCTACGTGAAGCCACTATTTTCCGAATTATCGATTTCGTCACTGTTAACGTCATCATCATGATCTCTGCCTTTCTGCTGACAATCTTCGTTGGCTGGATTATGTCGGAAAAAGCGACATGTGAAGAACTGGGTATTGGCAATGGGGCTGTGTTTCGTGCCTGGCGATTTGTCATGCGTTATCTGGCACCTATTGCCATCGCGGTAATATTTATACTTGGGTTTCTGCACTGACTAACCTGAACGCGGAGTAATAAAACTGTGCTACTGGGGTCGGACCAG
>JBGMQT010000068.1:6094-10000 GCA_048060695.1 Acidiferrobacterales bacterium
TTCGCTATCAAAAAGCGCAATTAGTGAAAATGCAGATCAACTAGCAACTCTTTGGAGAACCAATCGTTAATCGTCGGTTTCGATAGTGAAATGGCCGATTTAAGGACAAGAAATGGATCAATTTCTTGCTAAATCCTTTCAGAATCAGAGGCTTGCGCTGGTCCGACCCTGTTGTAACGTTCGCTTGACAAATATCAGGTTTAGTCCAATCCTCGGTTAACTGCATGGCGAGCCGGGAATGACGGTTTGGTTCTCTTTCAGTCGCTGCGCTGCACCGTTTTGGATACTAAAAGCAATGTGGATAAGTAAAGTGAATTTGAGCAAAGACGTACTGCGTTTTTTTCGAATCCAGCGACGCGCGGTCGTCGCGTTGATGCTGGTTCCGATCATGGGGTTGACGCCACAACAGTCGAACGCCGAGGGTATCAACTGGACTATTGCGCCCTATTTATGGGCGACGGATGTCGGGCTGGACGTCACAATCAATAACAATCCAGCCATTGGTGCCAGTGTGCCTTTTAGCGATCTGGTCGATAAACTCGATGGTGCTTTAATGGGCCACATTGAAATGAGTGGCGAAAAATACGGCGCGTTCGCCGACGTCTACTACGTCCAGTTGACGGACGATGCGGTGATTCCGATCGGCCCTGGAGGGCCAATCTTTGGCGACCTATTGGTTGATACCGATCTCACGGTAAAGATGTACGAGCTCGGCGGCTTCTACAGGATGGGCAGCGCGGATCGTCCGGGCTCGCGTGCATTCGATCTCATACTCGGTGTACGCCAGGTCGATATCGATCTGAATCTCGACATAGTTTTACCTGGGCCCGGCAGCGGCACTATCAACAGCAACGCGGACGCCTCTGAGACCGATGTCTTCGTTGGTGCCCGACTAATCGGTCTATTCAGCCAGAAATGGCATTACAAAGCCCGAGCGGATTACGGTAGTGGCGGCACAGAGGGAACCTTCAATGCTCTGGCTGCCGTTGGTTACACCTTCGGCAAGACCGGCTTGTTTTCCATTGATGTCGGCTACCGGTATTTAAGTATCGAGCTTAAAAAGGAATCGAACGGCATCGTCACGGAGACCGATATGACGATGTCTGGTCCGTTGGTAGGCTTCGTATTCACTTTTTGAGCCTTGCGCGGCAAATTCTCAACGTCGGCGCGTTTCCAGTCTAAAAACGAAACTTGAGCATTGAAGGGGTCCGCCCGATTTAATCGCGACAATGAAAAATCAGTTCGACCCCCTTATTGTTGCAACACCTGGACGAATAGGGCGAGGTGTCGGTTTCCGAATTGAATCGGATCGTCTGCTATTGTGTTGGGCAAGCCATTTCGAATTGACTTTCAGGCATCGAGAAAAATGAAGAAAATTGGGTTGAGCATGTTATTGCTCGTCGTTGTAAAATCTGGCCTGGCTGCGGAGGAAATTAAGTTTACTCCGGTACAAACGCAGCTATTTTCAGATCCGGGTGGCCAGTCAAACGCATGGGGTGATTTCGACAATGATGGCGACCTTGATCTGATCATAACGTTTCGTGATGCGCCGGTTCGACTCTATCGAAATGACGTGAATGGTTTCGAAGACGTTGGAACCAGTCTGGGTTTGCCCACCGATGGTGGCAATCCCAGGTCAGTTGCATGGGGTGATTATGATGGCGATGGTGATCTGGATATCTACATCGGTTATTCCGGATACGATGGTCCGGCCAATCGCCTGTTTCGCAACAATCTGCAGCAACAACAGACCGGGTTTACCGAGGTTGGCGAAGCAGCCGGCGTAGCGTTAAAGGGAGTTACCCGGCAGGTTTCTTTCGTCGACTATGATGCCGATGGTGACCTGGATCTCTATGTTGCACTTCGAGCCAGCGTCAATCGTTTGTTGCAGAACAACGGCGGTGTTTTTACGGACGTTACATTCAGCGTTGGAATAGCGGAACCGCGGCGAACGGTTGGCGCTTGTTGGTTCGATATGGATGCGGACGGTGATCTTGATCTGTTCACGGCAAATCAGAATGGTGACCGGGACGGCATGTTCCGTAATGACGAAGGACAGTTTAGCGATGTCGCCATTGAGTTAGACATGGATGGTCCGCGACGCCCGCTGAGCGACGGCGGTGTTGGCTGCGCGGTAACCGATTTCGATACAGACGGCGACCTGGATTTGTATGTTGCCGCCTATGGTGACGACATGCTCTACCGCAACAATGGTGATGGGACTTTTACCGATGTAGCGCCGGAGATGGGTGTTGCGAATGAGCACCACATTGTTACCGGTGTCTGGGGTGATATTCAACACGACGGTCGGCCCGATTTGTATACGGTCGGATATATCAATGGCAAGCCGGGCACTCCGGACTACCTGTATGTTAACGAAGGGAATCATTTCGAAAACCGCATACCCGGCAATATCGCGAAGAACAATACCGACCATGGTGCTCAATGGGCTGATTTTGATCAGGATGGCGATCTAGATCTCGCGCTGGCGGCCAACGACCCCGCTGGTTCTCACTACTTGTTCCGCAATGACTTGTCTGCCGACGCTGCTGGTCGCTCGATTCAGGTACTTGTCCTCGATGCCGAGGGTCACTACACACGCGCCGGCTCTGAAGTTCGAGTGTATCGGGCTGGCACGAGCGATTTACTCGGTCTGCGGCTCGTGGATACCGGCAGTGGCTACAATGCGCAGAATGCCAAGCCGGTTCATATCGGTCTCAAGGAGTGGGGTCGGGTCGACATACGCGTCACGACAATGTCCAATGACGGACCACAGATCAAAGAAATCAAAGGGATTGATCCGCGAGTGCTCAATGGTAAACCTTTCGTCGTAAAAGCCGGCAATTGAATACCATCATTAAAGGCGTCGAACCCATCGCTGTCCGACTTACAAAAAAATGGGGAGCACGGAAGAATGAGGACACTCAAGTTTCCGCAGAAAGCGACCCCGTTCATGTCAGGCCGATATCGTCGATGGCTACCGGCGTAGCGTGTGTGAGGCGGACAGCACCTACTACCGTGTCGAAGGCAATACAGTGGAAGTCATGCGAATTTTGCGGCGGCAGGATGTAGCTGTCGAGCATGAACGAATCCAGACACCATTTCGAAACGCATGTCTCGGTCGAGTCACCGGTAGATAGTGCGGTTGACCTGTTGCAACGAGCGAGCGGACTATCAAGACAACGAGTTAAGATCACAATGACCCAGGGAGCTGTTTGGCTGACCCGCGGGCGTAAAACTCAGCGACTGCGTCGTGCAAAACGGGCATTGCGAGCCGGTGATGAAGTTCACCTCTACTACGATAAGACAATTCTGGCGGAGATTCCTGTTGAGCCGACGCTGATTGCGGACGTCGGTGGTTATTCGGTGTGGCGCAAACCTTATGGATTACGATCACAGGGTTCGAAGTGGGGTGATCACTGCACAGTCGTGCGCTGGGCCGAGCGGCATCTGCAACCGGAACGCCCGGCTTTCACAGTTCATCGTCTCGACCGGGCGGCAAATGGGCTGATTTTGATAGCGCACTCCAGAAGCATGGCAGCAGCGTTAGCGGAACTATTCGCCAGGCGTGCGGTGAAGAAGCGATACCTGGCGCTGGTGACGGGCGACTTTTCCCTGCAGCCCAATCCACTGCGCATAGAGAAGCCGATCGACGAGAGAGAGGCGGTCAGCGAATTGTCGTTGCGACAAGTCAGTGATGATGGCGCTCGCTCGCTGGTAGATATTTGTATTGAGACTGGACGCAAGCATCAGATTCGTCGTCACCTGGCAGGGTTGGGCCATCCTGTTCTTGGTGATCGATTGTATGGCGCCGGCGAGGAAGATGGGTTGGATCTGCAATTAACTGCGTATCTGTTGGCGTTTCATTGCCCGGTCAATGATGAGCAGATTGAGTATCGACTGTCG
>JBGMQT010000069.1:0-9605 GCA_048060695.1 Acidiferrobacterales bacterium
TAATTTCTTCACGAATTTTTTCCAGCACCGCTGGTGTATTAGCAAGCACATCGTTATTCCAGAACCGTATTACTTTATAGCCAAGCGAGGCAAGGTATTTGGTACGCACCTGATCATATTCGTACTGATCAATATGATGGCCTCCATCTACCTCAATAATGAGCTTTGGCTCCAGACAGAGAAAGTCCACAATATAATCACCGATCACTTCCTGTCGGCGAAACTTGCAGCCTTCCATCTGACGATTTCTCAGGTGCCACCAAAGACGCTTTTCTGCTTCGGTTTGGTTTTTGCGCAACTCCTTGGTATTTATCCCCTCACCCTCTCCCGAAGGGAGAGGGAAGCAAACAGTACCTAGGATTCTTCTCCGTCACCACTGTCAGAGGTCTGCACAACTGCCCGTCGTAGTTTGATGTTGAGCTCGCGCAATTGCTCGTCGGCCACAATACTGGGGGCCTGGGTCATAAGACAGGAGGCTTTCTGCGTTTTTGGAAAGGCAATCACATCACGAATGGAATCACTGCCGGTCATAATGGCGGCAATACGATCGACACCAAAGGCGATACCGCCATGGGGTGGTGCGCCATACTTCAACGCATCCAGCAGGAAGCCAAATTTTTCATTGGCCTCCTTCTGTTCAATACCCAATGCGGCAAACACGCGATTCTGCACATCCAGTTTTGATATGCGGATGGAACCACCACCAAGCTCGCTACCATTTAGCACCATATCGTAGGCACGGGACATGGCGTTGGCCGGGTCACGGTCGATCTCTTCTTCGTAGTCTTTGGTTGGTGCGGTGAAAGGATGATGCAGTGCCTTGTAACGGCGACGCTCGGCATCGTATTCAAACATGGGAAAGTCCACCACCCACAGCGGCTCCCAGCCGTCTTCGACCATGCCGTGGTCCTGACCGAGTTTCTCGCGCAGGGCACCCAGAGCATTGTTAACCACTTGTTCGTGATCGGCACCGAAGAAAATCAAGTCGCCGTCCCCGGCGCCGGTACGTTCAAGAATTCCGGTCACCGTATCATCGGGAAGGAACTTGAGAATGGGTGACTGTAAGCCATCTTTACCTTTGGCCACATCATTGACCTTGATGTAGGCCAGACCTTTGGCCCCGTATTTGCCCACAAAGTCGGTGTAGGCATCAATCTGTTTACGCGTTAACTCGCCGCCCTTTGGCAGGCGCAACGCCGCAACGCGACCGGACTCGGAGTTTGCGGGTCCGGAAAAAACCTTGAAGTCCACGTTTTTCATCAAGTCCTGAACTTCCACCAGCTCCAGCGGGATACGCAGATCAGGACGGTCGCTGCCAAAACGCAGCATGGCCTCATGCCAGCCCATACGCGGGAACGGATTGGGCAAATCAACATCCAGTACTTCTTTGAAGAGATGGCGCATCATGTTCTCGATCAGCCCCATAACGTCTTCTTCATCGACAAAGGCCATCTCGATATCGAGCTGGGTAAACTCTGGCTGGCGATCAGCGCGCAGGTCCTCATCGCGGAAACAACGCGCCAACTGAAAATAACGTTCGTAGCCCGCCACCATCAGCAGTTGTTTGAAGATCTGCGGTGATTGCGGCAATGCGAAAAACTGGCCACCATAAACTCGGCTGGGCACGAGATAATCTCGCGCACCTTCCGGTGTCGAACGCGTCAACATCGGTGTTTCTATTTCGATAAAGTCCTGATCTTCCAGATAGCGACGCAGTGTTTTGGTAATGGTGTGACGCAGCCGGATATTTTTGTGCATCACATCGCGACGCAGATCAAGGTAACGGTACTTCAGCCGCACTGCCTCACCGACATCGGTTTCGTCCAGTTGAAATGGCAGCGGATCGGACTTGTTAAGTATTTCAATTTGTTTGGTAAGCACTTCCACCATACCGGTTGCCAGTTCAGGATTAGTCGTGCCATCCGGGCGGTGACGCACACGACCCTGTATGCGCAACACGTATTCGTTGCGGCAGTCTTCCGCCAATCTGAAGGCGTCGGCAGTATCGGGATCAACTACGACCTGTACCAGACCCTCACGGTCGCGCAGATCAATAAAGATGACGCCGCCGTGATCGCGACGGGTGTCGACCCAGCCGCACAAAGCGACATCCTGATCAATCAGGGATTCGTTAACATGTCCACAATAATGACTGCGCATATTTCCTTTCCAGTTCTCTACTGTATTGACAGTGGCCTAGGCACGTCTATCGGAGCGTTGTGTATCCAGCGCCATGCTTGGCGGTACCAGTACACCGGTGGAGAGTATCAATTTCAAACCATCATCAACCGAGATATCCAGTTTAACGATTTCACTCTTTTGCACCATCAGAAAAAAACCTGACGTCGGGTTGGGTGTGGTCGGCACATAGACACTGATCATGTCCTCACCCACCTGCTCCCGAACCTGACGAATTCCGTTGCCGGTCACAAAAGCCAGCGTCCACAAGCCCTTGCGTGGATACTCCAGCATCACCACCTCGCGAAATGAACTTGCGCTGCTGGAGAACATCGTTTCTGCCACTTGTTTGGCGCTGGAATAAATCGAACGCACCAGCGGGATGCGCGACAGCAGACCCTCCCAGAAGGCCACCAGTTTACGGCCAAAGAAATTGGCTGCCACAATGCCGGTAAACAACACCACCACCAGCGTCAATACTGCACCCAGCCCCGGTATCTTGTAGCCGATTAATACTTCAGGCTGGTAGGCCTCGGGCAACAACAGCAGGGTCTGATCCATAAAATCGATAAGAAACCCGACAATCAGAACGGTGAACCCGAGCGGTACCCACACCAGCAGACCCGCGGCCAGGTAACGACGAAATGCATTCATGGTGTGATGCTAATGTTTATGGTCGCAGGCCCCGTCGCTACAACCGGGTGACGATGAAGATTTTGCGTTCTTGTTCGGCTCACTTTTCTTTTTGCCGTTGTCTTTAAAATCGGTGGCATACCAACCGCTGCCCTTGAGCTGAAACGCGGCAGCAGAAATCAGTTTTTTAAGCTCAGGCTTGCTACAGGACGGACAATCTTTCAACACGTCGTCACTGATTTTCTGCAACTTTTCGAATTTGTGGCTGCAGGCCTGACACTGGTATTCATAAAACGGCATAAACCTGTCCCCTGATTATTGCGTCGCTATTCTGTTACGGCAAATGGGGCCTGAGCCTCATTTTTGCAAGGCGCGATTATAGCCCCAGCCGCCCGTCGGGCGCACCCGAATCGCGGCGAAATTAGACCTGAACAAGGCTTCCGTGCCAATTTTCCGGTCGTCTGCGCCCTCTCACCTACCCTCCGCAGAAAACGGGTGGGTACAGAGTGGCCCTGGTGGCGCCCATGACCAGGCGGCCAGGTCACGTGCAACGACAATGGCGCCTGGTATCGGCTCCGGGCCTGGAACCGGTGCTCATCTTTGAAGAACCGCTATATTTCTATTCCGCCGGGTCAGCGAGAGCGCTCGGCCACAACAGTTATCGGGCCGAACCTGTGCAAAACGGGGTCGGTAAAATCCGGCAGCGATAAAAAATTAAATTTCGCGCCAGCTGTATAACCAAACGCTAATTTATTTTGCAAATAAACAGCTTACTTGAAGTTCCCGATGCCTTTTGCGAAGAATTACGCGACCGTTAGTCAAAAAATGACCTGATTTTTTCGTAGAATGCTTGCAGTGATGGGTAAAATCGCTTAATAATCCCTGCAGCATGACTCATGCAGGGTGCCGAATAAAAAATTAGCGGCACTACAAGCAACTAACATCTACAACAAGCTACCACCCAGGAGTGATTGATGGCCAACGGAAAACCTTCGACCAAAACCGAGATCTTTAACAAGATTGCAGATGATACCGGTTTGAAGAAAAAAGATGTTGCTGCTGTTTTCGATTCTCTAACAGATATTATCAAGAGTGATCTAAGCAGCGCCAATTCATTTAATCTACCAGGTCTATTGAAAATCAAGAAAGTGCATAAACCGGCCGTTCCGGAACGTGAAGGCATCAACCCCTTCACCAAGGAAATGATGATGTTCAAGGCCAAACCCGCCCGTGACGTAGTCAAAGTCACACCATTGAAAAGTCTTAAGGAGATGGTCTAGGCTCTTGCTGCGATCAAGGTTGCCGGGCAAGCGCATGGCGTGCCCGCAATGGGCTCGCCCGGCAACCGAATCCTTCCCGATCCCGCTGCACCACTCTGGAACTACGCCCCTATCCGGTTATTGAGCCGCTTGCTCGCCTACCTTGGCGGAAGGTAGCTGGCGGCGCTTTCAGGCAAACGACCAAAACAGATTTTGTACGCTGGCGTGGTCATAATGGTATTGGGCTCATCCCGAAATTCTTCCAGGTCAATTACGTCGAGATGAATAGTGACGGGCTTGCCTTTCCACTTGCCCTCACAGTGCTCGAAAATAATTTCGTTGGAGGCGTTGAATTGGCGGAATACCTGCAACCCCACGGGGTAATCGAACACGCTGATTTCGGTGGTTGCCGGATCATCATGATCATCAGTACGGAAAGAGGCGGCGTAATCGTGGCTTGGGCGCCCCTTGTCGTCATAAAAGAATACCTGGATCACATGAATATTTTTCGACTTGCGCTTCTCCCACTGAATCAGGCTCAGCAGTTTGCCGGTCTTGTTATCGTAAAATGACTGTTCTTTGTAAAAATTTACTTTCTGAAAGTAGCCGCCCATGCGTTCCTTGATTTCAACCGACTTGCCGGCAATTCGTTTTTTGTGCAGCGCATATAAATTATCGGCAAAACGATTCCAGCGCTTCGCTTCAGTTTCATAATTTTTTGGCGCCGACAGTACCGAGGCGGCCTGCACCGTACCGACCCCGCCAATCCATAACACGCACATGAGCAGAAATATTTTCGGTAAATGAACCATGATCCCCCCGCAAGGATATTTATTGAATTGATGACGCGACGCCGCCAACTATCCGGCCCTGATCACCGGGGCCGGTAGTTCCACATCTCTGAAGCTAGATGTGCCGTTACCACAATTTATTCCGTCTGCTTTATTCGACACCATAACCACCGCCGCCGGGTGTCTGCACCTCGATGGCATCGCCGGTATTCATTTCGACACAATCACAGCTGGCAAGTTCACTGATCGATCCGTCGGCACGCTCGATGTAATTGTGCCCCACTTTTCCATCCTCTCCGCCTTCTATCCCGCGCGGCGGTACCACACGGCGATTGGACAAGATAGCGACGGTCATCGGTTCCCGGAAACGAATGCGGCGGGTGATACCATTTCCACCACGCTGTCGTCCGCGACCACCGCTGTCTTTGCGAATAGAGAAATCCTCCAGCAGCACCGGAAAACGCAGTTCCAGCACCTCGGGATCTGTCAGGCGTGAATTGGTCATATGATTCTGCACCGCATCAGTCCCGTCGAAGTCCCGCCCGGCACCGGTGCCACCACAAAGAGTTTCATAGTACTGCCAACGATCGTTGCCAAAGGTCAGGTTGTTCATGGTGCCCTGGGACCCTGCCATCACCCCCAACGCACCATAAAGGGCGTCGACCACACATTGCGAGGTTTCGACGTTACCGCCGACCACGGCTGCCGGATAGTGAGGATCCAGCATCGAACCCGGCGGAATAATAATGTTTAGTGGTTTCAGACAGCCCGCATTTAACGGAATATCACGCTGCACCAGGGTACGGAAGACATAAAGCACCGCGGCCTTGCAGATCGAACCGGGGGCATTGAGGTTATCCGGCAATTGATCCGATGTGCCACTGAAATCAATCCGTGCACTGCGCTGTTCCTTGTCGATCGTAATGGCGACATGTATCTCGGCAGCGTTATCCATCACGCAAACATAGTGCCCGTCGTGCAATATATTGATCACCTGGCGTACAGACTCTTCGGCATTGTCCTGCACGTGTTGCATGTAGGCCCGCACCGTATCCAGGCCATAATGCGCTACCAACTCATCGAGCGCCGTAATTCCAGCGGCATTGGACGCGACCTGGGCCTTCAGATCAGCGATGTTCTGATCCACATTACGTGCCGGGTATTTTCCTGCGCTGAGCAAATCGCGCATGGCGTGTTCACGAAATTCACCGTCTGCCACCAGTCGAAAATGTTCGATCAATACACCTTCCTGCTCAACACGGGTGCTATGCGGTGGCATTGAACCCGGTGTGACACCGCCGACATCGGCATGGTGGCCGCGCGAGGCGACATAAAACAGAATGTCTCCCTGTGGCGAGAATAGCGGTGATACCACAGTGATATCAGGTAGGTGGGTACCGCCACCATAAGGCGCATTGAGCACAAACACGTCGCCGGCAGACATGTGGCCAGCGAATGTTGCGATGATGTTTTGAACGCTGTCGCCCATGGAACCCAGATGCACCGGCACATGGGGTGCATTGGCAACCAGTTTCCCGTCGCCATCAAACAGGGCGCAGGAAAAATCCAGACGCTCTTTTATATTAACCGAATGGCTGGTGTTTTCCAGAATCAAGCCCATTTGTTCGGCGATAGACATGAACAGATTGTTGAAAATTTCGAGGCGCACGGGGTCGACTTCGGTGCCCAGCGATATTGTTGCCGCCAGCGGTATCACGCGATGCAACACCAGGCTTTTCGCTGCGGTTAATTTCGCCTGCCAACCGGGCTCCACCATTACGGTCGAGTTCGCTTCGACAATGATGGCGGGACCGTTAACGACATCACCCGGCACCAGTGCCTGACGCTCCAACACCGGAGTATCAAAGTAGCCCACATCGTCGTGACTGGCGTTAAACGTGTAAACCGATACAGTGGCCACGGCTGCGGCGGCGGATTGGTCAGGTCTCCGCACTGAACTTTCTGTTTCGGCGCCCGCTTCATTGCCCGGTTGGTAGATCTTGCCAATGACCTCTACCGATACCGCTTCGATCACCATCGTTTTGTTGCTTTCGATGAATCCATAACGCGATCGATAAGCCGATTCGAAATCAGCAACAACTGTGTCGATATCCGAATAATCAATCAGCAGCGTCTCATCGGTTCCGCGATAGCGGATATGCATTCGGTGAGTAACCTGCAACCGATCCGGTCTGACCCCCTGCTGCTGTAATTCATCACAACCAGTCTGTTCGATCGCCCGTAGCAACTCACGCTGGGCTCTCAGAGTTTCAGCAACCAGCTCCTGTTCCACTGCCTGTTCGCGCATCCAGCGCAAATCCGCTAGCCCCATGCCATAGGCCGACAACACACCGGCAAAACGGTGAACGACGACACGATTAATGCCCAGGACATCTGCAACCTGACAGGCGTGTTGGGCACCGGCGCCACCAAAACAACACAAGGCGTACTCACTGACGTCATAACCGCGCTGAATTGAAATCTTGCGAATAGCGCCGGCCATGTTTTCGATCGCGATTTGCAGTGCGCCGTGAGCCAGCTCGATCGGTGACTGTTTCCTGTCGGTGCTGGACTGATAACCGTCAGCCAGTTTTTGGAAAGCCATTTCGGTCGCAGCTGTGTCCAGCGGCAGGTCGCCGTCAGGGCCAAATACGTGTGGGAAAAAATCGGCCTGGAGCTTGCCCACCATAACGTTACAGTCGGTGACCGTTACGGGCCCGCCACGCCGGTAACAAGCCGGGCCGGGATCGGCACCCGCCGATACCGGACCCACTTGAAGCCGGCCACTATCGAAACTGACTATGGAACCACCGCCCGCTGCTACCGTATGGATGTGCATCATCGGAACCCGCATGCGTACTCCGGCGACTTGAGTTTCGTAGCTGCGTTCGTATTCACCATTAAAGTGGCTGACATCCGTCGAGGTGCCACCCATATCAAATCCGATGATTCTATTGAAGCCATCGGCTGCGCACGTTTCCACCGCACCAACAACCCCGCCGGCCGGTCCCGACAGAATACTGTCCTTGCCCTGAAACCGGCGACTGTCCACCAGTCCACCGTTCGATTGCATGAACAACACTTGTGCACCATCCAGCTCGTCGTTAATACGATCTACATACCGCCGCAGTATCGGGGAAAGATAGGCATCTACAACGGTGGTGTCTCCCCGGCTAACAAGTTTTATCAGGGAACTGACTTCGTGCGATACCGACACGTGTTCAAAACCGACTGCACGCACCAACTGCGCCAACTGTTGTTCATGTTGCGGAAAGCGATAACTGTGTATGAGTACGATAGCGACCGAGACAACACCATCGTCAAACGCCGCCTGCAGTGTCGGGCGCAGTGTCTCGGTATCGAGTGCCCGCAATACCTCACCGTCCGCTGTCACACGTTCATCCACCTCAATCACCGATTCGTACAACATCTCCGGCAGTTGAATATCAAGCGCGAAAATATCAGGACGATTCTGGTACGCGATACGCAGGGCATCGGCAAATCCCCGGGTGATCAATAACAATGTACGCTCGCCCTTGCGCTCCAGCAGTGCGTTTGTGGCAACCGTGGTGCCCATCTTGACCACACTGATGGCGTCGCCCAGCGGCGCCGGCTGATCGATACCCAGTATCTCGCGCATGCCGTACAACGCCGCATCCTGGTATCGCTGCGGATTCACCGACAACAGCTTGTGCGTTTGCAGGACTCCCTCGGGATTGCGGGCAACGATATCGGTGAAAGTGCCACCCCGATCGATCCAGAATTGCCATTGGGTTTGCAGTGTAGGGGCCACGACAGATATTTTCTATTTGGTAAACAATATGTTATCGAACGATTGAATTCGCCGGGTTCAGCGCCATTATGCCATTATTCCTGTCGCACCCGATTATACGTGACCTGCTGGCATCCAACGGGTGAGATAACGTAAACTCCGGCGCTATCTTTACCTGCCAATACAAATATGCGCAAACAAATTCAATTTATTGTTGCCTGCCTGCTGCTTGTCAGCAGCAATGCCTTCGCTATTGTTAATGTCGAAAATATCCGGGTAGAAAAAAGGGAGGATGGTTTCAGCGGACAATTGCGCGTTCTTGCAAGCCTCCAAAACGGCAACACAAACAATAATCGAGTCGGTTTGGGTAGTCGTCTGCAATGGATTCGAGGCAACATAACAAACTTTCTGGTACTGAATTATGACTATGGTAATAGCGGTGGTGCCACCGATATTAACAAATCTTTCCTTCACGGCCGCCACATTGTGCAGCAAAACGAGAAATGGGCGTGGGAAGGATTTGGTCAACTGGCACAAGATGAATTCAAGCGCCTGTCGATCCGCATGTTGGCTGGTGCCGGCGTGCGCCTCACCCTAAGTGAGAAAACCCATAAAGGGGCAATGTACCTTGGGTTGGGGACTTTCTACTCGACCGAAAAACTGGATGACAATTCCACCTCCAGTCTCTTTCGTGCCAGCACATATTTTGTTTATAAATATTCGCTCAACCCGAACACGCATTTCATCAGCACCACCTATTACCAGCCGGCACTAAGTGACCCGGGAGACTTTCGTGCCCTGCAACAGGCAGGGTTCAACGTTGCCATCAGCAAAACACTGGATCTTAAGCTCTCGCTGGATATTTCGTATGACAATCAACCACCGATTGGCGTCGAGTCGACCGACACCAGTTTTCGTACCGGGATTGAGTATCGATTTTAGATTGCGTTTCGCCTGCACTTCAGAACCGCT
>JBGMQT010000070.1:0-9523 GCA_048060695.1 Acidiferrobacterales bacterium
GGCCCAGTAAATGGTCGTAGCGTTTTCTGCTGTTCTCTTGGCTTTTGAGAGTGTAGCGACAATATCTGCGGCCGTATTGCCGCCGCCTATAACAAGACTGGCCTTTCCGATAAACTGAGCGGGGTTATCAAGTCTTTTCCGTGATTTATCTCATTTCCTTGTATGCATTTATCAATCCGTTGGTCGATGAATCATGTGAATCCTGCGGCTTATCGTCTTTTAGCTCGGGCAGGATTTGTTTCGCCAATTGCTTGCCGAGCTCAACACCCCATTGATCAAAGGATAAGATATTCCAAATTACACCTTGTACAAATATCTTATGCTCGTACATGGCAATCAGACTGCCTAATACCCGTGGGGATAGTTTTTTGAATAAAATAGAATTGGTGGGCTTGTTGCCGTCAAACATTTTATGCGGTGTCAGGGCTTTAATTTCATCATCGGGTTTGCCGTCGTTTTTCAACTCGGCGATCACTTCTTCTTTGGTTTTACCGTTTAACAGGGCTTCGGTTTGGGCGAAAAAATTCGACATCAGAATATTGTGGTGCTCCCCAATTGGATTGTGACTGATGGCCGGCGCCAGAAAATCGGCCGGTATTAATTTGGTGCCCTGATGAATGAGCTGATAAAAGGCATGTTGGCCGTTGGTGCCTGGCTCACCCCAGATAATCGGGCCGGTTTGATAGGTAACCCTTCCGCCGCTGCGATCAACGGACTTGCCATTGCTTTCCATGTTGCCTTGCTGGAAATAGGCAGCAAAGCGGTGCATGTATTGATCATAGGGTAAAATCACTTCCGTTTGAGCACCATGGAAGTTGTTGTACCAGATCCCGATCAGCGCCAGAATTACCGGGATATTTTTATCAAAAGGGGTAGTTTTAAAATGCTGATCCATTTCAAAAGCACCCTGAAGCAATTCGCTGAAATTCTCAAATCCGATATAACAGGCGATGGACAAGCCGATGGCCGACCACAGCGAATACCGTCCGCCGACCCAATCCCAGAAGACAAACATATTTTCTTTATCTATACCAAACTCTTCTACTTTTTCAGTATTTGTGGAAAGCGCTGCAAAATGTCTGGGTATATGGGTTTCATCCTTGGCGGCCTCCAGAAACCATCTGCGGGCCGAAAATGCATTGGTCATGGTTTCCTGAGTGGTAAAGGTTTTAGAGGCGATCACAAACAAGGTGGTTGCGGGATTCAATCGTTTCAGGGTTTCGGTGATGTGCGTCCCGTCAATATTTGAGACAAAATGAACCTTTATTCCTTCTTTGGCATAGGGTTTAAGCGCTTCCGTTACCATTACCGGTCCCAAATCCGATCCGCCGATACCAATATTTACGATATCGGAAATTCTTTGACCGCTATATCCTTTCCACTCACCTGAAATCACTTTATTCGAAAAATCTTTCATTTTATCCAGAACGGCGTTGACTTCCGGCATGACATCGCTGCCATCTACGTCAATCGGTGAATTCTCCCGATTTCTTAAAGCGATGTGTAAAACTGCCCGGTTTTCGGTTTCATTGATTTTTGCGCCTTTAAACATTTGATCAATAGCATCGCTGAGACCGATTTCATCTGCCAGCTCAATCAGCAGTTGCATTGTTTCTTCTGTAATTCGGTTTTTAGAGTAATCCAGCAGGATATCCTTGAATCGAATCGTAAACCGATTGAATCTTTGCGGATCGTCCGCAAAAAGATCTTTCATATGCACATCTTTTATTTTTTCATAATGCTCGCTGAGATGTTGCCAGCTTTTGGTTTTTGTGGGGTTAGCTTTGTGTAGCATGATATTATTTTCTCCTTTCGATGATGAACGTAATTTCAAAGACATGGTAGCCCCAGGCAGGCAGGTCGACGTAGAGTCCTTCTACAAGGAGACTGCTTCCTTCGCGCTCATAACCGGGGGTACCCAGACGGCCTTCGAGCCGGAGCTGCTGCCCACCCAAATCCGGAAAAGGCAGCCTGACGTAACACTGACCGGGCTGCGACGCGTAGTTGACGACAACCAGTGAACGTGCGCCATCACTTGCCTGCCAGGCGAAGGCGATCATATTCTCAGCGGTCGGGTTGCCGTCGCAGGCGGCCGTACAATCCAGCAGCTGCCAACTGCCGTTGCGCACTACCGGAAGGCTCAAAAAATCGAGCAATTTGCGGTAAAACTCCTGGATGGTAGAATCGTTTGGCTGTTCGGGTCCGCGGCACAGATGGATCGGGATCTTCTGAGCCCATCCCCCCAATTGTCCGTGATGGAAGAAGCGCAGGCCGGGGCAGAGGTAGGTCAGAAGCGCGGCCGCCTGATGAATCCCGTCGGCAAATGTGGCGGCAGCCCGCGGCTCGTCGTGGTTTTCCAGGAATCGCGCTGACTTGTTCTGGTAGTCCGCGTCGGCCCAGAAGTGCTCCCGCACCGGGCGGGCATGCCGATTACGCAGGCGATCGTAGAGCCGCTTGTCATAGGTGAAGTCAAAGCCCTGTTGCTGCAGTGTCCACTCCATGTCCCAGTAAACCTCGGCCATGAAGACGAATCCGGGTTTCGCCTCGCGCACCCTGCGCATTGCCTCGGGCCAGTAAGGCTCGGACTCGATCCCCCAAGTGCGCCCGAAGACTTCGGGCAGGACCAGCATGGCCATGTCGCAGCGCAGGCCGTCGCACAGCTTCGCCGCCTTCAGCAGTTCCCCGTGCATGGCCTCCTGCAGGGCTGAGTTCCCGTAGTTCAACTGGAGAGTGTCGGGCCAGCCGGCAAAGTAAGGATCGCGTCCGTAGGCAAAAATCCTGCGACCATCGGGAGTGTCCGTCGCCATGTAGTTTTGAGGCTCGCGCTCCAGGTCGGCCTCGGTCCCACCAATGTAGAAATCCGGGTGCTCATGGGTCCACGCATGATCCGGCGCGGTGTGGTTAGGCACGAAGTCGAGCATGACCAGCATCCCCCGTTTGTGAAGGCGCTTGCGCAGCCGTCCTAATGCCTCGTCACCACCAAGCGTCTCATGGACTGTGTATCCGGTGACCGCGAAGCAAGACCCGCAGATGTCGTCTTCTTTCAAATCGCTCAGAAGCGCCTCGTACTCAGCTCGCCACTCCGGATTCGAGCGGGAGATCTTGCGGCCGGCCGCGCCGGTCTGCCAGACCCCGAGCAAATAGATCCAGTCGAATCCCAGGCGTTTTAGCCCGTCGAGCTGCTCGTCGGGGATGTCGTCCAGGGTTACAGGACGGCCCAGTCGCGTGGAGAGCTCGGTAAGCCAGACACGCGTGTTGATCTGGTAGAGGATGGGACGAGGCGGAACCCCCTCGGCCACGATAGATTGTTCGTCTGCCGGTTCGGTCATGGCTTCGACCACGGCTTCAGTTTCATTTTCCCATTGATTTTTATCCAATTTTTTACACTCGATAATGTTCTTTTTTTATTGTGCCAGATCTTTTATAATCACCTTTCTGAATTGGCTGATGACTTTTTGATAGTCATCACTGTCAAAAATGGCAGATCCGGCTACAAACACATCGACTCCGGCTTCGGAAATTTCGCGGATCGTTTTTAGATTCACCCCGCCATCTACCTGGATCAATACGGATTCCTTGCGGTCAAGAATCATCTGACGCAGTTTGGTGATTTTTTGCACGCTGTTGGGTATAAATTTCTGACCGCCGAATCCCGGGTTGACGCTCATAATCAAAACATAATCCACGCAGTCCAATACCCATTCGATGGCCGTTAATGGCGTGGACGGATTTAACACAACACCCGGTTTAGCTCCAACATTCTTTATGAGTTGAATGGAGCGGTTTAAATGCGTGCATGCCTCGACTTGCACGGAAATATTCGTAGCACCAGCTTCGGCAAATTGAGGTATAAAAGCATCCGGATGTTTGATCATCAGGTGAACGTCAATGGGCAGTGCTGTAACGCGACGCACTGCCTTAACGATGAACGGTCCCATGGTAATGTTAGGCACAAAGTGCCCATCCATTACATCCATATGGATCCAGTCTGCGCCGGCAGCTTCAACTGCACGAACTTCATCGCCTAATTTTGAAAAATCTGCCGATATAATGGATGGAGCAATCAGTTTCATAGGTATATCTTAATTTATAGGTTTACTAAATCAAAGCAAATCAAAAGATCCGAAATGGGTACCAGACAAATAGACTAAGCTGGTATTTGATTCCACTAACCGCTCATTATCTGTTATAAATACCCGATTGATAAAGAAATAAATAATTCCGTAATGCCTTTTCTCTAAGAACATATTGTCAGGAAGTGAAGCTTTCAGGATTTCGTGATTCGCTTTCCTGACACCCCTGGCCCAGACCTAACCTTGTAGAATCTGAAAGATAAGACATTATTCTGATCTCCTACAGTGGACAGCAATTTTCCGTTATCTTGCACCAGGGCGGGCCGAAACCTGACTCCTATGTTTTGTTTCTTTGCCCATCCAGCGATCCTGCCGCCTCCGCAGGAGCCTCTGTATCTGAGCAAAGTCTCGAATAAAGCTTAGCCGTTTTATTCCGGTTTACGCCGCATTCCTAACCAGTCCGAATGGAAAGCACCCTCCTCATCGAGGCGTTCATAGGTGTGCGCTCCGAAATAATCGCGCTGGGCCTGCAGCAGGTTGTGGGGCAGTCGCTCACAGCGATAACCGTCGAAATAGGTCAGGCCGGCGCTGATGGCCGGAATTGGAATTCCGATCCGGGCTGCTGTGCTCACGGTATTCCGCCAGCCTTTCTGGCTCGATTCTACCGCTTCTTTGAAGTAAGGATTGAGCAACAGGTTTTCCAATTCAGGATCCCGGTTGAATGCTTCATTAATCCGTTCCAGAAAAGCGGCCCGGATAATGCATCCACCCCGCCAGAGCAGTGCAATTTCACCGTATTTCAAATCCCAACCGTATTTTTCCGCCGCCGCCTGCAACTCGAAAAACCCCTGAGCATAGCTGCAGATCTTAGAAGCATAAAGGGCCTGTCGAATCGACTCGATGAACTCTTCGCGGTTGACCGATTCACGGAACTCTTTTACGGCAGCTTCCGGTCCGGTGAGAATTTTGCTAGCCCGGACGCGCATCTCTTTCAAAGCCGACAAGTCACGGGCGAACACCGCTTCAGTTATCAACGTAGTCGGAACGAACAGATCGAGAGCAGATTGGGCAGTCCAGACGCCGGTTCCCTTTTGACCCGCCTTGTCCAGGACCATATCGACCAGAGCGTTTCCAGTCTTCGGATCCACAACCGAGAAGATGTCTCTTGTGATCTCAATCAGGTAGCTGTCGAGATCACCCGCATTCCACTGGGCGAAGACGTCATACAACTCATCATTGGAAAGACCCAGGCCATCCTTAAGGAGGCTGTAAGCTTCACAGATGAGCTGCATATCGCCATATTCAATGCCGTTGTGAACCATCTTCACATAGTGACCGGCCCCACCGGCACCTATCCACTTGCAGCAGGGAATATCATTGTCAGGTCCCACCTTGGCAGAGATCCCCTGGAAGATGGCTTCTACGTGAGGCCATGCATCTTCAGACCCGCCGGGCATAATGCTGGGACCATAACGCGCGCCCTCCTCACCGCCGGAAATCCCGGCTCCCAGGTACAGAATTCCGGTCGTTTCGAGTTCCTCAAGCCGCCTTTCAGTGTCGGAATAATAGGAATTGCCTCCATCAATGATAATGTCCCCGGGTTCCAACAGCGGTGCAAACTGCTTGACAGTCTGGCCGACGGGCTCGCCCGCCTTTACCATCATCATAATGCGCCGTGGTCGCTTGAGGCATTTTACCAGTTCTTCGGGGCTGTAGCAGCCAACAATTGACTTGCCTTGAGCCGGCCCCGCTATAAATTCATCAACTTTGCCGGTCGTCCGGTTGTAAGCGGCCACCTGATAACCATGGTCGGCCATATTCAAAATCAGATTCTGCCCCATCACGGCCAGACCGATTAGCCCAATATCGCAATGTTCCGTCATTTGTCTATTCTCCTTTGTTTTAGGGATCAAAAATAAAAATTTGCTTTTTCAAAATAATTCCCCTATCCGTCAGACCCCCCGGTTGTTCCTTCCTTGACGACCTCCAGGTATAACGCTGGTCCGTAAAGCGCGGTGCGGTCGTTGAGGATAACCTTGACCGGCATGGCCTCCAGCAGCGGCCGCATGCGCCCCTTGTCGAGGAAACCCTGCATGAACAACGGGCTTTTGAGCCGCTCAAGGTTTTTGGGTCCGATACCGCCTCCGAGATAGACCCCGCCGGTGGCCATGATATTCAGGGCAAGGTTCCCCGCTTCTACACCGTAAAGATAAACAGACAAGTCCAGTGCTTCGGCACAAAGGGGGTCCCGATCGTCCATTGCGGCCTTGGAGATAGCTGCAGCCGGGTCTCCCGCCGACATCTCTTCGCGTAACCAGGATGGTGCAGGTACACCCCGGTGTGTACACAGAAAATCATGCACATTGACGAGGCCCATACCCGAAACAACCCGCTCCCAGCTCACGTGCCCGAAGCGCTCACGCAGGTATTTGAGCAGTGCAATCTCCAAGTCGCTTGACGGGCTGAAATTCGCGTGGCCGCCCTCACAGGCAAACGGCCAATGGCGCTGTCCGTCCCAGTACAGGCCTGCCTCGCCGAGACCGGTACCAGCAGATATGATGCATGCATTACCCTCGGCATCGGGGCCGCCTGCATTGAGCGGATAAAAGTCGTTCTCGCGCAAAGCGCCGATTCCCCATGCATTGGCCTCGAGGTCGTTGATAAGCACGACGCGCTCAAATCCAAAAAACGCCGCCATAGCCTTTTCTTCAACAATCCATGGCAAATTCGTGGCCTGTGCCCGCCCGCGTAATACAGGGCCAGCAATGCCGAAACAGGCCTGCCGGCAACCGGTACTGTCACCGTCGAGGAAATTCCGGACGATGTCTTCCAATCCGCTATAGCTACTACTGGAATAGCTGCGTTCCGTCACGGTCTCCAGGTGCGTGCCCTGAACATCGAACACTGCCAGACGCGTCTTGGTCCCACCGATATCACCTGCCAATACCCTCATCTCTTCTCCTGTTTGCGCGGCATGAGCAGCCATGCCACGAGCCCGGTCCAGCCGGTCTGGTGGGATGCCCCCAGACCACGGCCTGTGTCGCCGTGAAAGAACTCGTGAAACTGCAGATAGTCGCGAAAGTGCTCATTGTCCTGCAGCTTGAGGTTTTCACCGAACACCGCTCGGCGTCCGTCCTGACCCCGCAGGAACAAACCGACCAGGCGCTCCGACAGCTCGTCGGCCACCTCGCTGATGGTCAACTGTCGGCCCGAACCGACCGGGCATTCGACTTTGAAGTCATCCGTGTAATAGTCATGAAAGCGCTGTAGCGCGCGGACAATGAGGTAATTTATTGGAAACCATATCGGCCCGCGCCAGTTGGAGTTGCCGCCGAACATGCGGGAGCGTGAATCCCCAGGTTCATAATCGACGCGGAACTGCTCACCGGCATGCTCGAAGACCACCGGATGCTCCTTGTGATAACGCGACAGGGAACGCACGCCATAATCGGACAGAAACTCCGTCTCATCCAGCATACGTCGCAGCAGGCACTGCATGCGGTGTCCGCGCAGCAGGGACAGCAGTCCACGCTCACCTCGCCCTTTGACATGCCAGCGTGAAACCAGATCCACCAGATCAGGACGGTGTTCGTAAAACCAGTCAATCTGCTGCTGCAGGCGCGGCAGGCGTTTTATGGTCTCCGGTTCAATGATTTCAACAGCGAGCAAGGGTATCAGACCGACCAGCGACCGTACCTTGAGCGGTATCCTTGCACCGTCGGGCAACTCCAGAACATCGTAATAAAACTCGTCCTCCTGGTCCCACAGACCCATACTCTCATCTGCAATGTTGGTCATCGCCTTCGCAATCAACAGGAAGTGTGTGAAAAAACGCACCGCGATGTCCTCGTAGGCCGGGCTATGCTTGCTTAGCTCTATGGCGATACGCATCATGAACAGACAGTACACCGCCATCCATGTCGTACCGTCCGCCTGGCTGATATAACCGCCCGTAGGCAGCGGCTGGCTGCGGTCGAACAAACTGATGTTGTCGAGCCCAAGGAATCCACCCTGAAAGACGTTCCTGCCGTCGACGTCTTTGCGATTAACCCACCAGGTGAAGTTGAGCATTAATTTGTGAAATACAGCCTCGAGAAAGGCAATATCGCCCGAGTCGCCACGCTGCTCGCGGTCGATCTCGAAAACGTCCCATACTGCGCCCGCATGGACAGGCGGGTTGACGTCGCTAAAGTTCCATTCGTAGGCCGGAAGCTGTCCCTGCGGGTGCATAAAGCACTCACGCGTCAACAGCACCAGCTGGTGCTTGGCAAACTCGGGATCGACTATCGCCAGGGGAACACAGTGAAACGCCAGGTCCCAGGCGGCAAACCAGGGGTACTCCCACTTGTCAGGCATGGAGATAATTTCGCTGGCATAGAGGTGCTGCCACTCGACATTGCGTCCCTCGCGGCGCGCATCGGGTGGCGGGGGTTGGTTCGAATCGCCCTTTAACCATTGATAGACATCGTAGTGAAAAAACTGCTTGGTCCAGATCATGCCCGCCAGGGCCTGACGTTGCACGTTGCGGCGGTCCGCGTCTTTCAGGCCCCGCTGAATCTCATCATAGAAAGCGTCAGCCTCTACCTGCCGCTGTGCAAAACGATCCTCGAAATCATCAAAGGGCTTTCGTTTATCGGTATTGCAAAGCCGTGTACGCACGCTGCAGCAATCGCCCGGGGCAACAGTGAAACGAAAATAGGCGGCACACTTGGTCCCTGTTCCTCCGGGATTGACAGCACTCTCTTCACCTTTTATCACCCAACCATGAATGCCATCCTTGAAATAACCCGGCTGCGGCCCACCGTGAATCTCCGGATTGGTTTCGTTCTCGCAGAACAGCAGCTCGGCAGCGCCGTCGACGTACCAGCGATAGTCGTCGACCAACTCCGGGTGCCTGACCAGAACCGAACCGTCATCGTTCAGCGTCAAGGAGGGTCGGGGGGCACCGTCGGACCAGGACCAGATATTACGAAACCAGAGGTGCGGCAGTATATAAATTTCAGCAGCCTCGGGGCCCCGGTTGTGGACGCTGATACGAACCAGGATATCCTTGGGATCATTTTTGGCGTACTCCACGAAGACGTCGAAGTAGCGGTCGTCATCGAACACGCCGGTATCCAATAGCTTGAACTCGTGTTGATCCAGTCCCCGGCCGGCGTTTTCCTCGTACAGTCGCTGGTAGGGGAACTCACGCTGTGGATATTTATACAGCATCTTGAGATAGGAATGGGTCGGGGTCGCATCGAGATAATAGTAGAGCTCCTTGCAGTCCTCTCCATGGTTACCCTGGGCGTTGCTGAGCCCGAACAGGCGCTCCTTGAGGATGGGGTCCCGGCCGTTCCACAGGGCCAGCGACAGACAGATGCGTTGCTTGTCGTCGCTCATGCCGGCGATCCCGTCTTCGCCCCAGCGGTAAGCACGGCCTGACGCCTTCTCGAAGGGAAAGTAGG
>JBGMQT010000071.1:0-9085 GCA_048060695.1 Acidiferrobacterales bacterium
ATTTTGCGGCGCATCAATGTACCTTCGGCGGTGGTGCGGGCAAAGACAGGGGTAACCACCCGGTCACTCAAACGGGAAAGTACCAGTATCGCTTCGAGTTCGGGCGCCAGCGAAAGCAGGTTGCCGTGCAGCTCGACCACTGCTGTGGTTGTCTTCTCTGCCAGCAATTGATCAGTTTCGCTGACAATTTCAAAAATGTCCTGGGTTTCGGAGTATTGTTGCCGAGCCGACGAAAAGTACTCTCCCACGGAATTTAGCAATGATACGACTACATCCTGATTGACCGGTTTGCGCAGAACGGCATCGGCTGTCGCAAGATAAGTCTGGCCTTGCGAGGTTAACGTTTTTAACAGCATGTCCGCGATTACGTTGCCGTGCTCGCACACGGCTTCCAGTTGCATCATCAGTGCATCGTATTTCGGGTGCGCTGGTTTAGGTTCCGGCAGATCATCGGGAACCGCTTGCAGAAAACCCACACGATAGGCGTTGTAACGTGCGCTACTGGCCCACATTTTCTGTTTCGCTTCGTCTTCAATCAAATCCGGTTGCAACACCAGGCGAATGGTATCGATCATTACCACGGGCTCAGTTTCAAAGGCGATGTGTTCTACGAGATGTTGCGCCAGAATTTTACCCATGCCGCCTTGCGCCACCGTGGGGTTGGCGAGCATGCGACGAGCATTTTCGGATACCGGATCCGACCACCAGGCACGGCGCGCCAGCTCATCGGTGAGACCATTGGCGTTGGCAACCGCTATCACGGCTTCCGGTTCTCCCAGCATTAGTAAATCAGACAGACCTTCATCGCGTGCCTGGCCCATACGTGTCCAGCGTTTTAAAAATACCGGGTAGCCACCGGGCGAGCCCAGCACATGACCCGACAGCATCTCGCGGACTTTCTTGATGTATTGTTCCGGTTTGCAGTCTGGATTCAGTGCGAGAGAAGATTCCGAATCACCCGACAAGGAGTGCACCGTCATACGCGACTCATCAATGCGGATGGCTTCAGCGCCACTATGTAACATGACGTTAAGTTTCAGGATGTCTTCGCTGGTGAGGTCCAAATGATTTTTCCAGTATTTGATAAATAATATTTGACGCAAAGGCGCGAAGACGCAAAGGAAAGAAAAAATCATAGGGCCGGCTTCCAGCCGGCTATGAGAAGTAAAATTCCTTATTTTGGCGGTCCGCCGGACCGCCCTTTATTTTCCTTTGTGTCTTCGCGCCTTTGCGTCAAAATCTAGTTCAATTGTACCCGTGTACCCCACGGCGTCGGCAGCTTGCCCTTGACCAGCCAGATGACAGGAAAATGGGGCTCACTTTCCGGAAACTCGCCCTCAGCGTCCGTAAAATAGATCAATAAGTCTGGTTGTTGATCAGACTCGTCGGCCCAGCTAAATACCGGGCGGAAATCAGTGCCACCTCCGCCGTTGAGCGATTCCGGTAACTCGATGTCCTCCCATGGTGCAAACTCCCACGGGCTTTCCTCAGACAATCTGGAGTCGCAAGCCAGCAGGGTAATACGGGCACGCATTTGACCTTTGATAGCGTTTACTTCGGATACAAATTCGTCGATTTCCTGGTCGCCTATAGAGCCGCTGGTATCCAGCGCCACTACCAGATCTGTCTGGGCACTGCGCAGGCTGGGCATAATGGCATCACCTTCTCGCCGATTACTGGGTCGCGAATAGCTATAGTCGTCCCGGGCAGCAGAGGTCATGTAGCGTGCCAGGAGCATGCGCCAGGGTAGACGTGGTTGCAGCAGGTGGTCCACCAGCCGTGCCATTGTGTCGCTGAGCTTACCGGCCTGCATTGCTTGTTGTGCCGCACCTGCCATACGTTGCTGCCACTGCACCGCCAGCGATTCACGCTCCGATTCGGTTAATGGCGGTGGCGGCGAACTACGACCGTTCTGATTGTCGGATTTCGCTTCCGCATTTCTATTATTTTCTCCGTCCTCTGCTTCAGGTTCATCGCGTTTATCAACGTGGTCATGACCTTTGCTCTGTTGCTGGCTTTGGTTTTGTAGCGATGACGGGTTGCCGTTATCGCTGCTGTTTTCGCCATCATATAGGTGCTGATCCTGCGGCTCCTGAGCGGTGTTCTGTTCAATTAATGGATAGATCTCTTCTGCGGTCATGCCATCGTATTCTGACAGCAACAGTGCATCCGGTGTCGGCTTAAGACCATCATTCTTCAGCAACGGGTTAATGGCGAAATCGCAAGCGACATCCCAGCGGTGTTTGTCCCGGTGTTGACGCCGGGCAAAATGCGACAGGGCGCAGTGCATTGCCTCATGTGCCAGAACGAACTGGGTCTGTTCCAGATTCAGTGCGGCGATGTAATCGTGATTGTAGTAGAGGGTTCTAGCGTCAGTAGCGGTGGTCTTGCACCACTTGGGGTCGCCGGTCTGCATCGGTAGTCGCAATACCAGCGCTCCCAGAAACGGTTTATCCAGGATCAAGCGCGTCCGTGCTGCGCTCAGCTTGGTTTCGACGTCGCTATCGGCCACTGGGATTTCTATGACTCAAGCATCGTACAGCATTACGTCGGCGACGTTTTTGGCCCACTGTGAAAACTGGGGCACGGCAAAGATTTTCTCACCAATAGCGCGATGCATATCAGATACCAGCATCACGCCCATCTCTCGTTGTGGAAAGCGGCTGGCATAATTGAGGATATACCCCAGTGCTTCATTGGCGTTGTCACTATTCTGCGCTCGAATGGAACGGCCAACCAGTGCCGCGGCGACAGCATACTGCAGGTCAGTTTCCTTGGGCACCGGTACCGATTCGTCCCCCGTGGTGATGGCATCGATGTCGGGAAGATTGTCGAGATTGTCGATGAAGGCTTTCAGCTCAATGCCAGCTGCAGGTCCAACACAGGCCTGTAGTGAACCAAGCAGAAGATCGCTATTGTGCTCAAACTTTTTCAGCGCACGGTGTGCAAACTCCCAGGAACGTGGTGACGGGAAGGCCACCGGATTGTGCGCGGGATCAAAATCAAACAATAGCTCGGGTCGAAAGCGTAAAAAGGCGATGACGCGCTCATCGATATCGTTTTTGTAGGCCCAGAGAACCCAGTCGTCAAGATGGGTTTCAAAATCAAGATGCGAAAAACGATTGGCTAGTGGCGCCGGCATGCTGTAGGTGACGCCACGGTCGCCCTGACGGTTACCGGCAGCAAAGATGGCCCATCCATCAGGCACCTGATACTCACCGAGCCGGCGGTCAAGAATTAACTGGTAGGCTGCTGCCGATACTGTGGGCGCAGCGGACGTGATTTCGTCCAGAAACAGGATGCCCTTTGTGCCGTGGCGTTTGGCATTGGGCAACATTGCCGGCACCGCCCATTGTACTGACTCCTCTTTACGAAATGGTATGCCTCTCAGGTCCGAGGGCTCCATTTGCGAAAGGCGAATATCAATCACCGGCGCCGAATGGTGACGTCCGATCTCCTGGACAATCTGTGATTTGCCGATGCCTGGAGGTCCCCACAGCATTACCGGGGTGTGATGCCCTGTTTCAGTGGATAAAAATTCACCGTTGAGGATGGCAAGAATCTGGGATGGACGCATAAGAACCCCGTCGTTGCCCCGGTATGGGGCGGGTCACAAGTTGCTAGTCTACATTTTCTGGTAGATTAAGTGTTACCGCAATAGTCCTATAAATTATAGGCCGATAGTCAGGCAGGTGCGATGGGACAAGAAATTGGCCAGGACCATTTTAATAAGCACGACTTCGAAACGTTTGAGGTATGTGTAGACGACGAAATGGCATTGTTGTCGGAGTGGTTTGAGCAGCGGGCCTTCGACGCCAGTGATCTCACCGGTGGTTATGAGGTGGAGGCGTGGTTGATTGACAAGCAATACCGGCCTGCACCGATCAATCGCAAGTTCCTGGAGAAAATCGAAAGTGATCTGGTGGTGCCTGAGCTCTCCACATTTAATATCGAGATCAATACCACACCACAGGAAATGCATGGGCGGGCGCTGGCCAAAATGCACAATGAGCTGGATCAGACCTGGTCGCGTTGTCGTCGAGTCGCCGGAGAACTCGGTGCAAATATGCTGATGATTGGTATTTTGCCGACAGTCGAACCCCGGCATCTCACACTGGATAATATTTCCGGCATGACACGATTTCGTGCCTTGAATGAACAGATATTGCGTATGCGCAAGGGCGCGCCTTTCGAGCTCGATATAAGTGGCAGAGAATCGCTCACGGTATCGCATCAGAACGTGATGCTGGAGGCTGCAACAACCTCATTTCAGATTCATCTCAAGGTGTCACAGGAGCAGTCGGTGCGCTTTTTCAATGCGTCACTTATTGTGTCGGCACCGATGGTGGCGTTGACGGCAAACTCACCGTACCTGTTTGGCCGTGATCTGTGGGATGAAACTCGCATCCCACTGTTTGAACAGGCGGTCTCGGTACGTTCAACCAGGTCACGCTGGTCGGATCGGGTAACTTTTGGCCACGGTTACGCACAGGAAAGCCTGTTGGAGTGTTTCCAGGAAAACCGATCGCGCTTTCCTGTGTTATTACCCGAGAAGGGCGACGCTCCGCGCAACCAGCTGGGCCATCTTTTGTTACACAATGGAACCATCTGGCGCTGGAATCGCCCACTCATTGGATTCAGTGCCGAGGGTACGCCCCATTTGCGAATTGAACATCGCGTGGCGTCCGCCGGCCCCAGCGTAATCGATACCATTGCCAACGCGGCGTTTTATTTTGGGTTGGTTTACAGCATTGCCAATAGTGAGACGCCAGCAGAAGATATGTTGACATTTGATCAGGCGCGCACCAATTTCTACGCGGCAGCGAATCAGGGCCTGAATGCCCACGTTGACTGGATGGACGGACCCAGGCAGCCAGTACAGGCGCTGTTGCGAGGCAAGTTGTTGCCGCTTGCACGTGAGGGTCTCGAGCGTCAGGAGTTTGCCAACGAGGATATTGAATTCTATCTGGGTGTCATTGAGCAACGCCTCGACGCCTGGTGTAACGGTACCGCCTGGCAACGTGGCTGGGTAGAGCAACATGGACCAGACATGCCGACATTGACAGCCGCCTATGCCGAGCGGCAACAGGGTGGCGAGCCGGTTCACCGGTGGGCGTTGTAAGGAAGCGCTGATAATTCATCCATGAAACTTTTCAGAGACAAAAAATGCAGCAAACCAGTGTTCATTTTTCTTTATTTTCAGCTGTTGCAAGCTGCTGAAAATGGCGGCACTTCCTCGTGCCGCAGGTTGCCCCGGGTTCATCGGTTTTTCCCTGGTTGTTAGTAACGGCGGTGGAGATGTTAAACGTACT
Source organism: Acidiferrobacterales bacterium (assembly GCA_048060695.1). Lineage (GTDB taxonomy): Bacteria > Pseudomonadota > Gammaproteobacteria > Acidiferrobacterales > JAJDNE01 > JAZFSZ01. The sequence goes on from JBGMQT010000071.1 coordinate 5,313, forward strand.
TGATTTTATTCCAGAAGGTCTTCTTGATTGCGAGGTGTTTGACCTGCACCGCGTTCTGGACGGACCCACGCTGATCCATTTGCCGGGCCATCGTGAACAACCCTTGTTTGCATCTGTTTTGTTGCACGGAAATGAAGATACCGGGTGGCAAGCAGTTCGTGAGTTGCTGAAGAAGGCTGGTGACGCGAAATTGCCCCGGGCTTTGTCCATTTTTATTGGTAATATTTCCGCCGCGAAAAACAGGCAGCGTTTTCTGGACAATCAGCCCGACTATAACCGCATCTGGGAAGATGTCCCCGGTACTGAAGGATCACCCGAACGTGAAATGATGCGACAAGTGGTGGCACAAATGCGCGAAAGAGATGTGTTTGCTTCCATTGATGTGCATAATAATTCGGGATTCAATCCTCATTATGCTTGTGTTCGCAGCCTGGATAGCCACCATCTCCATCTGGCAACCCTGTTTTCCAGAACAGTCGTATACTTCCGCACCCCCGCCGGCGTGCAAACCGCACCCTTTGCAGAATTGTGCCCCGCGGTAACGATAGAGGCTGGACGGCCCGGGCAGCAGCACGGCCTTGAGCACACACGGGATTATCTGGACGCCTGCCTGCACCTGTCACGAATACCGGATCAGCCCGTCCGTCGTCGCGATATCGATTTGTTTCATACCGTCGCTGTTTGCAAAATCCCTGCTGATACCAGTTTTGGTTTTGATGACAGCACGCGTGACATCAATTTTATTGGTGATCTGGACCACCTGAATTTCCGCGAGCTGCCGGCGGGCACGACATTGGCACGTGTATTCGGCAAGAACAAAATGTCACTGGACGTGCGTGATGAAACCGGGGTCGAAGTAACGTGGAAATATTTTAACGTCGTCGACGGCGAACTGCGTACAGTAGTCAGCTTCATGCCGTCGATGTTATCGGTCAGTGAAAAGGCGATTCGGCAGGATTGTTTATGTTACTTGATGCAGCGTCACCCGGGCATTTGAGAATATTTTGATAAACCTGCCTCGTCTTGTGCTATTCCCGTGGGACGCGGACAGCCACGCTGTCGCATCGTCTGTTATCCGCGATCATCTTTTGGTGTTGGAGATGGCCAGCAGTGTCGCACAGCGGGACCCCACCCGGTTGTTACCCGGCCCGAAGTTCATGAGTTTGATTACGTTTCTCGGGTGTAGTCCGACGGTGTCGAAAACGACGGAAAATGATACGCAATCGGCAAACGAGTATTTTATCGATGTCACTGACAGAAGCGATTTGATCGTTGCCGTTTGCGGTACACCGCGACAGGCACCGCGCTGCCCACAATGCAAACAGGTGGCCCCGGATTGGAACAAATCGCCGGAAGCTGGTGACGTAGATCTTGTCTGCGCTATTTGTGGATTTGGTTCGCCATGCTCTGGTTGGGACTGGGGACACCGGGCCGGATTTGGCCGTCAGTGGATCAATATATGGGGGGTGCACGAAGGTGAAGCTGTGCCTGGCGAAAAACTGCTTAATTCATTGCAGGAAATCAGCGGATTCGCCTGGAACTATGCCTGGTGCAGTAAACCGGGTCTGTAGCTATCGCGTGCAACAGTGGCCCCGGCACTGGTAGTATAGATAGTTCGCCGTTGTGGAATGGTGGGAGGGCAGGCATGCGTAAAAATAAATACAGTATCGAGATCTATGAGCCAGGCGACTATGATGGTCCACACCCCTTGTACTGCAAGGCGATCGAGGTCATTGGTGGCCCGGAACGTTCGAAGGCCCTGTTACTCGACCTGACAGAGTCACTAAACGCGGATGGCGCTGTCTGTAATCAGGTTGTTGTGCGCTCGCGACACGATGATCCAATTGATCGGGTCGTCAACAGTCCTAGCACGGTGGTGGTGTACTGTGTTAAACCTGACCAGACTCTGACAGGAAACTCGGAATACAAGTACACCGAAGTTATCAACTGGGGTATTGGCAAAATTAGTCCACTGGAGAACGGTAAAACCTGATCCATTTTCTATACAATGGATCAGGACATAGCATTTATAAACTCGGTTGCACCGATGAATCGCTGGTCGGGTTCGAAGGCACAGGCACTGTCGATTGCGTCGGCAACTGATTCCGGCAAATCGTCATTGTATTTTGTGATGGATCGGAATTTGCTTGCCTGAATGTCATCGGGTGATTTCACATTGCCATACGGGAATTTACCACTGAGTAGAAAATAGAGTGTGACGCCAGCCGCAAAGACATCGGCGCGGATTTCGCTACCGACGTGGCGAAAGGATTCCGGGGCAAGGTAACGCGCACTTAGAACCTTTAACGCTTTCTTCGGGGGTTGTTTCAGCCAATACTGAACTCGATAACTGTCGAAACCGAGCAAATGGATCGTTTTGTCTGTCCTGTTAAGGATAATGTTTTCGGGTCGGATATCACGGTGCATAATGTGTTGTTGATGAATATGTTCAAGAAATCCCAGTAGTTGCCCAGCGATCATTCTGACTTCTCCAACCTCCAGGCGACCCTTGCGTTTCACGCGCTGTGCCAGATTTTCTCCCGATACCGATTCCAGTGCGGAATACAGTGCCGAGCGACGTCCGCGCGTGATGTTGATCGCCTTGGCCAGCACCGGATGCGAGATTTGTCGCGATAGCCACTCATCCCGCGCAAAACTGGCCAGCAAATCCTCTTCCACCATGTATTCAGGATCCGGGAATTTTAATAGTACTGGTGAATCATCCAGCAAATCTATAGCCGAATAGTAGTGTGAAAGCCGCCCCTTGCGACGTCGTTTCTGGATTTCGAATCCATCCACTGACTCACCGGCAGCGGGCAATGATCGTATACTCGGATAACGTCTCCCGATTCCAACGTTTTTGTTGTCGTTTGCCACGCGGTCGACTCGGGCAACAATAATGCTTGCTCGTGATCGAATACCATTCTTTACTGCGGCCTTCACAAGGGTTTCTGCCATGCGACTGGCATTGATTTCGTCTACCAGGGCGCTGATAAGTATGCTGCCGTCGAGACATTCGTGGGCCTGATTGTTGGTTATTAGCAGGACATCCCCTTCGCGAATGTCGCTGCAACGAAAGTCCATCTCAATATCGCTTTCCATACCGCAAGCGCGCGTTAACAATGGATCCTGATTGATGCGGGGTTGCGTATGATCGCTGGTTAATTGCTGCAGACGACCATCGCGATAAAGCCAGACACGATTGTCACCGGCATGGCCAATAAACAGGTGACCGCCAAGCAATACCAGCGATGACAAGGTGACGGCATGACGGTTGTACACATTGGACCGCACAGACTTGTTCGCGGTCGCGAAGGCTGTTTTCAATACTTCTTCAATGGACCAGTATTCGGGTACATCAAGAAACGTATTTTTAAAGCCGGCCAGCACGGCTTTTTCTGGTTCATCGTCGCCCGGGTCACCTACGACTTCGGCTACCGCTAACAAGGCACCATAGTAAGCCGTTTCTTCTGCGGATAGCCGTTCCATCACCGCTGAAGAACCTGTATCGAGCCGAGTCCCGTTTCGAGAGGCGACACCGACGTCAATGACCAGTCGATTCATAAGATCGTGCTTCTCCTGTTTTTTTAAGGCGGCTTTGATTGGATTGGATCTTCCTTATTGCTTTATGTCGCCCGCTGTCCTGTTTATTATAGGAGCAATTTCATCCATTCTTACCAGGGTTTGCGAATTAAATTCTTCCTCATAGCCGCAATTGCGATCTGCGCGATGGTTGGCACCGGTTCGACGCGATTGTATGCAGCCGAGCCGAT
>JBGMQT010000072.1:0-9028 GCA_048060695.1 Acidiferrobacterales bacterium
GCGGTACCAAAACCAATAGTCGCCCTCAGGAGAGGGCTCCTACCAGAGGGAAAAGAGAGATTACTCGACAGACCCGGAATGATAGGAGGGAAAAGGAGCAATCAACGATGCATCAAATCATAAATCGCCGCATCGGTATCGGCATCCAACCCGGCAAAACTCAACCCGGCACCATCGACAGTCACCCGCACCACAATCGCGTTGAAACGATAACGCATGGCCGATTTCGCACCCGGTCGCTTTGAGGGAAGAATAAAAGAAACGGAAATCGTGCTACCGATACTCACTCTACTGAAATCTCCAGCTACAAAGGCACCGTTCAGACTCAGATCGCCAGTGTTGCATGTTATTTCGCCGAGGCTTTCATGGATGAGGGTAAATTGGTGGGTAACGGCGTGTCGCGGTTCACTTCGTTTTTCGGCGTCGCCAATGTTGGTGCCAGTCGACATTCAACCCCCGATTAGATTCTCTTGTCTAGACAAAATGGTTACTTTTTGCGGACCTTGTCAACGTTCATTCGTTGCATTAAATACAACACCAGCAGAACAGCCGGTACCCCCATTACCGAAGCATAGACGAAGAAACTGACATAACCATAACTATCTACAATCACGCCGGAAAAGCCTGAAATGAGTTTTGGCGTCAGTGTCATCAACGAACTGAACAGGGCGTACTGGGTTGCGGTATACGCTCTGTTCGTGAGACTGGATAAGTAGGCGATAAAGGCGGAGCCGGCGAGTCCGGCTGAGAAATTGTCTGCACTGATGACAATGGCGAGTCCGGTCAGGCTCTTGCCGCTGATTGCAAGCTGCGCAAACATCAAATTGGTGACAACTACCAGAATTGCGCCCAGCAACAAGGTGCGCATGATACCGGACCGCACCACCATTACGCCGCCAGCGAATGCGCCCAACAATGACATCAACAATCCGAAACCCTTGGCGATGTTGGCAATCTCGTCGAATTCGAATCCAAGATCGATATAAAACGGATTGGCCATGTTGCCCAACACGATATCGCTGATGCGATAGATGCTGATAAAAGTCAGAATAACCAAAGCCTGCCTGGCGTTCCTGCGGAAGAAATCGGTGAATGGAGCAACCACCGCACCAATAAACCAGGCAGTTACGGTTCGCCATGCGCGAGGAACGTGTGCGCTGCGCGACAGGTAGTCAATAACGCGTTGTTCGTCAGAAAGGGTTGCACGATCAATGGTTCGCCTGGGCTCTTTAATTATCAGCACCGTGGCCACACCAACCAGCATCGCAGCCGCCATCACCAGATAGGCAACCGTCCAATTGCTATACTTGGCGATATAAAGCGCCGCGGCCCCCGCAATCAGCGCGGCACCAATGCGCCAGCCTGCCTGATAGGTGGCGGCCATTGCCCCTTGCCAGTCTGCCTCTACCGCTTCGATTCGATAGGCATCGATTGCAACATCCTGCGTTGCTGAAGAAAACGCCACCAGCAACGCAAACAATGCCATGGTGACGATTTGTGTAGCCGGGTTGGTAAAGGACATGCCGATCAGGCCGCCAATAATGCCGGCCTGCGCCAGCAACATCCAGCTGCGGCGTTGACCAAATATTCCCGTCAACGCAGGCAACGATAACCGGTCCATCACCGGTGCCCAAAAAAACTTTATTGAGTAGGTAATACCGATCCAGGCGAAGAATCCAATCGTCGCGCGTTCTATATCGACAGAGCGCAACCACAGTGACAGGGTTGCAAATACCAGAGGAAAAGGTAAACCGGCAACGAATCCGAGAAAGAACATTCCGATCACACGCGGTCGCGTATATATCCTGATCGCCTCGGACCAGCTGCGCAGGTTTTTATCCGAGTTCGTAGTCATAATCGATAATCAGCGGCGCGTGATCGGAGAACCACTTATCTTTATATATACGATCCCTGGTTGCCGTTTTGGCAATACCGGGCGTGGCAATATGATAATCGATGCGCCAGCCGACGTTATTGGCGCGGGCATTGCCGCGATTCGACCACCAGGTGTACTGGTCCGGCTTGTTGTTCACTGTCCGGAACACGTCCACCCAGCCCAGTTCATCGAATAATTTCGTCAGCCAGGCGCGCTCCTCCGGCAGGCAACCTGAATTCTTCTGGTTACTGCGCCAGTTTTTAATATCGATTTCCTTGTGTACGATATTCCAGTCGCCACACAAGATAATTTCACGCCCACTGCCAATCATTCCTCTCACAATGGGCGTGAACTGGTCCATAAAGCGAAATTTTGCCTGCTGGCGGATTTCGCTGCTGGAGCCAGAGGGCAGGTAGAGCGATGCGATGCTGAGATTGCCGAAATCGGCCTGAATATATCGGCCCTCTGCATCCCACTCGGGCAGATCAAGTCCGATTCGAACATTGTCCGGCTGGATCCTGCTGAAAATTGCCACGCCGCTATAGCCCTTTTTTTCGGCATCATGGAAGTAACCGTAGAATCCCTTTGGCTCCAGCATCTCTTTGGTCAGTTGATGCACCTGTGCCTTGGTCTCTTGTATGCAGACCACGTCCGCGTGCTGCCGCGCCAGCCAGGCGAAGAATCCCTTTTTCGTTGCCGCCCGAATGCCGTTGAGGTTGGCGCTGATTATCCGCATAGATGGCGTTATGATTGGTCTGGGGTTGAATCCGGGAATTTATTGCCGTCAAATATCAAAACCATCAACGACGTGATTTAATGCACTCTATCAGAAGTTAACAATAATAAAGAGCCATGCGAGACTACCAGCGCGAGTTCATTGATTTTGCTATAACCACCGGCGCCATCCGCTTTGGTGAATTTACACTCAAATCCGGGCGTGTCAGCCCGTACTTTTTTAACGCCGGCCAGTTCAATACCGGCCACCGCCTGGGACGGCTGGGGCAATATTATGCACAGACAATTATCGACTCCGGTATCAAATTCGACATGTTATTCGGCCCTGCCTACAAGGGAATTCCGTTGGCCACTGCCACCGCCATCGCACTTTCCGGACACGTTGATCGCGACATTCCGTTTGCCTTTGATCGCAAGGAGAAAAAACAGCATGGCGAAGGCGGCCGCATCGTCGGGCACCCGCTGGAAGGCCGCGTGCTTATTATCGACGATGTAATTTCATCAGGGATTTCGGTCAACGGGGCGGTGGACATTATTCGTGACGCCAATGCCAGACCCGGCGGTGTGGTGATCGCCGTCGACCGCCAGGAGAAAGGATCGGCTGATACGTCCGCGGTACAGGAAGTGGAATCCACGCATAATTTGTCTGTTACCAGTATCATCAAGCTGGAAACATTGATTCAATATCTAAAAGATAGCGATGGGCTGGAACAGCATCTGCAGCCAATTGAGGCCTACCGCAGCAAATATGGTGTGTAACTAACTTCTCCTCTCGCGGTATTGGGTAGCATCTGTGCTGCCTGTCATCTTCAGCTTACCCTCGTGTTCGGCACCTTTATCAATGGCAATGACCGGGCTCTCGATGTTGCCATGAACCACTGCGCTGGCCTGCAGTTCCAGTTGTTTACGGGCGAAAATATCCCCTTCCACCCGACCGGCTATAACCACCACATCCGCAACAATCTTGCCCAGCCAGGAGCCGCGCTCATCCAGTAATAGCGCGCCTTCGATATCGCTTTCGCCGACGATTCGCCCGGCGACTTTGTAGTTGCCCTTGCCGCGTAAAGTACCCTCCACTGTCAAACCGGCTCCGACGGCACCGTTGAGCTCGGTAATCTGATCCAGCGCTCGTCTTTTATTGTCATGTTTACTCATTATTATCCCTGGTCTCCGTTTTTGTTTGCTGACTTCCAGAATCAATTCGATCCCCACCGGAATGGTTACCGCCTCAAGGGTGCGGGTAATCCACAACGTCCTCTTCAAGAATAGACCAATGTACGCCGAAATAACCGCCTGTGAGGGAGTCAATCCATAAACACCGGTAGTCATGGCCACTGGTCATGCGGTTTCTCTCTTTAATCTGTCCGATTGCAGCCTCGCATTTGACAAGCTTGCCTGTGCAGAACTATCTTTAAGCGAACACTACTAAATATATGGACCCAGTCTGCATGAAGCCAATTACGTTCCTGTTTACCGTTACTATTGCCAGCCTGCTGGTTATGACCCCCTACGGTGCTGACGCCGGCAGTATAAAAAAGTGTCAAGATGCCCAGGGGCGCTGGTACTACGGTAATTCTGCTGCCAAAGCCTGCGCCCGTTCCGAGGTAATTGAATTCAGTGCCGGTAAGGTGGGGAAAAAGATAGTCGCACCTCCCCCTACACAGGATGAGCTCAATGCAAGTACCGCAAAAAAGCGAACCGAAGAGCAAAAGAAACAACGGTTAGCCGAGCAAGCTGAACAGGATAAATTGCTTACTGCGAGTTACGCCCACGAAGATGACATCATTTATGAGCGCGATCGCAAACTCAAAGACCTGGAGTCAGGCATCGAATCCGGTACCGCCACGCTGAATTCGTTGCAGGCCGTACGCGATCGTGCACTAAAACGTGCCGAGGAGGAAAAGGCCGGTGGTAAAGGTGTTTCCAAGGCGACCCAGAAGACACTCTCCAGTGCCGAGCGCCAGGTAAAACGCCATCAACAAGCCCTCCTGGAGAAGAACCGAGAGATGGCGGAAATGAAGTTGTACTACGACGATGCCCTCAAACGTTACCGCGCCATGAAACAACGTCGGGCCACCAAGGCCGAGTAAACAATTAAATAAGAAGCCACCGCCGGGTAGCTTCCTGTCCTGTCAGTCCGGATTTGCCGCAACCCATCTTTCAGCCCCTTCAACCGTCTCCTTTTTCCAAATCGGCGCCCGGGTCTTGAGTTCATCGATAATATAACGGCTGGCTTGATAGGCGTTGTCGCGGTGGGCAGACCACACTGCCACTACCACGATGGCATCATTCGGCCGCATCGTCCCCACCCGGTGCACTACCAGAGAATCCATGTTATCCCAGCGCGCGGCAGCCTCTTCGCTGATCCTGATGAGGTGTTTTTCAGTCATGCCCGGGTAATGTTCGAGAGTCATGGCGCTGACGCAATCGCCCTGGTTCCGGTCGCGCATGGTACCAACGAAAATCGAGGTGGCGCCAAAATGCCCGGCTAGCTCATCGTGGGCCTGTTGGTAAGCGCTCACCTCCGCCAGCGGATCAAGCACGGAATCGATAACACGGACTTTCATCCTAGCCCCCGGTTACCGGTGGGAAAAACGCGACTTCATCACCGTCATTAACCGCATCTTCAATACGGGCGTGTTCCTGGTTAATCGCCACCAGTAAGTTGGCCGGCATAGCCTGATTCGCCGCATACTCCCAAACATCATTCGCGGTACAGTTTTCAGCCAAAACTACGCATTCCTCGGCTTTGCCCACCAAGTCACGAACGCTGGCGAAATACCTGACTGTTATGCTCATATAATTTCTGCAAACACAATGGTCTGGATGGCTCCCCGTGCGTATCAATATGGGTTAGGATACGCGCCCCCGGTGATGCCTGACGCACAGACCAGCGGGTGTAGGGATAAATCCTTACATTTTTGTACACTATTCAACGTCAATAAGTCTTTGATTAAATATAATTAATTCCGGGTTTTGGTGGTGGGCGTTGCAACCGCTCATAAAATAAAAACAGCTTATATCAGGTATCAACAATTCAATTAGTGTTGGACCTGACAAGAGCATAGAGTTTCCCGCCTCCAGAGCCTCAATTCAACAATTAACACCAGGATTCAAGGGATATATAAATGAGCAAGCTAGTCAATCCACATGGTGGTGGAGATCTTAAACCACTTCTTCTTGAAGGTGATGCCCTGGCGGCAGAGCTCAAAAAAGCGGAAGGCCTGACCAAGGTTAAAATGAGCTCCCGTGAAACGGGCGACGTCATCATGATGGGCATTGGTGGTTTTACGCCGCTTGACGGTTTCATGACCCATTCCGACTGGCAAGGTATCTGTGATGGAATGAAGATGGCCAGCGGGCTGTTCTGGCCGATCCCGATCACGTTGTCCACCGACAGTGCGACTGCTGACGGCATTAAAGACGGCGACGAGGTCGCACTAATCAATGCCGAATCAGACGAATTCATGGCGACCATGAAGGTCACCGAAAAGTATGCAATTGATAAAGACCACGAGTGCATGATGGTCTACAAGACCACTGATGACGAGCACCCCGGTGTGAAGATGGTCAAGGCCCAGGGTGACGTGAACCTGGCCGGCCCGATCAAGGTCCTGTCGCAAGGCGGTTACCCGGAAATCTATGGCGACCAGTTCATGACGCCGATGCAGACGCGCGCCGAATTCGCAAAGCGTGGCTGGAGTACGGTCGCGGCATTCCAAACCCGCAACCCGATGCACCGTTCCCACGAATACCTGGCAAAAATCGCCATCGAAACCCTCGATGGCGTATTGATCCACAGCCTGCTGGGCAAGCTGAAACCCGGTGACATCCCGGCCGACGTGCGTTCCAAAGCTATCGGTACTCTGATCGAGAAATACTTCGCCGAAAATACCGTAATCCAGGCAGGTTACCCGCTGGACATGCGGTATGCCGGCCCGCGTGAAGCCCTGCTGCACGCCCTGTTCCGTCAAAACTATGGTTGCTCCGAGCAGATCGTTGGCCGTGACCACGCCGGTGTCGGCGATTACTACGGTCCGTTCGATGCTCATCACATCTTTGACGAGATCCCCGAGGATGCGCTGGAAACCAGGGCGCTGAAGATAGACTGGACCTTCTGGTGCAACAAGTGTGACGGCATGGCCTCCATGAAAACCTGTCCGCACGAGGGCGATGACCGCATTCTGCTGTCAGGCACCAAGCTGCGCAAGGCCCTGTCTGAGGGCGAAGATGTATCCGAAAAGTTCTCTCGTCCCGAAGTGCTCGAGATCCTGCGTGAGTACTACGGCAGTATCAAGGAAGAGGACAAGGTCGAGATCAAGATGTCCGGTCACTCCGCCAAATAAGATCAACAATGCCCGTTACTGATGCTAGCAACGGGGCTGTTAATAAATTTTTCGTGCGAACGTGTGGATAAAGCGTAACACTCGGGGTGGCCATGCCATAAGGTAGCCAGGTTCGCAACAAACGTGTAACAGTTTTGATAACTATTTTACTACTTACAATTTTGAGGATAACAAAATGTTCATGACCAATCCCTTTGCCGAACTTTCGGCGTTAATACCGCCTGATGTTATGCAGATATATATCATCGTGATGGCTGTATTTGTCGCCGGCGGTACAATTCTAGATATGATGCATAAGAAAAGTGCTAAGTACTTTTTCGAAAATGCACAAAAAGCAAAAGCAAGTGCTAAGCGTTCAGTCGGTACTGTAGAAAAAGCAGGTCTCGCAGTTGCAACAGTAGCCAACGAAGTATTAACTTCGGGCGAGTTCTGCAACGTAAAGCGCAGACTTTCTCACCTTTTAACCATGTATGGCTTCATTATCTTCGCTGCGACTACAACAATTGTGATTTTTGGTTGGTCAACTGACGCACTCGTGGCACTGCTTTGGCATGTGGGCGCAATCATGCTTGCTCTTGGTGGGTACTGGTTCTGGTTCTTCATCCGCGTTGACGTGGCTGCAGAAGGCGTTAAATGGTATCACCTGGTACGTGCCGATATCTTTATTGTTTCCTTGTTCACAACAGCAACGTTCGCTTTGATCTGGTCTTACTTGCAGTCTAAAGGTGGTGCGGTAAGTGATATGGGATTAACAACCTTGTTCTTCGCATTATTTATCGTTGCAAACACTACGCTTTTTTCTAGCGTACTCTGGTCCAAGTTTGCACATATGTTCTTCAAACCTGCTGCAGCATTTCAGAAACGTGTTACTCGTGCAGACGGCTCAAGAGAGAATTTGCCTGCTGATTTCGATCTGACGGATCCGGCAGTACAAGCAAAATTCCCGGATATTCCGCAATATATGGGCAAGAACCCGGAATACATGGGCAAGGGTATCAGGCGCGAAAAGCCAAGCCACTACTAACATTAATTTAACTATTTATAAGAAAGAGAGAACACTATGCCAACTTTTGTATATATGACTCGATGTGATGGTTGTGGACAGTGCGTTGATATCTGCCCATCTGACATCATGCACATCGATAAAACACTTAGACGTGCTTACAACATTGAACCCAATATGTGCTGGGAGTGTTATTCCTGTGTAAAAGCTTGCCCACACCACGCAATTGATGTGCGTGGCTATGCTGATTTCGCTCCATTGGGCTCTTCTGTACGAGTACATCGTGATGAAGAAAAAGGCACTATTGCGTGGCGCATCAAGTTCCGCAATGGTAAAAAAGACATGGAACTGCTGGCACCAATCACGACCAAGCCTTGGGGCACGGGACAGCCACAGCTAGCTGACGTAGCAGCACCAAGTAACGAAATGGTTAACAGTGAGCTGCTGTATAACGAGCCGAAGTATATCCGCATGGATGAAGGTGGTTTGCATACACTCGAATCAAATGGCTTGGAACTTAAAGAAGGGGTTTACTACTAATGGGCTACAAGACAATTATTGAAGACGATATCGACATCCTGGTTGCAGGTGCGGGCCTCGGTGGTACCGGTGCTGCGTTTGAAGCAAGATATTGGGGCCAGGACAAGAAAATTGTCATTGCAGAAAAAGCAAACATCGATCGTTCTGGTGCGGTAGCCCAGGGTCTTTATGCGATCAACTGCTACATGGGTACCCGTTTCGGCGAGAACAAACCGGAAGAACACGTACACTATGCACGTATCGACCTCATGGGTATGGTGCGCGAAGATCTGGCTTTTGATATGGCGCGTCACGTTGACTCCACTGTACACCTGTTTGAAGATTGGGGTCTGCCGATAATGAAAGACCCTAAGAAGGGTAATTACCTTCGTGAAGGCCGATGGCAGATCATGATTCACGGTGAATCATACAAGCCGATTGTTGCAGAAGCAGCGAAAAAATCAGCAGACAAAGTATTTAACCGTGTCTGTGTTACCCATCTGCTGATGGATGATTCCAAAGAGAACCGCGTTGGTGGTGCCGTTGGTT
>JBGMQT010000073.1:0-2805 GCA_048060695.1 Acidiferrobacterales bacterium
TCTTTGAAACATAAAGCCCTGGCCGATCCTACTCGCGACTGAAAATCCGCGTGTCTCGCACGGAAGGACTTAACGCCAATCGATTACGATGTTGATTCTCCATGCACGGTTCAATTCCGCCCCTGGCCACCATTTCAATCAGTTAGGTCATTCCTGGCCAAGCTGCGCGCCTCGAGATTTCCACCATGTGCCCGTCTGGTGCCCAGATCATCTCTTCGGAGATTTCATCGCAGAGCGCTCTAATCAGTAACAACCGAGAAATGGGCAACTGTTTCGATAAGGAAAGCGCGTAGATCCGACTCGTGCCTGGCAGACTCCGTAGATTGTTCGAACGCCGAATAGCGCTGGGACCTTGCCTCGCTTAGGTCAGTTGCCAAGTTATGGTTGACCATCGCCTGAAATAGAGAATGGTGATCAAGGTGAGATAACGCGGCTCGAAGTTCCTGGTGATCATTTTGCTCGGGGTAGGCGCGAACCAAGAATTTTTCTGCTGCGTCGTACGGGTAGATAAAGGACGATTTCCCGGTGTCGTTCTCGAAGTACTTTGAAAACTGTGGATGAACTTTTTATCGCCGTCAAATACCGCGCAGTACCCTATCTTATTTCGACATTGTGAAAAATTTCTCTTGTGACAAATGTAATCATTCTTAACCAGATCGGCCGGGCCCGATTTGATAATGTCAATAAAAGTCGAGTACTGTTGATTTGCGTCACAGCTATTCTACCCGATAGGCGATGACGTCAGATAGTCTGAAAAGGAGCCTAATGAGTAGTAGAAATGACCGGATAGAAAGTAGATATCAATTGCGCCAGGGGATATTGACGAGTGCGCATTGGCCTGGATCGATGCTCATCTCGCCTGAGGAACGATAGGAAGGTATGACAGATAAGAGAAAGTTTCCATCTACGGCGCAGGTCGTTGTTATTGGTGGCGGCATCATCGGTTGTTCCATCGCCTATCATCTGGCAAAACGCGGTATCGGCGACGTGGTCCTGCTGGAACGCAAACAGCTTACCGGTGGCACCACCTGGCATGCACCCGGTCTTGTCAGCATGCTCTGGCCAACGCCCTATCTCACCAGCCTGGCCAAGTACAGCCACGAACTCTATGCGGCCCTGGAAGAGGAGACCGGACAGGCCACGGGTTACCGGCGTATTGGCAGCCTCTCTTTGGCACGCACGCCCGAGCGCCTGGAGGAGTTGCTCCGGACCTCCTCCATGGCCAGCGTCTTTGGGGTTGAGTCCGAGATGATTGACAACGAACGCCTGGCCGAGCTTTACCCGGGTATCAATGTCGATGGAGTTCTGGGGACTCTGCATATCGAAAAAGATGGTCAGACCAACCCGGTCGATACCACTATGGCAATGGCGAAGGGGGCCCGCATGTACGGAGCGCAGGTGATCCAGAACGTCAAGGTGGATGAAATCCTGGTTGAGGATGGTAAGGCGGTGGGAGTAATGACCGAGCAGGGTTCAATAGCGGCCGACAATATCGTGTTGGCCGGGGGCCTCTGGTCGCGGAACATAGCCGCAAAAATTGGCGTCGATCTGCCGCTCTACGCTTGCGAACACTTCTATGTGGTCACTGACAATATGGACGGTCTGCGGCCGTGTCCGGTGCTGCGAGATTTCGACAAGGGTGTCTACTTCAAGGAAGACACCGGGAAGATGATCGTCGGCTGGTTCGAGCACAATGCTCGCGGTTGCTCCATGGATCGCATCCCCGAGGATTTCTGTTTCGACGAATTCCCCTGTGGCATTGACGATGTTGAAGAGTACCTGATGCGGGGACTTGGAACCTTGCCGGCGCTTGAGGTAACGGGCATACGTACTTTTTTTAGTGGCCCGGAGAGTTTCACACCCGACAATCTGCATCTGTTGGGACCGGCGCCCGAGGTGGATAATTTTTTTGTCGCCTGCGGCCTTAACTCCAAGGGCATTGGCGCCGGAGGCGGTGTAGGAAAAGTAATGGCAGACTGGATTATCGACGGCCATCCATCGGGCGATATTTGGGAGTGCGATGTGCGTCGCCATCACCCGGTGCAACGTGAGCAAGCCTATATCGAGGCGCGTATTCCGGAGGCCCTGGGTCATACCTATGCGATGCATTGGCCCTTCTATCAGTACAAAACTGCCCGCGACCGAATTCAATCTCCACTGCACCAGGTACTCAAGGATCAGGGAGCCTGTTTTGGTGAAGTGGCGGGTTACGAGCGCCCCAACTGGTTTGCCGAGGACGGTGCCAAAGCCGAATACGAATACAGCTACAAACGCCAGAACTGGTTTGAATTTTACGCCCGAGAACACAGGTCAATGCGCGAAAGCGTGGGTATTTACGACATTTCCTCGTTTGGCAAATTTGAAATTTCCGGTCCGGATGCCGAGAAGGCATTGCAGTGGATCTGCGCCGGGGATTTGACGGCAGAACCAGGCGCCCTCATCTACACCCAGTGGCTGAACGAGCGAGGAGGAATCGAGGCCGACCTGACCGTCTCCAGGACCGGCCCGGATCGCTTTATGGTTATCTCGGGAATTGGTTCTGTATATAAGGACTGGTGGCACATGAAAAAACATCTGCATGGAGATGTGCAGATGCGCGATATCAGTGCCGACTACGCCTGTCTGGCGCTACAGGGGCCCAATGCACGAGCTGTGTTGGAAAAGATCGCCGAAACCGATGTCAGTGCCGAGGGCTTTGCTTTTGGCAGTGGGCGATACGCCAGCGTCGCCGGTGTAGAAGTGTGGTTACAGCGTCTTTCCTATGTAGGTGAACTGGGCTGGGAAATCTTTGTGCCTGCTGGCGAG
>JBGMQT010000073.1:2905-8883 GCA_048060695.1 Acidiferrobacterales bacterium
AGATAGAGGTCGCTAAAGTCCGCTTCAGCGCACAGGCCTCACTGCGCGCCTTTTATGACCCCTCATCCAGTCGCATGAAAACCTAGTCCGGATCAAACAGCTTGTCCTGGCGGACATCAACAGCTTGCGCTACGTCCGTTTCCAGCTCCCGGGCGTAACGATGACCCGCGTAAATCGCTGCGGCGATAATGGCGGGTGCATCGCAGTCACCGATTTTGTGCAGTGTTGGGACGGACTCCGGGCCTGCTGATTCCAGTCTCTCGGAAATCTCCCTGTAAAGGCTATCCATGGGCGTTCGCGCGGTGACCAACACTACGGCTTCTGTCTCGACCACACGGGCTGGTCCACC
Source organism: Acidiferrobacterales bacterium (assembly GCA_048060695.1). Lineage (GTDB taxonomy): Bacteria > Pseudomonadota > Gammaproteobacteria > Acidiferrobacterales > JAJDNE01 > JAZFSZ01. Next base: position 3,255 of record JBGMQT010000073.1, read on the forward strand.
ATAGACGCAGCTCAAATGGGCTTTGCAGCCGTCGAATTCGTCCAGGCCATGCGCGGTAATTATCTGTACTCCCAGTTGCACAAGGCGTTGTTGCGTCTGATATTGCTCATCCGTCATCACTCCCCAGGCCGACACCAGGTTTTCCGGCGTGACGAAACAGACTTCAACACCATGTGCCACTAATGCCTCAGCCAGTACAGGACCCATATAGTAGTGATCATCGTCAAATACTATTGCCCTGCCCTCTGGCAGACGGCCCATGAAAATGTCGTTGGGTGTGAAGACCTGTTCAGCGGGCCCCAGGTCCGGACACGGCTTGGCGTGGTAACGGCCAAAGCCATCGGCACGCCATTTGGATCCGGTTGCGACAACAATGTGATCTGCACCGATGCTCAGCGCATCTTCTGCATGCAGATGGTTATCCAGGAATATATCGACACTGGGCATGGTCTGAATCTGTTGCACTCGATAGTCAGTAACACGCCCCCATTCAGCCAGACCTGGCAATCGACATTCCTGGGCGACACGCCCACCGAGTTCCGTTGACGCCTCAGCCAGCATTACTTTGTAGCCACGCTGACCGAGCGCCCGGGTTGCCTCAAGACCTGCCGGGCCTGCCCCGACAACGAGGACTGTGGCATCGCTGCTCTTGCGCTGAATGCGTTCCGGATGCCATCCCCGGCGCCATTCCTCACCCATGGTTGGGTTCTGCGTACAACGAATGGGCACACCCAGGCTATCGCCGGTGTAGCAGATATTGCAGCCAATACACTCCCGAATATCCTCCGTACGGCCCTCGTCGATCTTGCGCGGCAGGAACGGATCAGCAATAGAAGGGCGGGCCGCACCGATAAAATCCACGATGCCCCGGCGTACCTGGGAGACCATCGTGTCCGGAGACGTAAATCGTCCCACGGTCACAACAGGTTTGCTGGTGATGGACTTGACGTAGTGCATCGTTTTTTCGAGGGAGCCTTCCTGAACGAATCGCGATACACCCATTTCGTGTTCGTAGTTGAATATATTTACGTCCCAAAGATCAGGTAATTCAGCCAGAATATTGAACATCTCCCGGCGATCCTCTGAAATCGGCTGCTCGGCGGTGCCGGTGCCATCATCAGCCGCCATACGCACCGCGACCGCACAGGTGTCGCCCACCGCGTCCCTGGTTTCTTCAATCAGTTCGCGCACCAGGCGAATACGATTTTCCACCGATCCACCGTATTCATCGGTCCGCTGATTATGGATGGGTGAGAGAAACTGGGCGAGGAGATATTGGTGCGTGGCATAGACGTACACGATGTCAAAACCAGCATCCCGGGCACGCAATGCCGCCTCCCGATGCCAGCGGCGGAGATTTCGGATGTCCGTCGAGTCCATGGCCCGGGTCTGAAGCGGATTACCGTCCGTGTTTGGCATGCTGTCGACACCCAGCGCCACCTCCCTCGTCAGCAGGTTCGCGCTGCCAGCGCCACCGGCCCATAATTCCACCCCCGCCAGGGCGCCATATTCGTGCACCTTTTCGGTCATCAATGCATGCGTCTTGATGTCTGCCTGGTTCCACAAACTGGCGTAGGGTTGCGGCAAGTCATCAGAACTGGGGTGAATTGAACAGTACTCCGTACACACCACGCCCCACCCGCCTTCGGCCTTGACGCCGCGCATTTCTGCCACCATGCGTGGGCGCAAGATGCCCATTCCATTGCAATGCGGTACCTGGTAGAAACGATTCGGCGCCTCTACAGGTCCAATGCGTACAGGTTCAAACAAGACGTCGTAACGTGGATCGCGAGTCATTGCGGTGGTTCTCCGGGGCGGGTTGAAAAATTTGGCGGATCATGCAGTGCGATCTTCCGATCGCCCATCCTACCAAACGCAATATGCTTGCGTGGTCATGCGTATAGGGGGCGTCAATATGAGTTCCAGAGTCTGCTAACTTACAGGGTGAGAGCCCTTCAGTAGTCGAAACAACGGAGAGGATAGATTATGAGAACGTACGATAAATTCTATATCAACGGTCAGTGGGTGGAGCCGATTGGAAAGGGAATGAGCGACGTTATCAATCCTGCGACGGGTGAAATATCGGCCAGAGTCCCGTATGGCAATACCGAAGATGTTAATGCGGCAGTATGTGCAGCCAGAAATGCGTTCGATTCCTGGTCGCGCACTTCTGCAGCTGAAAGAGCAGAATTCCTGAGAAAGATTGCGGCAGAAGGTGAAAAAAGAAACGCTGATTTGACCCAGACGATTATTGATGAACTGGGAATGCCGATTCAAAATGCAGCCGCGCTCCAGGTGGACCCATTAGCCATTATTTGCGAATCGTTTGCTGATAAGGCCAAACATATGGAGGAGCAAAAGGAAGTTGGCAACTCGCTGATCGTTAACGAGCCAATTGGCGTTTGCGCGATGATTAACCCCTGGAATTATCCTATCTGGCAGATGATTGGAAAGGTTGCTCCAGCCATTGCGGCGGGATGTACCATGGTGGTGAAAGCAGCGAGCCAGACTCCGAGCCATCTGTTTATATTCGCAGAAATCTGTGACGCAGCCGGATTGCCAGCGGGCGTCTTCAACATGATTCATGGCAGCGGCAAAGAAATTGGCGCGGCATTGAGCTCACATCCGGAAGTAGATTTGGTGACCTTTACCGGATCGACTGCAGCGGGAATACAAGTATCCAATATGGCAGCACCCGATGTAAAAAGGGTTTGCCTTGAGTTGGGTGGTAAATCTCCATTTATCATCACCGAAGAAGCGGACCTGGACGCCGCAGTAAGCTTTGGCGTCAATCATGTCATGGTCAATACGGGTCAGACTTGCGATGCGCTGACCAGAATGATCGTGCACGAGTCGAGGTATGAAGAGGCGGTCGAACTTGCGAAATCCAAAGCAGAGGCCCTGGTCGTTGGTGATCCTGCCGATCCCGGTGTTTTTGTCGGGCCTATGTCTTCGGCCGGGCAAAAACAGACTGTGCTCGACTACATCAATCAAGCCATCGCCGGCGGAGCGCGCCTGGTCACCGGTGGGGCTGATATGCCTGATGGGTTGACCACTGGAAATTATGTTGCGCCGACGATTTTTGCAGACGTTACGAACGACATGACCATTGCACAAGAAGAAGTCTTCGGACCTGTGTTGGTGATGATCAGGTATTCTGACATTGATCAGGCAATTGATATTGCGAACGACACGCCCTATGGCCTGGCGGCGGGAGTGTGGGCAGGAGACAAAGATAAAGCGACAGCCATAGCCAGGAGAATTCGGGCAGGACAATGTGCCATTAATGGTGGTAATGCGAACCATGAAGCGCCATTTGGTGGTTACAAAGAATCCGGGAATGGCAGAGAATTTGGTGTTGAAGGGTTACAAGAGTATTGCGAGCTGAAGGCGATGCAATATTGATATGCGACATATCGATGCTCTAAAAGATGCTGCAGTTCGCCCGCTTTGGCATGATCCGGATATCATGCCGGAGCCGCTGGCGCCGATAAGTTCGGGACAAAAGTGTGAATTGCTCATTGTCGGGGGCGGCTTCACGGGTCTTTGGGCCGCGATGCAGGCGAAAGAACGCAAGCCCGATGCAGATATTATTCTTATCGAGCAAACCTTTGTTGGCGACGGTGCATCCGGACGTAATGGCGGCTTTTTGTCTTCGACCCTGGCCCATTCGCAGACCAACACTGAATATCGTTTCGCCGATGAAGCCGAGCGTCTGAAAGAGCTGGGCATCCAGAATTTGCGGGAATTTCTCGAAACTCTCGATCGTTACAATATCGATGCGCGCTATGAAAAGACGGGTGAAATGTTCGTCGCTCTGAGCCCTGAGGCAGCAAATAGAATGCAAGCGGAGTATCAGGAAGCGATAAGCGAAGGTGAAGATGTCGTCTGGTTTGATAAGGATGCTGTGCGTGAACAGGTAAACTCGCCGATGTTTTTTGCCGGCATGTGGGAGCGCGATGGCCAGGACGGTGTTATTGATCCCGCGCGCCTGTGCTGGGGATTGAAAGACGTGCTTGTCAACCAGCTTGGTGTTCGGATTTTTGAGAATACCAAGCTCCTTGGAGTGAAGCCGCTTGGCGAGAAAGCGATGCAAGCCACGTGTGAAAACGCTGTTATCCGCAGCGACAAAGTTCTATTGGCAACGAATGCTTACACCAGCACAATTGGTAGAATCCGCCGTTCGGTTATTCCTGTATGGGATTATCAGATTGCGACCGAGCCCCTGACAGATGAGCAACTGGACCGAATCGCCTGGGGCAAGACATCGCGCCACGCGCTGGCTGATTACGTCAACATGTTTCACTACTTCCGACTGACAAAAGATAACCGTATTACCTGGGGTGGAGGTGGTGCCGTTCGCTATTACTTTAACAATGGTATCGACAACAAATTTATGTTTGCCACCGCCTGTTATGAACAGTTGGCGAAAGAATTTTTTGAGATGTTTCCACAGTTGGATGATGTGAAGTTTTCTAACCAGTGGGGCGGAATTATCGCAACGTCTACGTGTTTTTGCATGGTGCCTGGCGTGGCCTGCAACGGTCGATTGGCCTGGTCGGTTGGTTATACCGGGCACGGTGTCGGCGCTTCACGGTTTGGTGCTCGTATCGGTATTGAGTTGTTAGGTTACGAGCCAACAGATGTGATCGAAATGCAGTTCACAACCAGGAAATCCCTTCCGTGGGCTCCAGAACCTCTCCGCTGGTTTGGCGTAAGGTTCACTCAAAAAGCACTGATAAAAGCCGACAGAAATAGCGGTAAGCGTGGCTTGTGGCTTCGGTTCCTGGATATGTTGGGCTTGGGATTTACCTGCTGAATGACGATCGGGTTTTGGCGTTGACCGACAGGTTTCCTCAATTTTTTTCAGCTTCTATATTTCGCAACGATATGGAATATCCAGCGGCTGGCGTGGCACGATGCCCTGCGTTTTTAATAGTGCCGTCAAATTCGGAAACGGCCTGGCGTCGAAGTAGGCGTAAGACAGGAAGTCACCGATACCACTAAGGTCCTCGTTTTCATCGAGACCTATGAGGTCCTCAAACGCGTCTTGTTCTTTCCGCATGATTCGGTTGCTGATCCACATGGTTGAGGTGTTGTCAGCGTAATTTGCTTTGATTCGGTCATGGATGCGAGTGGCATCGGTCAGTCTGTTCTCGGCGCAAGCTTGTCGCAGCCTCACCATTAGCCGACTGATTTCGGGTAAATCGCTGGACTGAATCATCTGCGAGAGCCCACTTGCCCCATCTACGTCGCCGGCCCACAACAATGCCCGGTGCGCCTGGTACATGACAAAAGCGCTGTCACCGACGCGCTCCAGGGCAGTTTTTGCGAAGGCCCGAATGGCATCCTTATCGTTGCCGATTAACAGGTAAGTCAATGAAGCCTGCACGACAACTACGTCGTAACCGTCGCGCTCCTGATACTGGCTAATCGCGGCAATGAGCTCATCATCCAGACTTAGCGTTGAGAGCAAGGAAAGTTGCCTGTCTTGAGCATCTTGATCATTCGGCCGCTTTTCAAGGTATTCGGTGTTTAGACGAAGTGCTTGCGCAAGTTGCATTTTCTTCAACGCACGCAAGACACGATATCGAATTGTGTTGACAGGATCCCGCTCAGTCTCGATGGC
>JBGMQT010000074.1:0-2309 GCA_048060695.1 Acidiferrobacterales bacterium
TAACAATAGGTTAGCCCATTTTTCGTAGGACACTTTAGTAAAAATAATTCTGCAAGGAGGCAGTTACCGAATCCCCTCGCCTGATGGACCAGGCGAATACCAAAAGAACACTGGTCTCCCTGATTCCTGCATCATAAGAAATCCCTTATTTAACCCCTTCTCCATTCTCCTGCGTTCATACAGGCATCGCAAGTAGTGAAACCAGGAGAAAACCATGAACAAGAACCGCCTGTTTTATCTGATCGTCGCGGTTTCCGCGTCGATTACCGTTAGCGCCTGCTCTGCCCCGCAATCGCCCGTCAACGACCAGGCAGCCGGGCCCAACGTGGTCGAAAAGAAAGAAGCAAATTTGAAATCACCGGTTGAACCGGAAGCCGCTGATGTTGATAGCACCGTGGCTCAAACTGAGAACCGCCGCAAACTGCGGTCAGTCGCAAAAACAAGAATTGCACCGGGCATGATGATGGAGCAATCAATGTCCATGCCCTCTTACGGTGTGCCGTACAACCTGCGACCCCCCAGCGAACCGATCAACCGCGAGAACTATGCCCATCTCGATGAGAACGGCATCAAGCTGGTATCCGAGCACCCGGTTTCGACTTTCAGCATCGATGTCGATACCGGTTCCTATTCCAATGTGCGGCGATTACTGAACAGCGGGCGCTTACCACGCAAGGATGCGGTGCGCGTGGAAGAAATGATTAACTACTTCAATTACGATTATCCCTTACCGAGAAACAAAGGTACGCCGTTCCGCGTCACTACCGAGATCGCACCGGCACCCTGGAACAAGAACAAACACCTGCTGCATATTGGCATCAAGGGATACAACGTGGCGGAATCGGAACTACCGCCCGCCAACCTGGTATTCCTGGTCGACGTCTCCGGGTCCATGCGCTCGGCCAACAAGCTTGGCTTGCTGAAATCCTCACTCAAACTTCTAAGTAAAAACATGGACCAGCGTGATCGCGTCACTCTGGTGGTATACGCCGGTGCCTCCGGCGTGGTGCTTGACCCGACCCCGGGCAATCAGAGCGGTAAGATAATCGCGGCGCTGGATAGCCTCACTGCCGGTGGCCGCACCAACGGCGCCGCCGGCATCCGGCTGGCCTATGCCATGGCCCGGCAGGCCTACATCAAGGGCGGTATTAATCGTGTGATCCTTGCTACCGATGGCGACTTTAATGTTGGCACCGTCAACTTTGAAGCTCTTAAGAATTTAGTCGAGGAAAAACGCAAGTCGGGCATTACGCTAACCACGCTTGGTTTTGGTAGCGGCAACTACAACGATCGCCTGATGGAACAGCTGGCCGATGCCGGTAACGGAAACTATGCGTATATCGATACACTCAACGAAGCCAACAAGGTGCTGGTATCCGAGATGTCGTCGACGCTGTTCACGATTGCCAAAGACGTGAAGATCCAGATCGAGTTCAATACCAATGCGGTGAAGGAATATCGCCTGATCGGTTATGAGAACCGCATGTTAAAACGTGAAGACTTCAATAACGACAAAGTCGATGCCGGTGACATCGGTGCCGGCCATACCGTCACCGCCTTGTACGAGGTTACGCTCACGGGCAACGCCACCAGCTCTATTGATCCATTGCGTTACGGTGGCCAGACATCTGGACCTGAACAATTTTCCAATGAACTGGCTTTTCTGAAACTGCGCTATAAAAAACCGGGTGGCTCAACCAGTAAGTTAATCAAGTGGCCGCTTAACACCACGTTGGTGAAGAGCAATATCAACGAAACAAGCAACCCGTTCCGTTTTTCTGCTGCGGTCGCCGGATTCGGTCAACTCTTACGTGGTGGCAAATACACCAAAAACTTTACTATGACCGATGTGCGCAAACTGGCAGCGAATAGTCGCGGCAAGGACAGATTCGGTTACCGCGGTGAATTTGTGAGTTTGGTATCGTTGGCGGATTCACTCAGTGTACGCGAACGACTGAGCCGCAAAGAGACGAGCAAGGGAATTTATTAGTCAGGTGGGCACGGCCCACCATCACTGTTTGGACAGGGTTGAATCGGTGGACAATGTCCACCTACGTACCAGGGTGCTCTGACTAATTCCTTTGACGTCACTCCGGCGAATGCCGGAGTCCAGTAACGCCTTGGTCTTTGAAACACTGGATTCCGGATCTACACTTCGTTTCGTCCGGAATGACGATTCGATCAGAGCTTCCCTGAGTGTGTGGGGTGGGCACGGCTCACCATCACTGCTTGGATAAGGTTAAGTCGGTAGACGATGTCCACCCTACGTACTGCGTAGGAGCCTGAAGTGACACGAAAATTCATAGGGT
>JBGMQT010000074.1:2409-8783 GCA_048060695.1 Acidiferrobacterales bacterium
ATGTCCACCCTACGTACTGCGTAGGAGCCTGAAGTGACACGAAAATTCATAGGGTGGGCACCGCCCACCGTTGCGGTCTGGATAAAGTACAAATGGCGGGCAGCGCCTACCCTACGTACTACGTACTTTGGTTAACTACAGATTTCTCCCGCTGGTCTAAATGACACGAAGAATTCTTCAGGATTCTTATAGACAATTACAAAACCCCCTCTCCCATTCGGGTGAGGGGGTTTGTATTAACTCAAATTACTTATTTTTCTTTTTGAAGGGATTGTAATCCTTGAAGCCTTTTTTCGGCGGTGCTTTTTTTACGGCTGCTTTGGCGAATTTTTTCTGTGCGCCGGCCATTTTCTTGCGAACATTTTTACAACCTGAAACACGATGACGATTCGCAAGGTAGTTGGGGTCGTTGTAACTTACCCAGACCCGACCCCGGTTATCTTCACGAACGAGCATCTTCATCGGGAAGTCAATCGCCGATGCCTGGCTGCATTGCATGAACTTGGTGCCCACTTTGGGATTGCCGAATATCACCACCGTTGTCGGGCGCAGTGTCAGGCCGACTCCTTCTGCACCCTTGGCGTGATCAATCACTTTAAAGATGGTCATGTTATTGGCTTTTAGTGCCTTTTTAAATTGCTTGACCGTGGTTTTCACATCGTTGGCACTGCGCATGGTGATGACACCTTTGCTGGCCGCACTTGCACCAAAACTGAATAGGGTTAATAGAACTACCAAAAGTAGTCTATGCATGGCTCTCCTCCTGAGTGGGTATGTGGGACGCCGCTTTTACGGCAGGGTTCTTGTAACCTATTATGACCATAGACAGGCACAAGGATTCAAGCACGATCGTCCGCCTATTTGTACAGACTATCGAGCGGATAATCCGGATATACCTTGCGAAATTGAGCCAAGCTAGTGTCGGCTTCTTTTACTTTTCCCAGTTTACGCAGATTTTCTATTTTCTGTAGCCATAGTTCAGGTGCCAGCACCGTGCTCTCCGCCGGTGCGTCCATCTCCATCTTCAACACAGGCACCATGGTATCCGATGTTTTTTCCTCAGGCTTTTTGGGTTTTACCTCGTCACTGGTGAAACCTTGCGCATCTTGTTTAACACGCGATTTCAGCTTCATTGGTTTAAGCTCATCGGTCTCAGTACGTTTTCGACTATCAACAGGCTGCGACGACGGTGCAGGTTGCTTTTTTGTCACCTGCTTTCTCCGTTGCAGGCGATCTGCAGGCCCAGCGGTTGAGGCTGGTGCGACGCTATCATAGGAAGGGGCCCCCACTGATGGGGTTATCTCCCGCCCGGTCAGGCTATCTTCCGCTACCTCGTTTTGCAAATTCGACAAGCCGGTTTCGTCAGACAAGAACATCACTAACCCGATACTCAACAGAAATACGGCCGCTAATGATGCCGGTACCGCCCAGTGACGACCAAAGGGATTAATAATATGTCGTGGACCGGCGCCGAGTTCTCGCCGGGCAGCGGTGCGCAAGGTTTCATCCATCGCGTTCGACGGTTCTTCTTTCGTCTGCTGCCGGTAAGTGCGCGACAAGCCGGAATCTCCGGAAAGGTATTCCTCCAAACCGTCATTCTTGTTGTCTCCGGGCTGAGTCATCCAGTTTCTTCCTGCATCGCGTTGCGTAATTTATTCACAGCGTATCGCAACCGGCTCTTGGCCGTTTCCGCATTAACATTTGTGGCCTGCGCAATTTCATCGACGCTGAGTCCGCCCTCTTCCCGTAACATCAATGCCTCGCGTTGCGCCTCCGGCAATTGTGTCACCAGGGCCAGAAATCTGCTGACCTTTTCATGAGTAACTGCCCGGTTCTCCGGTCCATCGCAATCATTGCCGGCGAGTTCCTGCACCTCGCTATCTTCACCATACGAAAGGGGAAGCCGCCCGGACTGTTTGCGATAGAAATCGATCAAGTGATTGTGCGCAAGGTGAAACAGGTAGGTTGAGAATTTTGCCCGTACCTGATAATTCTTGCGCGCCTTGATCAGCTTCATCCACACATCCTGAAACAATTCTTCTGCGATAGCTGCCTGATAACATTGACGTAGAAAGTAGCGGTAGAGTGATCCGCGATAACGTCGGTACAGTTCGTCAAAGGCCATCGCGTCACCTTCCTGGTAGGCCAGCATCAAGCTTTCATCTGTCGGTAGATCGCTCACTGTATATAAACGATTTATATCCCTTCCGGGGTCAAAACCAGAAAGGGGTGCATCTGCACCCCTTTCTCTCCGTCTGGCCCGGTAACACTAATTCTGTTTCTCCTCTTCGGGATTGGCGCCAATCTTATGGATTGCCAGATCAGCGCCCATATTTTCCTCTTCCTTGGTGAGCCGAATACCAATACTTTGTTTCAACAAGCCATACACGACGAATCCACCGATCAGGGCAATCGCTATACCGCCAGCCGTACCAATTACTTGCGCCCAGAAGGAGACACCACCCTGGCCGCTGAGGGCCGTGCTGCCGAAAATCCCGACCGCAATTCCTCCCCAGGCTCCGCTAAGACCATGGAGGGACCACACACCAAGCACATCATCGATCTTCCATTTTTGCTGACAAAGAGTGAATGTCCAGACGAATAAACCACCCGCAATTGCACCGACAATTAGTGAACCTGTCGGGTGCATAACATCAGCGCCGGCGGAAACCGCCACCAGACCCGCCAGCGCGCCATTGTGTACGAAACCGGGATCGTTTCGCCCAATCAGCAACGCGCTCAATACACCGCCCGCCATGGCCATTAATGCGTTCACCGCGACCAGGCCACTGATATCGGCAACCTGTTGCGCGCTCATAACATTAAATCCGAACCAGCCAAGAGCCAGTGTCCAGGACCCCAGCGCCTGATAGGGAATGTTGGAAGACAAAATCGGTTGAACACGACCATCTCTGCGGTAACGACCCAGTCGAGGCCCGAGCTGCATCACTGCCGCCAGTGCAATCCAGCCCCCCACTACATGTACAACCACGGAACCTGCAAAATCGTGGAACGGCTCACCGAAGCTCGCCTTGATCAGATTCTGTACGCCGAAGTTATTGTTCCAGACAATGCCCTCGTAGAACGGGTAGACCAGACCGACCAGCACGGCAGTGGCAATCAACTGCGGAAGAAAGCGTGCACGTTCAGCAATTCCACCCGAGATAATTGCCGGTACGGTGGCCGCAAACGTCATCAGCAAGAAAAACTTTACTAGCTCGTAACCATTGGCCTTGGCAAATACTTCAGAATCTGCAGCCAATCCGACCTGGTAGGCTACGAAATATCCGACGAAAAAGTAAGTTACTATCGAAACTGCAAAACCCGCAAGAATTTTCATCAGGGCATTGACCTGATTCTTCTTACGGACCGTACCGGCCTCCCGGAGGGCGAAACCGGCTTGCGTGGCCATGACCATCACCGCACCAATTAATACGAAAAAGACATCTGCTCCGGACTCCACTAGGTACTCCTCCCGTTTCTGAGTTTATTGCTTTTCACCTGGCGGTGCTCAATGGTGCACATGGTAGCTGATCGTACCGCCGGGGTGAATCCTGCTAAAAATGTCAGTCTAGGTTTCCTGACGACCGTCGAAAGCGCGAGCCAGCGTGCCACCATCAACATATTCCAGTTCGCCACCTACCGGCACGCCGTAGGCGATACGAGTTGTGCGAATACCACGATGGCGTGCCAACTCACTGATAAAATGCGCGGTGGCCTCGCCTTCCACCGTTAAGTTGGTGGCCAGCACAATTTCTTTCAGGTCACCTTTATCCATCGCGGTTACGAGACGAGAAATTCCCAGCTCTTCCGGCCCGATACCGTCGAGCGGTGAAAGGTGCCCCATTAATACAAAATAGGTACCATTGTAGACACTCGCTTGCTCCAGCGAGATAAGATCGGCAGGTGACTCCACCACACATAACATGCTGTGGTCACGTCGCGGTGATTCACAGATTTCGCAAAGCTTCTGTTCGCTTAGATTATTGCAGCGGGAACAATGCCCAACTTTTTCCAACGCGTTATCCAGCGCCTGCACAATCTGCCTGGCCCCATCACGATCTCGTTCCAGCAGGTACAAGGTCATGCGCTGGGCACTTTTTGGTCCGACACCAGGCAATCGTCGCAACGCCTGTTTCAGCAATTCTATGGCCGGGGTTTGCGCCATATCAGAAAGGCAGATTTAATCCGGGGATATTCAGCCCACCGGTAATACCCGCCATCCTGGTTTTCGTTTCTTCTTCTACCTTGCGCACAGCATCATTTACCGCCGCCGCCAGCAGGTCTTCCAGCATTTCTTTATCATCGTTCATGAGATCCGGATCAATAGTGACCTTACGTACGTCGTGCCGACAGGTCATTACCACACTGACCATGTCACCGCCTGCGTTACCGGTCACCTCAATACTTGCCAACTCTTCCTGGGCCTTTTTCATGTTTTCCTGCATGGCTTGCGCCTGCTTCATGATATTGCCAAGTCCACCTTTCATCATTACTTGCTCCCCGTCTCTGCCTTGGGTCGAATCGAACCCGGACTCACCCGGGCGCCAAACTGTTCCTGAAGGGCCGTAACAGTGGGGTCGCTATCGATCGCCTCGACCGCCGCGTGTTGTTGCTCACTATTTTGTCGCATCTGTGTCTGTGCCGGCGTTTCACCGGCCGGTTTGCCGATGCGTAGAACGACCTTGATATCCTTGCCATAATATTTTGTCAGCGCATCGCTTAAGGTTTTTTCACGCTCACGGGTATGCAAATTGGCTACTGATTCATCCAGTACCAGATCCAGCTTGTCATCTGCAAATGATTCCCTGATAGTGTTATTGGCCAATTGTTGATTAATGCCGCTTAATCCCAGTTGATCCACCACTTCTGACCATTGGCCCGATTGAGGTAATTTGATCTTGGGTGACTCGGGCCGGGACGCGCTGATTGCAACCGGTTCGCCTGCACTTTTACTGGTAGCGGGCCTGGATGTCTTTTTGGCTTTCTCACCTGGTATGGTCACCTTGTCACTCGATTTCGTGGTGGCGCCTTGCCCGGGTGCCAGTGGCTTAAAGGCCAGCATTCGAAGCAGTGACATTTCCAGCCCGCTTCTCGGGTCAGGTGCCAATGACAGATCACGGCGACTAACCAGGCCTGTTTGATAGAACAGCTGCGTGTCTTCTGGTGACAATGATAATGCGATAGTTTTAATCTGTTCCTGCTCCTCATCCCCGAGTGAACCGACCAATGCATTGTCCACCTGAGCCATTGCAACGTGGTGCAACGCGACCAACAACTCTTCGAGAACCGACGCATAGTCCATGCCGCGATTCGACACATCCTCTACAACGGACATTAACGCACGCGCATCGCCGCTGGCGAGATGCTGCATGCAGCGCCAGATGAGGTCGCGATCAATTGTACCCAGCATTTCGCGAACATCGGTTTCGCGTACTTCGCCGTCGCCATATGCAATGGCCTGATCAAGCAGGCTCAATCCATCACGCATACTGCCATCCGCAGACCGTGACAAAAGCGACAAAGCCATTTTTTCGCAGACGATATCTTCTGCTTTCAGTATTTTTTCCAGCTGCGCTTCAATCGAGTCCGCTGACAGACGCATCAGATTGAACTGCAGACAACGCGACAGAACAGTGACAGGCAATTTCTGCGGATCAGTGGTCGCCAGCAGGAACTTCACATGGGGCGGAGGTTCTTCCAGCGTTTTCAGCAAGGCGTTGAAACTGTGCGTGGACAACATGTGCACTTCATCAATGAGATAAACTTTGTACCGACCACGGGTCGGTGCATATTGCACGTTGTCCAGGAGCTCTCGGGTTTCGTCTACCTTGGTGCGCGATGCGGCATCGACCTCTATCAGGTCAATAAAACGCCCTTCATCCACCTCGGTACAGGAACGACACTCACCGCAGGGTTTTGAGCTAACCCCTTTTTCACAATTCAGTGCCTTGGCGAGAATACGTGCGATGGTTGTTTTGCCCACCCCGCGGGTGCCGGTAAAAAGAAAGGCATGATGCAGACGGTCACTGTCGAGTGCGTTAACCAGCGCCTTGACTACGTGTTGTTGTCCCACCAGATCTTCAAAACGACGGGGGCGCCATTTTCGGGCCAGTACCTGATAACTCATGGCCTGGAATACCAACAGGAAAGATTATGATAATACGTCATGCAAATTGGTTAGTTGGCACTACTTTTAATTTGGGTGGCGGATCCAGTCAGCCTGACCTTGGCACCCGAGCCGGTTGCTGCGGCTGCTTCCTTTCGGACCTGACCGGGTTCACAACCTGTCGTCACCGAGGGGACCGGCCTTCACCGCCATAAATCGAAAGCGGGAGTTTAGCATGGGGACCGGAAGGAGAATAAACCCGGTT
>JBGMQT010000075.1:0-1819 GCA_048060695.1 Acidiferrobacterales bacterium
CGTACTCGCGAGGAAAAAAGTATGTTTTCAATCGACTCTGACCCTTTTGGTTCTGGATACCACTTCACCATATCGACCCAACGTGGAGATGCAGGGTAAACGAATCACCCCATAAGGATGCCAACCAACCCGCCAAAGAACATGACTATTCCAGAAACGAATGAGGTAGCTCATGATATGTCGAGTCTGGTGCGTGCAGACAAATTGGAGCTGCTTTATCGTCAGTCTTTTATGGCAATATTTGTCAGTATATTTGTTGCCGCCCTCATAACAGCCATTCTATGGCCCGTACAAAATCATCGTGTGCTACTTGTCTGGTTTGGTATTCTGTTTGTTACCGCTGCAGCGCGATTTATTCTCTTTACGCGATATCGTAAAATAGCACCACAGGGCCTTAGCGTACTCTCTTGGGAAAAACCCTATTTTGTAACACTTTTCCTGTCGTCTCTTACCTGGGGTGTAGGCGGCGTATTCATAATGCCGCTAGATTCCCAGGTACATCAGGCGGTCATTTTCAGTTTTTTAGTGGGTTTGTCGGGCGGAGCTATTTCGCTCTACTCATCCCATCGCGCAATAACATTGACAACAATCGCCGTTATTTTACTACCCGCCACCGGGTACTTTCTGCTTTTTGGCGGATATATATTTGCAGGGATGGCGGCCGGAGCGATCATTTTCTTTATTTCTGCGATACGCGCCACAGGTTATATCAGCGAAACACTTAACCAGAATTTCCTGATGAGACGTCAACTCGAAGCATCCAAAAAGAACGCGGAGCGACTTGCAAATATCGATGATTTGACTGGATTGTATAATCGGCGTGCTTTTTACGAAATTGGAAAAGTCCTGACGAATAATAACCAGCGAAGCAATGATGAAATCTCCATGATTATTATGGATATCGATAATTTTAAATCTATAAATGATAACTATGGTCATGCAGCAGGTGATGCAGCATTAAAACAAGTTGGGAAGTTCTTGCTTCAGAGGCTAAGAAAGTCTGATATTTTCGCGCGCATTGGCGGTGAGGAGTTTGCCATGATATTGCCAAAAACATCATTGAAACAATCTGTCAAAATAGCCGAAGGATTGCGACGTGTGATTGAAGAGGTACCTATTACAACTGAAAATAAAAGTTTTACTATTACTGCCAGTTTTGGTGTGACCAGCGGAGCATATGATATCGAAACGCTTGCCAGACAAGCTGACAAAGCGATGTACCAGTCCAAGGATTCCGGGCGCAATACCGTTAAATGCTATGAATTCTAATATGGCAGAAACCCGATTATTTGGTTCAGGGCAATAACTGTTCTGCTAAAACTGCTTGGTAGCCGAGTTTTTACTTTGACCCCAGATATTATGAGCTAAGCTGGCGGGTACCGAGCCGTAGCGGACATTGCGAAAATCTAATGCGAAATCTCCTCTTAGGCACAATTATACTCTTAGCTAGTTTTTCTGTGCTGGCCTCGAATGAGGGTTGCAGCGTTAGTGCGACTTTACCCGATGGCTGGAGTGTGTCGAGTATAAATGGTCAGACCACATATCATTCGCCATATAAGTTTACGTCATTGACGATGGAGTGTTCGCTTTTGCCTCGTCCGATGACAGATATTGAGTTTACGGCACATATAGGAGAGGAAGAACCAGAGGAGGCGCCATCATTAAGATTATTTGGCGACTTCCGAGGCCGTATTTGGGTCACCGAAAGATACAAAGGACTTGAGTGGTGGTTGAAAAAGGATAGATATAAAGTTCATCTAGTCCTTCGTAGCAATAACGGTCCTCTCCCGGGGAACATAGAGAATGAAGTAGACAAACT
>JBGMQT010000075.1:1919-8640 GCA_048060695.1 Acidiferrobacterales bacterium
TTCGTAGCAATAACGGTCCTCTCCCGGGGAACATAGAGAATGAAGTAGACAAACTGATTCAAAACCTGGATGTCTCGTTGAATAAATGACTGCTACTGGCCGATAGCTGCACTATAGCCAAAATTATTGACTGCCATTATCAGAATGTCCGCATAGCAAGTCTTATCGGACAAGCGACGACGGTGCTCAAAAAGTCGCCAAACTTCTGAAGCTAGTTTGTATTTTTATTTTTCACAAATTAGACCGATACCCCGGCGACAAATCCGGAGGCCCATGCCCACTGGAAATTGTAGCCACCCAGCTCGCCGGTCACATCCACCACTTCGCCGATGAAATACAGACCCGGCCGGGTTTTGCTCTCCATTGTTTTTGAATCGAGATCTCGTGTATCGACGCCACCGGATGTGACTTCCGCAGTGCGATAACCTTCTGTACCCGATGGCTTGATCGACCAGGCTTGGCTTTGTTGCGCCAGTTCCCGCAGTCGCTTCTCCGGTATATTCGCCATAGTTATTTCGGCCAGATCCTGCCACCACAACTGCTCCAGCATGACTGCCAGCTTTTTGGGTAGATGCTGACTGAAGAACGTTCGCAACAATGACTTCGGATGCACTTTTTTATACTTCGCCATAAGTTCGAGCACGTCCTGGTCCGGCATCATCTCAATTTTGATGCCCTGACCTGGCTGCCAGTAACTGGAAAGCTGTAGCGCCGCCGGTCCGCTGAGGCCGCGATGAGTAAACAACAGGTCATCGGTAAAAGAGACGTTACCGCAGGAAAGACGTACCGGTAATGAAACACCCGCCAGTTGCTGGCACAGCTCCCCGAAACTGTCGGTGAACACAAAGGGTACCAATGCCGCGTGTTGTGGCACTATTCTCATGCCAAATTGTTGTGCCAGTTCGTAACCGAATCCGGAACCACCCAGGGTCGGGATCGACAACCCCCCGGTTGCGATCACCAGTTTTTGACTGGCCAAGTCGTCGTGCCCGATCCTAACAACGAACTGGCCGTCAAAGCCAACTTGCCCGATAGCTATCGATGTACGTATTTCTACACCCACCCGATGACATTCATCCAGCATCATGGCCAGAATCTCTTTGGACGACTCATCGCAAAATAATTGACCGTGGGCCTTTTCGTGAAACGCGATTCCATGGCGTTGAACCAACTTCACGAAATCGTCCGGTGTGTAACGACTTAGTGCGGATTTGCAATAGTGCGGATTCTGCGACAGGAAATTCTCTGCCGTGGCGTAAAGATTGGTAAAATTGCAACGCCCACCGCCGGACATGAGAATCTTTTTCCCCACCTTGTTTGAGCACTCCAGCAGCAGTACCGACCGTCCTCGATTCGCTGCGGTGAACGCACACATCAATCCCGCCGCGCCGGCGCCAAGAATAATAACGTCAAAAGATTTCAATGGCTGACCCGGGTAGAAGCAAGTGCATTAAACATTCGACAGTACGTTAGTGGAGACGATCTTCCCGTGGCGGTATGCGGTAAGGTTCCAGTTCGATACCTATCAACTTTGCGTCACTGATAACTATCTCCCCCTTGTAACGTTGACTTCCATCTGAGGTAAATTCAAATCGATAGCGGCGAAAGATTTTTCGTTTACTGTTATCATTTTTGCCAATCCAGACACGATTCAGTGCCACAGAATCATCGAGAAAACTAACCCCGATTTCTTTACACGCTTCTTTACCCACCCATCTGGCAATTTCTTTAGCTTTTGCTGCATTCAGCCAGTAAAGCCCGGCGCCAACTAAAACAAGAATAATTGTAAAATCAACCGGATTCATAGAATTGCTTTCACAGGATTAGTGTGGTCGTTACTGACGCCTGCTTACGTATCATTGTCCAGGCCGATCATACCAATAACCACAGAAACGTTTATAGCGTACCAGAAAAGGGGCAAAGACCAGCATCAACAGCAACCCGACCTGTCTCCCGGTACTGTACCAGACGATCTTTCTGCCAGATGATTGTGCTGCTACCTGATGAATAATACAGAATTTTTTTCCTTGCCGACGCCCCAGTTTTGACAATGCACGAGATAGCCAAATCTCTTCGCTGGCATATACCGCTTCGCTGAACCCGCCAACTTGTTCGAAATCTTGCCGGGTGCAATAGAAAAAACAGCCTGCAGCAAGACGCAAAAATCGGGACAACAGATTCCACCATGCTACAGCAATACGAACGGAGCGCTTGATCTCTTTTCCGAAACTTACGATTGATCCGCCGCCGATACAACGCTGGCTTTCGAGATTATCGAGTGCATGCTCGAGCAACGCCGGTGGAATAACCGTGTCGGCATCCACAAACACCAGATAACGACCTCGCGCCTTGCGCGCACCAACATTTCTGGCGCGCGATATCTGGTTCACCGGTTCGAACACGACCTGCGCACCGGATTTCCTCGCTATTTCCGCAGTGGTATCGGTGGAGTTATTGTCCGTCACAATAATTTCACCGTGCAATCGCGAGGCCGCCATGGCTGCTTTCAGCGCAGTCAGCGTAGCCGGCAGCCACTCCTCTTCGTTATAGGCGGGTACAATGATGGAATAATCGACATCCATGGGATGATGTTAGCGTATATCACGGGGTCAGCAACGCAGCAGGAATACCGACGTCTGCGCCGGGGCCTGGTCAGGCTTTCGTCACTACAAGGACACCAATACCGATCATCACGGTACCGGCAGCGATATTGATTCTTTCAATCACCCTGGAATTCCTGAATAATTGGCTGGCGCTATTTGCCATGAAAGCGTAACCAAGCTTTACGCCGACGATTGATACTATGGCAATTGTCATAATGATGCTCGCGTCAATATAGGAAATTCTGGATAAATTAACGAAAGCCGGTAAAAAGCCAAAATAGAACAAAATCGCTTTTTGGTCTCCTAACGTAATAGTCAGCCCGGCCAGGAAACTGGACAGCAATGAGGATTCAACCGCACCCTCGGTCTCAGCAACCTTTGAACTTGACCTCCATAGCGCTATTCCCAGCCAGACAAGATAGGCGCCGCCGATATACTTTACCCATACAAACAGACTACCCATCGTTTCGGCAAGAATCGATAATCCGAAAATGGCAAGTAGTATGAACAAGATATCGCCAACCACTATGCCCATGGTCGTGGAAACGCCATGAATGAATCCATACGCAGCTGATCTTGTTGAAACCACCATGACACTCACACCGGGAATAACAGCCCCGATTATCATGACTGCGAACAATTCAACGATAGTGCCAATTGTCATGCTGGTTTGCATAGGTGTGGTTATGTACTGACGGGCGAGACGCCTGATTTGAAAAATTCGATACTGAAAGTTTCCGGAAACACTGCTTTCAGCCATCTAGCTTCGAAGACAGGCGGTCGGGAAGTTCGGACAACGCTCAAACGTGCAGCCTATTTCCTCTTCCACACAAGGATCCGGTTATTGGCCGGCATCTCAATATCATCGCACAGTTCCAGCCCGGCGTTTTGAGCCATTGCATCCACATCCTCAAAGTTACGAATGCCGCTGTTTGTATCCCGATCTTTCAACCATCGGTCAAAACGTGAGTTGCTATCGCTGGTAAATCGTCCATCGTAATTAAAGGGTCCATAAACCATGAACAGGCCCCTGGATTGCAACAAGCACCCTACTCCGCTGAACAGTGCCTGCACCAACGGCCACGAGATGATGTGCATGGTATTGGCAGTAAACACAACATCTGCATCCACTTCTGGCCACGGTTCCTGAGCAAGATCCAGCAATACCGGCCCGGAAGTGTTTGGCAGCCCAGCCTCCTCCAGCCATAGCCGGATGCCGGCGTGAGCATCCTGTTTGTCACTTGCGATCCAGGTCAGGTGGGGTAATTGCCGCGAAAAATAAACGGCATGTTGCCCGGTGCCACTGCCAATCTCGAGCACTCTCCCGCTATTTGAGAGCCACGGCCGGATAACCTCCAGTATAGGATCTCGATTTCGATCACAGGCATCGGCGTGCGGTTTGTTGACTTGGGTCATAAAATATTACTGGACGAGGCGATATTCTGTTATACAGAAAATTGACAAATTAGACAGTAAATCTCCGATTACCGTCGAATTAATGGAGGGTCTTGCCCCGACGCACCATACATGAGAAAAACAGTACGTATATCCGGGAGAAGGCAGTGTTCCCGCTCCGTATGTGTGGGTTTTCCTGGTTGGCCAACAATAAGTTAAAAGGATATTAACCATGAACAAAAATAAAAAAAGTATTGTCGCCCGCATTCCATTTGGTACCGGTGAAAGCGAACTATCTGCCAGCACCAGGGTAACAGGTCGCAAGAAGAATCATCGGCTGTCGCCACTTTTTTCTACCAGAGTAACGGCGGCTGATCGCCGGCTGTGCCGAAAAATGCTGCGGGTGGTGGGGGATCCACCGGTCAGTATTCGGCTCTGGGACGGAGAAGAAGTTACCCCCTTCCTCGAAAAACCCATTGCAAGAATTCTCTACCGAAATCGCGCCGCGCTCATAAAAACAATTTCTAATCCAGAGCTGCATTGGGGCGACCTGTATTGTAGCGGGCAAGTGGAATTCGAGGGTGATCTGACCGAGTTTATGTCTGTCATTTTTAGAGGCATCGCTGGTTTCGGAAAAGGCAGTCTACTGCGTCAGTTCATCGTCTGGATGAGTCACCGGCAAATTTTTAACACACGCCACAAGGCAACTGAAAATATTCATCATCACTATGATCTGGGAAATGAATTTTACAAACTGTGGCTGGACACAGAGGCGATGCAGTATACCTGCGCCTATTTTCCCGATCCGGAAATAAGCCTGGAAGAAGCACAAATTGCGAAGCTGCATCATGTCTGCAGAAAGCTGCAACTGAAGCCGGGCGATACCGTTGTCGAGGCTGGTTGTGGTTGGGGTGGTCTTGCCCGCTTTATGGCCAAACACTACGGAGCAAAAGTCGTTGCTTACAATATTTCCCGTGAACAAATCGAATATGCCCGCGCGCGCGCCGAGTCGATGGGACTGTCTGATCGCGTGGAATACAAACTGGAAGACTACCGAAACATTTCCGGTGAATTTGATGTTTTTGTATCGGTAGGCATGTTGGAGCATGTTGGAAAACGTGATTTCTCCACCATGGGAGATGTGGTCAACCGGTGTCTCAAACCAAAAGGGCGCGGTCTTATTCATACCATTGGCCGAAATCGGTCCAAGCCGATGAACGCCTGGATTGAACGCCGCATCTTCCCCGGCGCCTACCCTCCAACACTACGTGAAATGATGGACATTTTTGAACCGCATAAATTTTCGATACTGGATCTGGAAGACCTGCGCCTGCATTATTCAAAAACTCTGGAGCATTGGATGGAACGATTTGAAAAAAATGTCCCGGCAATCGAAGAGATGATGGATGAGGGGTTTGTGAAGGCGTGGCGCCTGTACCTGGCAGGATCCAAAGCCGCATTCGATACCGGTCAGCTACAATTATTTCAGGCAGTGTTCACACGAGGCAACAATAATGAAATACCGTGGTCGCGTGCCCACCTGTATCAACCCAGGGCACAATTGAGCATGGTGCCATCCGGGACAAACGATGAGGCAGGTTGACGTCCTGATTGTCGGCGGTGGCCCGGCCGGGTCCACGCTGGCATACAATCTCACCGGTACCGGGCTGGCGGTTGCCATCATGGACAAGGCGGAATTCCCGCGACAAAAAGTCTGTGCCGGCTGGGTAACGCCGGTGGTGATGCAGGAACTGCAAATTGATGTTACTGACTACTCCCGGGGACGGGTATTACAGGCAATTCACGGCTTCGAGATTAGCCAGATGGGGCAAACCCCGGTGCAATCGCACTATCAGGGTGATCCCGTAAGTTACGGAATTCGCCGAATTGAGTTTGATGATTATCTTTTGCGTCGCAACGATGCCGAGCTATTGCTCGGCCAGGCCTTCCAGAGCATGGAAAGAATTCCAGGAGGCTGGCGAGTCAACGATTTCATCGAGGCTCGCCTTGTTGTGGGCGCCGGCGGGCATTTTTGTCCGGTAGCGCGTGCGATTGGCGCCAAAGGTGTCAGTGAGCTTGCGGTGGCGGCACAGGAAATCGAATTCGAGATGACGACCTCGCAAAAGGCCGACTGCCCTGTCGATGGAGAAATACCCGAGCTGTTTTTTACGCCCGACCTGAAAGGCTATGGCTGGATATTTCGCAAAGGTGACTACCTGAATATCGGTCTGGGCCGCGAAGATAAACACAAGCTGTCCGGCCATGTGCAGGCGTTCTGTCGCCAGCTGAAACAGCAGGGAAAGATCCCACGGGATACGCCGGACAAGTTTAACGGCCATGCCTATCTGTTGTATCCGCATGCACAGCGTCATATCGTTGAGGATAACGTTGTCCTGATTGGTGATTCTGCCGGGCTGGCCTATCCCCAAAGCGGTGAAGGTATCCGCCCGGCGATTGAATCGGCCATGTTAGCCGCGCAAGTTGTTCGTGAATGTGAGGGAAACTACCGAAGCGAGAACTTGCAGGCGTATTACAATTTGATCGAACAGCGCTTTGGACAACGCCAACCCAAACCCCGTCTACTGGAAAGGCTTCCCCTCGGTATCAAGCAACTGGTTGCCAGTCGATTGATGAAAACACAATGGTTCACCCGAAACATCGTCACAGAAAATTGGTTCCTGCACTCGCAACAATCGGCGTTGCCACCCGCGGCCAACATCTAA
>JBGMQT010000076.1:0-8620 GCA_048060695.1 Acidiferrobacterales bacterium
ACCAGCTCAGCGCAGTAAGGGCAGCCCTTTTGGTGAAAATAAATAAACAAACGCTTCTGGTTTGCTGTGGCTTCATTGATATCTTCGCGTAGATCGAGGAAGGAGGCCTTGAACCAGGCAGGTGGTTCCGAGTCTTCAGCTCCCCCTACACTGGCGCCAAGGGTTGAAAGTGGCAGGGAGAAAATGACAATCAGAAAATAGAGGAATTGTTTTATCGACATGACGGAACCTCCTGTTCGGACCTGACATCTACACTTGCTTGTTGGACCCAGAAAGGCAAGTATCAGTTCCCATTGTGCCTGAGAAATCAATGCCTGAATCCGACGAACGTCATCTGACGCTGGTAGTGCCTGGCCTGGTGCCCGCCGCAGTAGACGAGCATACAGGCGGCAATCTGGAAAGATTAGAGTGGTTGCTGGGACGAGCTGACAATACTGCTAACTGCCACTCCGGCAGCGCGGAGGCCTGTATTTTCCAGTTGTTTGGGGTTGATACCGGTCCTGATCGGGATCCACCGGTGGCTGCGGTGACGCGCGTACTCGATATGGGGGTGGTCGACAATGCGTGGTGGATGCGTGCCGACCCGGTTCACCTCATGCCCCACGGCGATGCCCTTGTGCTCAGCGCGGGTAATGATCTTTCCATCAGCCAGGACGAAGCCGACCAGCTGGTCAGGGAAATTCTCGATGTGTTCCATCACGATGGCTGGGTTCTCAAGGCACCTCGACCAGATTGCTGGTATCTTCAACTGCTCGATATGCCAGAGTTGCGCACTACACCCCTGTCGAATGTTGTTGGTCACAATATCTATCCCGCCCTGCCAGCCGGTCAGGACGGAAAGAAATGGCACACCATATTAAATGAACTGCAGATAATGTTGCATACGTCAGCAGTCAATGTGGAACGAGAAGCAAAAGGGCTTCCGACAGTTAACAGTTTGTGGTTCTGGGGCGGCGGTCGTTTGCCGACACTAAAAGAAAATGACTGGACGGAGTTTTGGGGAGAAGATGCGGTGGGCTCGGCGTTGGCGCGCCTGTCACAGGTAAAGCTGGCAGACCGACCGGCAAGCGCCGAAAACTGGCTGCATGAAGCGGTCGCAGGCAATCATCTGGTGGTGCTCGACCAGGCAGAGCAGGCAAGATTGAGCGGACATGAGCAGACCTTGCAGGATTTTATCGACACCTTCGATGATCAGTGGGTCGAGCCGTTAGTCAGAGCCTTGCAAACAAAAAAAATTGATAGCCTGTCCATGGTGATTGAAAACTGTCGTATATTCAAAGCTACCGCGAGGAACCTTGGCCGCTGGTGGCGACGGCGAACTCGAATTGGGGCAGCGGAGCGCACCTGATGGTCGGTGGCAAACTGATTCAACGCAGGGAACTTCCTGTACTCGCGGACGACTTGCCGCAGGAGATGCACCCCGTCCTCAAACGCGTATATCAAGCGCGAAATATATCGGGGCAGGATGCCCTTGATCGATCACTTGATCGTTTGCATAATCCGGATAGATTGCTTGGCATAAAAGAAGCTGCGCACCTGCTGGCTAACGTCATCGAGAGTGACGGGCGTTTCCTGGTAGTTGCCGATTTTGATGCCGATGGCGCAACCAGTTGTGCTCTCGCGATACGTGCGCTGAGGGCAATGGGCGCGGCCCATGTCCACTACCTGGTTCCGGATCGGGCAGTCCATGGGTATGGGCTGACACCCGCAATCGTGGAAGAAGCGGCCCACCGTTCGCCGGACATAATAATCACAGTGGACAATGGTATCTCCAGTATTGCCGGAGTCGATGCCGCCAAGGCGCGCGGTATCAAGGTGCTGGTTACCGATCATCATTTGCCGGGTAACAAATTGCCTGCGGCCGATGCGATTGTGAATCCTAACCAGTCCGGCGATACCTCACAATGCAACACGTTAGCAGGTGTGGGTGTAACATTTTATGTTTTGCTGGCATTGCGCGCGTTGTTGCGCCAACAGAACTGGTTTGAAAAGCGATCGATCGCGGAACCCAACCTCGCGCAGTGGCTGGATCTGGTGGCACTGGGCACTGTTGCGGATCTGGTGCCGCTGGACGAGAATAATCGCCGCCTTGTCGCGCAAGGCCTGGCCCGCATTAATCAAGGCAAATGCGTTGCCGGTATTCGCGCCCTGTTGGTAGAAGGCAAACGTGGAAATCGAACACTGGCCGCATCCGACCTGGGTTTTTTTGTCGCTCCAAGATTAAATGCTGCTGGCCGGCTGGAAGACATGTCGATTGGTATCGAATGTCTGATCACCGACGATGTGGAGGTAGCGCGCCAGTTGGCGTCGCGTCTGGATGAGATTAATAGTGAACGACGCCAGATTCAACAACGAATGCAACAACAAGCGCTTGCGGTGATGGAGAAGCTTGACCTGGAAAGCTCGGCGTTACCTACCGGTTTGTGTCTGTTTGATGAACGTTGGCATCAGGGTGTGGTGGGGCTGGTCGCGTCCAGACTGAAAGAGCGTTATCACCGACCAACCATCGCCATGGCCCCGGCGGGCGAGGGTGAATTGAAGGGCTCAGCGAGGTCTATAAACGGCCTCCATATACGCGACACCCTGGATCAGCTGGCCACGCAGCACCCGCACCTGCTACAAAGATTCGGTGGCCATGCCATGGCAGCCGGACTAAGCATACGGAAAGAACACTTCGACGACTTTGCGGCGGCCTTTGATGAAATAGTGACGATGCAACTGGACGAAAATGATTTACAGGAGGTTTTGCTGAGTGATGGCGAGTTAGAGGCCGATGAGCTTCACCTTTCCCTGGCCGAAACACTTCGCGATGCAGGCCCCTGGGGGCAGGGTTTTCCCGAACCATTGTTCGAAGGAACATTCCGGATCATCAACAGCCGTATTGTTGGCGGCAAACACGTGAAAATGGTATTAAGTCATGGTGATGGTGTGGAGGTTGATGCCATTGCATTTAATCAACTGGAAGATGCGCCTGCATGTGAATTGCAAAAGATATATGTAGTTTACAGGCTGGATATAAACGAGTTCCGCGGTGCGCGTTCAGTGCAATTGATAGTGGTACACATGTCGCCGCTCACGGCGCCTTCGGAAACAAACCAGGTCGCACCCAATAATAGCAAGATACAAGAAGCTATCTAGATGAAAGGACTGCAAGACTTTATTGGCAATACGCCGCTGGTGAGGCTACAGCGCCTCGGCGGCAAAACCGGCAATACGCTGCTGGTGAAGCTGGAGGGCAATAATCCTGCGGGTTCGGTCAAGGATCGACCGGCGCTGAGTATGATTGTTCGTGCTGAAGAACGCGGGGAGATCAAATCCGGCGATACCCTGATCGAAGCCACCAGCGGAAATACCGGGATTGCGTTGGCAATGGTGGCGGCCATGAAGGGTTATAAAATGGTGCTGATCATGCCGGACCACATGAGCGTTGAGCGCCGCGCGGTGATGAAAACCTTTGGTGCCGATATAGTTCTGGTGTCAAAAGAGGATAGTATGGAAGGTGCCCGCGATCTTGCCGACCAGATGGAGCAAGAAGGCAAAGGCAAGGTGCTGAACCAGTTTTCCAATGCCGATAATCCGCGCGCGCACTACGAGGCTACGGGTCCGGAATTGTGGCGCGATACGCAGGGCACACTCACACACTTTGTCAGTTCCATGGGTACTACCGGTACCATCATGGGTGTTTCCAGATACTTGAAAGAACAGGATCCAGCCGTACAAATCGTTGGCGTTCAACCCGAAGAGGGGGCATCGATCCCCGGCATCCGTCGCTGGCCCAAGGCCTATCTGCCAAAAATTTATGATGCGTCCCGCGTGGATCGAATCATCGACGTATCACAACCAGACGCCGAAGAAACCACGATTCGCCTGGCGCGGGAAGAGGGGATTTTCTGTGGTATTTCTTCCGGTGGCGCCACCGCCGCGGCACTACAACTATCCCGGGAAGTGGAGAATGCGGTGATCGCCGTGATTATCTGTGACCGCGGCGACCGCTATTTATCGACCGGTATTTTCCCGTCAGAGTAAGTCTGCAATATGAACGTACTTGTATTCGATATTGAAACTATCCCGGACGTCGAGTCCGGTAGACTTATTTATGACCTTGGCGATCTGGGGGATGAGGATGTCGCTCGCGTCATGTTCAACAAGAGGCGTGAGCAAACCGGTGAGTCGGAATTTCTGCGACACCACTTGCACAGGATCTGCGCAATCTCGGTGTTGTTGCGTCAGGGCAGCAGCGTCAAGGTATGGTCAATTGGTGAGCTGGAATCCGACGAGACAGAAATTATCAAACGATTCTACGACGGTATCGACAAATACACGCCCACCCTGGTGTCATGGAATGGCGGCGGCTTTGATCTGCCAGTACTCCATTACCGCTCTCTTAAACATGGTGTTGCTGCACCGCGTTACTGGGAAACCGGCAACGACGACCAGTCATTCAAGTGGAATAATTATCTGAGTCGTTTCCATTCCCGTCATACGGATTTAATGGATGTGCTGTCAGGTTATCAGCCACGCGCCAACGCACCACTGGACCAGATTGCCGTGATGTTGGGGTACCCTGGTAAAATGGGCATGAGTGGTGCCCGGGTATGGGACGAGTATCAGGCTGGCAATCTTGAGGCAATCCGCAATTATTGTGAAACCGACGTACTTAATACGTATCTCGTTTATCTGCGTTTCGAGCTGATTCGCGGCAACCTTACCAAAGAGGCCTGGACCAACGAACAGACCACGCTGCGTGAAACTTTAAAGATCGAAAACAAATCCCATCTCAATGAATTTCTCCAGGCCTGGGGATAATAATACCCGATCGTATGTTGGTCTCATCAGAAACAGGGCAAAAATCCGTAGTACGCATTCGACCCGGCCTTCGGTTCAAGGGCGAGGCCGAAGCCCGTATTGAGTCCCTGAGTCATGACTTGTGCGGCGTCGCGCATATTGATGGCAAGGCGGTGTTTATCGAAGGCGCGCTTCCCGGCGAGCTAGTACGCTATGGCATAACCCGTCGCAAACCCTCTTTTGACAAAGGTATCGCGCTGGAGATTCTGGAGGCCTCGAAAGAACGTGTAATGGAACCACGCTGCGAGCATTTTGGAATTTGTGGTGGTTGTGCATTACAGCACCTTACGGACGAATCCCAGGTTAAACACAAGCAAATTATTGTTGAAGACAACTTCAATAAAATTGGTAGTGTTTCGCCCGAGCAGTGGTTGAAGCCTATCGTTGGCCCATCGTGGGCATATCGGCGTAAAGCAAGGCTGGGTGTGCGTCTTGTGCCCAGCAAGGGTGGCGTACTTGTTGGGTTTCGCGAAAGGAACAATTCCTATATCACCAATGTAACTCACTGCCATGTGCTGGATGAGCGCATCGCTGCATTGCTACCCGCACTGCGAAAGCTGATTGGCGGACTGTCATGCCCGGACCGCATTCCGCAAGTTGAGGTTGCCGCAGGCGACAGCGGCGCTACTTTTGTGTTCCGTCATCTGGTGGCGCTGACAAAAGAGGACAGGCAGGCGTTGCAGCAATTTGAGCGCCAGCACAGAATTGAAGTGCTGCTGCAGCCTGGTGGACCCGATTCGATACAGGCCCTGGAGGGGTCGGCAAGTTTACTGGAGTACGCGCTTCCGGAATTCGATATTGATATCAGATTTCGTGCCACCGACTTCACACAAGTCAATATCGAGGTCAATCGGAAAATGATTCATCGCGCTATCGAATTGCTGGACTTGAATGAGAACGATCGCGTGCTGGACCTGTTCTCAGGCCTCGGGAATTTTACGCTACCGATCGCCAAACGCTGTTCCAGGGTGCTCGGCATAGAGGGTGATGACTCGTTGGTAAAAGGTGCACAAAATAATGCGACACATAACGGAGTGAATAACGCATATTTCGAGAAGGGTGATCTCTATCAACAAAATGATACTGCACCGTGGGGTGAATATTCGTTTAACAAGTTAATGATCGACCCGCCGCGAAGTGGGGCCAGCGAAGTGATCAATCATCTTACAACCGGGTCGGCACCTGAAAAGATAGTTTACGTTTCCTGCTACCCGTCAACATTGGCTCGAGACTCTGCTCACCTGGTGCATAATCTGGGTTATCGACTGAAGAGTGCATGTGTCATGGATATGTTCCCGCAAACAAGCCATGTGGAGTCAATGGCCCTGTTCATACGGGACTGACCTGGCCGATGGTCGACTGTGAAATTGAGATCGATGTGCCAACGCAGACTCTGGTTTTGCGCGATCGGAATACGGGAGAAAATGTTATTACGGTAAAAGTATCGACAGCGGCCAATGGCACAGGCGAAAAAATCGGCAGTGAGAAGACACCGCGTGGACGACATGTCGTATGCGCCAGAATTGGGGAAGCACAACCGGTCAATTCGGTATTGGTGGGTCGCCGGCCAACCGGTGAAATTTACACGGCAGGGCTGCGCAAAGTGCATCCGCAACGTGACTGGATACTGACACGCATCTTGTGGCTCAAGGGTTGCGAAAAAGGCAGGAATAGAATGGGGAATGTTGACACTATGCGCCGCTACATCTACATCCATGGTGCACCCGATGACATCAGAATGGGTGCGCCGGGTTCGCGTGGCTGCATACGCATGCGCAATGAAGACATTGTGAGATTATTTGATCTGGTGCAAGTTGGCACACCGGTGGTTATTACAGGAGAATCATAGTGTCGCTGGGTTCGCTAATGCTGGATATTGAAGGCGAGCAACTCAACGCTGTTGAACGTGATCGTCTGCGCCATCCCCTGGTCGGGGGTGTCATATTGTTTAGCCGTAATTACGAATCACCCGAACAGGTTAAATTACTTATTGACGACATACATGCGTTACGAGGCGAGGATGAACCAAAACTTCTGGTTGCGGTGGACCAGGAAGGTGGACGCGTGCAACGTTTTGGTGACGGTTTTACCGCGTTACCCCCGGTGCGTCACCTGGGCCATCTTTATGATGAAAACCGCAAACGGGCCAAGCGTTTGGCCGAGGCTACCGGCTGGTTGATGGCGACAGAATTGCGTTCCGTGGGAGTTGATATCAGTTTCGCACCCGTACTGGACATTGATCTGGGCATTAGTGAAATTATTGGCGACCGTGCGTTTCACTCTGACCCGCAAATTGTTGCCGATCTGGCTCATTCCTACTTGACGGGAATGAGACAGGCTGGCATGGCGGCGACCGGGAAACATTTTCCGGGCCACGGCAGTATCGCACCAGACTCTCATCTTGAGTTACCGGTGGATGGGCGTGAGTACGAAGATGTCCATTTGCTGGATATGGTACCTTTTGAACGCATGATCCATTTTGGTCTGCCTGCGGTGATGGCGGCGCACATCCTGTTTCCCCGTGTTGATCGCAACGCCGTTGGTTTTTCATCCTTCTGGCTGCAGGAGGTATTACGCAACCGACTTGATTTTCAGGGCGCCATTTTCAGTGACGACCTTTCAATGAAGGGTGCAGCTGCCGTGGGTACCATGCCTGAACGAGCCAGCATCGCACTCAGTGCGGGCTGCGACATGATTCTGGTATGCAATGATTCCCGGGCGGTAGATTCGGTATTGGACAGCCTGGAAAGCCATGACGATCCTGTCGCCCATTTGCGCCTGGCGCGTTTACACGGTCGTCATCCAGTTGATCGGGATCGTTTGCGGCTCAGCGACGAATACCGACAGGCACTGCACATGGTGCTAAACACGGCCTAGCGGGTTAGAATTGTCTCGCAATCTTGTGATGGCCTGGTGTCAGGTCGGTACCCGCGAATGATAAAACCCTTACCCAAACTGAAGCTGGAGAGCTTTAACAATCTCACCAAGACGCTGAGCTTCAATATTTATGACATCTGTTACGCCAATAGCGAGAAAGCACAACAAAACTATATCGAGTATATCGATGAAGCCTATAATTCAGAACGTCTGACACATATCCTCACTGAAGTCGCCGATATCCTTGGCGCCAGTATTCTCAATATTGCGCGACAGGATTACGATCCGGAAGGCGCCAGTGTTACCATGTTGATTGCAGAACTGCCGCTCAAGGAGCCGACAGATATCTCCGAACGCCCCGGGCCATTGCCCGATTCCGTGGTGGCCCACCTCGACAAAAGCCACCTGACGGTACATACCTATCCAGAGCGCCATCCGGTTAGCGGCATTAGCACTTTTCGCGCCGATATCGACGTCTCGACTTGTGGAACTATTTCACCGCTGAAGGCACTGAACTACCTCATTCACAGTTTTGAGTCCGATGTTGTCACGGCGGACTATCGTGTTCGCGGGTTCACAAGAGATATCAGAGGCAAGAAGCACTACATTGATCACAAGATCAGTTCGATCCAGAACTTCATGGACAAGGAAACTTTGGAGCACTACCAGGCGGTGGATGTAAACGTATACCAGGAGAATATTTTTCATACCAAAATGATGGTACGGGATTTTCGACTCGACGATTACCTGTTCAATGTCGAGGAAGAGACGCTGTCGACGCGGGAAAAAAACACTATCACCCGGCGTCTTCAACGCGAAATCACCGAAATTTTCTACGGTCGAAATATCAGGTAGAACACGCTACCGGTTTTGCCAGTTTAGCCCGCCGCCGGGCGAC
>JBGMQT010000077.1:0-8391 GCA_048060695.1 Acidiferrobacterales bacterium
GCCACTGCCTATTACCTGGCAAAAAACCACTCGATCAAAAACATTGCCGTCCTGGATAAAGGCTGGCTCGGCGGTGGTAACACGGGGCGTAATACACAGATTATACGCTCGAACTACTTCTGGCCACAGAGCGCGGCATTCTTTAACCACTCACTGAAGCTCTACGAGCAACTCAGCCAGGAGCTTAACTTCAATGTGATGTTAAGCCAGCGCGGAATCCTGACGCTGGCGCACAGCCAGCATGAGTTGGAAGGTATCCGGCGATGGGCAAATGCAATCAAGATCAATGATGTCGATGCCGAGGTACTGACACCCTTTGATGTCAAGAAACTCGTGCCGATGATCAATCTTGATTGTCGGTTTCCGATCCATGGTGGATTTATCCAGCACCGTGGCGGAATTTCACGTCACGACGCCGTTGCCTGGGGCTACGCACGTGCCGCAAGTGCCTATGGTATAGACATCATCCAGCAATGTGAGGTCACGGGATTCAACATTCAGTCAGGAAGAGTGACCGGCGTGAACACGACACGTGGCACGATCGGCGCTGACAGGATCAGTATCGCTGTCGCCGGTCACACCAGTGAACTGGCAAAGATGGCCGGTTTTCGTGTACCCGTCACCAGTATGCAATTGCAGGCCATGGTCAGTGAACCAATCAAACCCTGCCTCAATACGGTGGTGACCTCATCAGTTATTCATGTGTATGTCAGCCAGTCAGATCGCGGTGAGTTGGTGTTTGGCGGCGGCGCGGATGTTTACAACAGCTACGCGCAACGGGGGGGAATTGCCCTGTTGCAGGAAAATGTCGCCGCACTCCTGGAGTTGCTGCCGGCCTTCAGTCGCTTGCGGTTGATGCGGCAATGGGCAGGTATCACTGACATTACGCCGGACACATCGCCGCTTATGGGACACACGCCGGTGCAAAACCTCTATATCAGCGGTGGTTGGGGGACTGGTGGTTACAAAGCCATTCCGGCGGGTGGCGATACCATGGCCTACACAATTGCGAATGATCAGCCACACCCGTTGATCGAAGATTTTGGGCTTGAGCGGTTCAAGTCCGGCAGGCTGATAGACGAGGGTGCTGCCTCGGGAGTGGCGCACTGATGTTGAGAATCAGCTGCCCCTGGTGCGGTACGCGTGATGAACTGGAGTTTTCGTTCGGCGACGAATCTCACATAACGCGTCCGGGGCTTGATGCCAGCGACGTTGTATGGTCGGACTATCTTTTCAACAAAAAGAATCCAAAAGGCATTCATTACGAGCAATGGATGCACAAGTATGGCTGCGGACGCTGGTTTAATATTGCTCGGGATACGGTGACGCACGAAATTTACGCCGTGTACAAGATGGGTGAATCGAAGCCTGATCTGGCAGAGACGGATAGTGATTAATACGCCTTCACAAAGAAACCGCTTAAGATCGGGTGGCCGGATTGATCGCAGTAAACCACTATCGTTCAAATTCAACGGAAGGAAGCTTCAAGGCTATCACGGCGACACCATTGCATCAGCATTGCTGGCCAACGGCATCAGCACGGTAAACCGGAGTTTCAAATATCATCGGCCGCGCGGCATCATGTCCGCGGGTGTGGAAGAAACCAACGCACTGCTCACCGCGTCGGATGGTAACGGTGATATACCTGTAGTGCGTACAACCGTGCGTGCATTGATTGATGGCCATCAGATCAGCTCTCCGGGCGGCTTCCCGAGTGTCAACTTCGACCTGGGTCGGGTGCTGGATTTCACGCACAGGCTTTGGCCGGCAGGATTTTATAACAAGGTATTCAAGTGGCCAAACTGGCACTGGTACGAGGGTGTTGTTCGCCGCATGGCCGGGCTTGGTCAGTTGCCGGGTGGTGAGGATGGCAACAAGTACTTCCACCACAATCTACATTGCGATCTGTTGATCGTCGGTGCGGGGCCTGCAGGTCTTGCGGCAGCGTTGAGCGCGAAAAATAGTGGCGCGCGAGTGCTGCTTGTTGAACAGGACCATGAACCGGGTGGCTGCCTGCTCGCCAACAGCGCACCGATTAATGCCATTGACTCCGATCTATGGATTAGTCGAACCAGAGCAGCACTTGAAGATGCAGTGAACGTCACCGTCATGACGTCGTCGACGGTTTCGGGCTACTACGATCACAATGTCCTTACCATCACCGATCGGTCAACGGCGGGTGTTAAACGGTTTTGGAAAGTCAGGGCCAAAGAAGTCCTGCTGGCCACCGGCGCTATCGAGCAACCGCTGGTTTTCGAAAATAACGATCGACCGGGCATTATGCTGGCCAACGCCGCGATGGAATATGTCAATCGCTATGCCGTAAGGCCCGCCGGCGTGATGGTGGTCGTGACCAATAATGACTCTGCCTATCAAGTGGCATTTACCTTGCACGACAACGGTGTCCGCATCCCGGCAATTGTCGACGCAAGAAAAAATATCGCGAAAGAAATCGAGAAGGAAGCCAGTCAGCGTGGCATACCGATCATGTCAGGATCCGTTGTTCTGGATACCGCCGGCACAAAGGTTCTTGCCAGGATCAGTGTCGGTATGCTGTCCGACGAAGGCCCGCCCACGGTTAACCCAAGCGGTATAATTGCTTGTCAGGGCCTCGCGATATCGGGTGGCTTCAACCCAAGCAGTGACCTCTATTCTCAAGCTGGCGGTACCCTGCGGTATGACGCCGGCTTGGCCTGTTTCGTGCCAAAGGAGTGTCGACAGCATGTAACGGTCGCCGGCGCTGCTGATGGCAAATTCTCACTGGCTGATGCGCTGACAGATGGCGCGAGCGCAGGTTCTGAAGCAGCGAGCAAAGCGGGCTTTTCGTGTTCGCCGTCCGATGCTGCGACTTCAGCGATCAGCAGTTACAACCTGAAAGCCATCAGAATTACGCCGGCGGGCGACACCTCTCGTCAGTGGGTTGATTTCATGCATGATGTCACCGTGGCGGACATAGAATTGGCGGTACGTGAGAACTTTGTTTCTGTCGAGCATCTGAAGCGTTACACCACCACCGGAATGGCGGCCGATCAAGGCAGGACCAGCAATCTCAACGCACTGACGCTGCTCGCCGGGCTGACCAAAAGATCGATTGAAGAAGTGGGAACGACGACATTCAGACCGCAATTCATGCCAGTGCCGATGGGCGCGATCGCCGGGCAGCGGCATGGAGATTTTTACACTCCGGCACGCTTGTTGCCGGCTCATGACTGGCATGTCGGACATGGGGCCGTATTCGAAGATTACGGTGCCTGGAAGCGACCTGAGTATTACGCGACCAATGGTCGTGATCGCGAAACTGCCATTCGGGAAGAAGCGCTTGCGCTACGTCGAAGCGTTGGGCTCTTCGATGCTTCACCACTCGGCAAGATCGAATTAAGCGGGCCGGATGCGGGTGAATTTCTCAATCGAATCTTCGTAAACAATGTGCTTACATTGAAGCCTGGCCATATTCGTTACGGGCTTATGCTCAGCGAGAACGGCATCGTGATGGATGATGGTGTATTTGCCAAGTTGTCCGACCATCACTACCTGATCAGCACGACCTCGGCAAATGCAGATCACTTCGTCGACTGGCTGGAGAAATGGCAGCAGTGCGAATGGCCGGATCTTGAACTGATTATCTCACCTGTCACCGGTCAATGGGGCGTGGTAACGATAGCCGGGCCGAACGCCCGAGTCCTGTTGCAGGAACTGGAGTCCGACATCGACTTTTCAGCGCAGGCTATGCCCCATATGGCGGTCGCGACAGGCACATTCCTCGGCCTACCGGTGCGTGTTCAACGGGTCAGCTTTACAGGCGAGATGAGCTTCGAGATCAATGTTCCTGCTATGCAATGCCAGAGCGTGATAGAAGCACTGATGAGCGCCGGCGGTAACCGGATTGAACCGATTGGCGCCGAAGCATTGATGGTCCTGCGAACCGAGAAAGGCTATCTGCACGTAGGCGGAGATACAGATGGTATGACCAATGCGCTGGATGTCGGTTTCAGCGGCATTGTGGCTAAGAAACAGGCGGACTTCGTCGGTAAAAGATCTCTTCTTCGTGCCCATGACCAACGCAAGGATCGACGGCAATTCGTTGGTGTCGAGCCATTGAATGACAATGAAGATCTGCAGCCGGGCGCACATTTCGTAACGCAGCAAGACGAAGGCTACCGCAGTCAGGGCATAGTGACATCGGCCTGTTTCAGCCCGAATTTGAATCGGTCCATCGGTCTGGGCTTGCTTGAACGCGGCTTCGAACGAACGGGCGAGACCGTGGCGGTTTTCGATGACGGGCGCATGTTCGATGTCCGCATTACAAAACCGGTGTTCTATGATCCTGACGGGGAGAATTTGCGTGCCTGAACATCCCGGTTTTAGCCTCCGTCAAATCAACGGCCGATCAGTGGTACGACTACGCGTTCACCCAAGCGGTGCGGACACCGCAGGCAAAGCGCTGCAACTTCCACAACAGGCGCTGCAATGGCGGGGCGAAGACCCGGCGACCTGCTGGCTTGGTCCGGATCAATGGTTGCTCACCAGTGATAGCAAACCAGCCGAGCATATCCTGGCGCATATCGATCGCACGCTATCGGGTCAGCTTTATGCAGCGACAGATATGTCATCGAGCAATGCATGCTTTGCATTGAAAGGCCCGGCGGCCCGAACGGTTTTGGCCATGGGCTGCGGTATTGACATGCACGCAAGCGCATTCATGGCGGGTCAGTGTGCCCGTACAAACTTCGCGAACGTGTTACTTCTCATCGTTGCTGTCGAAGACAATCACTTTGATCTTTATCTTGACCGGAGTCATGGCCGCTACCTGAGCAGCTGGTTAGCTAATGCTGGCGAAGACCCTATTACTCAAATCAGGAGTTTCGGTGAACTGACATGAAAGAACATACCCGGGTAGTTGTAATTGGCGGTGGCATCGTCGGTGCCTCAATGCTTTATCATTTGACCAAATTGGGTTGGTCTGATGTCGTCCTGGTTGAACGAAAACAGCTGACAGCCGGTTCTACATGGCATGCTGCCGGCGGATTTCATTCGATGAACAGCGACCCCAATGTTGCAAGGCTACAAGCATATGCAATTTCTGTTTATAAAGAAGTCGAGGAAATTAGCGGCCAGGACGTAGGAATGCACCTGACCGGTGGCATCACTATCGCGGCGACTTCTGAACGCTGGGAAGTACTACGTTACGAGCATGAACGTCACAAAGTTTTCGGAATTGACAGCCATCTAATCGGTCCTGAGGAAATCAGGAACCTGTGTCCAATCATGGACACCAGGAATGTAATCGGTGGACTATACGACGCCAATGAGGGCCATTTAGACCCCTATGGCTCAACGCATGCGCTGGCCAAATCAGCCCGCAAAGCCGGCGCAGAAATATACCTGAACACCAAGGTAGAGGACCTCGTACATAAGTCCGATGGTAGCTGGACGGTGGTAACAGATAAGGGGAATATTCAATGTGAACATGTCGTCAATGCTGCTGGATTGTGGGCACGTGAGCTTGGAGAAATGGCCGGCGTACACGTGCCTATTGTCCCCATGGAACACCACTTCCTGCTAACAGGAGACATTGATGAAATAGCAGAATTTGACGGTGAGCTGCCCTTGATTCTGGATATGGACGGAGAGATGTATCTTCGCCAGGA
This sequence comes from Acidiferrobacterales bacterium, assembly GCA_048060695.1. GTDB lineage: Bacteria > Pseudomonadota > Gammaproteobacteria > Acidiferrobacterales > JAJDNE01 > JAZFSZ01. The sequence continues at coordinate 5,649 of JBGMQT010000077.1, forward strand.
GCGAAACGGAGTTCTCTTAGGAGTATATGAAAAGAACTCTACTCCCTGGTCAGTGGACGGTACGCCATGGGACTACGGTGAATCCGATCTACTGGTACCGCGACTGGAAAATATTGAAAACGAGCTGTTGCGTGGCTTTGAGAGATTTCCATCTGTGTCTGAGGCGGGTATTCGCCACATTGTAAATGGGCCTTTTACTTTTGCCCCCGACGGTAATCCATTGATGGGACCGGTGCGAGGCGTACAAAATTATTGGTCTTGTTGCGGGGTAATGGCGGGGTTTTCTCAGGGCAGTGGGGTAGCACTGGCGTTGTCGCAGTGGATGATAGACGGTGAAACAGAAGGTGATATTTTCGCCATGGATGTTAATCGTTTCGGAGCATTTGCGACCAAAACGTACGCCATTGAGAAAGGCAAGGAATTTTATGAAAACCGGTTTTTTCTCTTATGTCCGAATGATGAGTGGCCCGCAGCGCGTCCCAACAAGGTATCTGCTTTACACGATCGCCTGCAACAGGCGAACGCGGTGTTTGGCTCGTCTTTTGGCCTTGAAATACCGCTTTGGTTTGCACCACCCGGTAGTGCGCCAACAGAGACTCCCAGCTTTCGACGATCGAATGCACATGAACCTGTAAGCGAGGAATGTCACGCAGTAAGAGAAAGCGTGGGTATATTAGATTCCTCATCGATTGCCAAGTATGAAATTTCCGGCCCTGATGCCGTTTCTTACATGGATTATCTATTCGCGAGCCGATTGCCCGACTTGGGGCGAGTCCGCATGGGTCCGTTACTGCTGCCGTCCGGTCACTTAAAAGGTGACCTGACCATCATGCGGCTCGCCAGAAATAAATTTATGGTCACTGGCTCCGGCTACCTGCAAGAGTTTCATATGTTGTGGTTTGAGCAACATGCGGGCGGTAAAAAGGTCCGGATCGTCAACCGCACTGATGAGTTGAGCACCATCGCCATTGCCGGTCCGGGATCTCGTGAACTACTGAGTTTAGCCACGTCGGGAGATGTCGATAACGAGTCAATGCCCTTCATGTCCGTACATTCCATGAATGTCGGTATCGCACCGTGCTTAATAGCGCGGCTTTCTTTTACCGGTGAGCTTGGCTACGAAATATACGTTCCAACGGTTTATGCGCGCTCACTTTATGATTTTGTGCTTGAAGTTGGGAATAAACTGGGGATAAGAGCCTTCGGAATTCGCGCATTACTATCGCTGGGAATGGAAAAGAGTTTCGGGATTTGGTCGCGGGAGTTTACCCCTGACTATACGCCCGCCATGTGTGGTCTCGATCGATTCGTCGACTATGGCAAAGCTGGTTTTATTGGCCGCGAGGCAGCTCTGGCAGATCGCGAAACAGAGCCTGAGCATCGGCTGGTAACTCTGGAAGTTGATTCGAGTGATGCAGATGCCTGGGGATATGAACCCATCTGGTACAAAGACGAGTATGCAGGGTTTGTGACCTCGGGCGCTTATGGACATACCGTGCAAAAAAGCCTGGCATTGGCTTACCTGAAAACAGACTACTGCGAATCGTCGAACAACGAATTTTCCGTACATATTGTGGATAAACGGGTACCGGCCACATTAATTTCAGAAGCGTCATATGACCCAAGTGGATCACGAATGCGAAGTTAGTAGTTTCTAAGAGGGCTGCCTGGAACAATACATGGCCAATACAAGCAAAAAATTTTCTGACGTCGGAAGTCTTCTTCGCACGGAGTGTCCGAAAGAACCTGTCTATTGCATTTTTCCGCACATATATCGTGAAACCGCGAGGGAGTTTATCGAGGGATTTCCGGGCCGCGTGTTATACGCAGTCAAGGCGAACTCCGACCCGGCTGTTCTCAGATTATTGATAGCCGGGGGGGTTCGTCATTTCGACTGCGCGTCGTTGCCGGAAATAGAGCTGATTGACGCAATCGATCCCGATGCAACGAAGTACTTCATGATACCTACTCGCATACGAGAAGCAGCAGCAACGGCACAGGAAAAACACGGTGTGCGTCATTTCGTGGTTGATCATTTGAGCGGATTGTCACAGCTCGCGAAGGAGATCGAGACATCCCGATCCGTCATATTCGCTCGCATGGCAGTTCATCATGAATCGGCGATGGAGGATTTGTCGGTAAGGTTTGGCGCACCGCCGGAAGAGATGCCGCTGTTGTTACAAACAATCCGTGACAGCGGTGCTGAACCGGCACTGGCGTTCAACGTTGGATCGTCCGTTACCGATCCCGACGCGTATCGGTATGCCATGTCCATCGCCAGGTCGGTTCTCGAACAACTGCCGTTTCGGCTGCGTTTGATTGATGTAGGTGGCGGCTATCCGAAATCCTATCCGGGTTTCAAAGTGCCGGAAATCGAAGAATACTTCCGAGCTGTGGCAGAGTCTGCTAGTACGCTACCCCTGGCAGACAATGCAGAGGTGCTCGGTGAACCGGGGCGCGCGCTTGCAACGCCTGGAATGTCGGCAGTCGTTGAGGTCTTGTTGCGCAAGGACAATCGGTTATATATCAACGACGGGATGTTTGGAATATTTTGGGTGCTTCGCATCGATGGGCATGACAGATATCCTGTGCAGACATACCGAGACGGTAAGCCTCTGGAAGGTGCGACGATGGAGTTTCAGATAAATGGCCCAACATGCGACTCAACGGACACACTGCCTGGTCTTGTGCCATTGCCGGTGGATATTCGTCCTGGCGATTACCTCGAATTCGGCAACATTGG
>JBGMQT010000078.1:0-5050 GCA_048060695.1 Acidiferrobacterales bacterium
ACAATGACGCGAAGCGCATCGAGCCGGGGCGCCGCTGAATCCAGCACCTGCTCCAGCGCTTGCCATTGGGTCTCGAAAAATTCGATTTCCTCGTCGCGCACGTTGGGATTAACCTTTTTCAGTGCTTTCAATCGATTGATCTCTTTCTGCAGGGTCTGTTTGGTCTGCGTGTGCGCCGCTTGCAGAATATCGGGAGCCTGCTTCAAGGCCTGCTGTTCGGCGATTGCGACCAGGTTACGAATGGCGGGAATCTGACTACGTACGAGGTTTTGCGCCACTTCCGATTCCACCGCGATGCGCGATTGCATGATGATGTCACGCGTTAACATTTTACCGTATTCGATACCACGCTTGTCGACTACGACGCGTATCATGGTCGGTGGCAGGTAGCGGTTACCCTGCAGTTGTTCGTTTGCCACCGTCTCCAGAATAAAAAGGCATTCCAGTAATAAGGTGCCGGACGCCACGGATTCTGATTTGATTGCGGCAAATGCGGTATTGCCAAGCTCGCTGCTCTGCACCATGTCCATGGCCCACCCCACCATCGGGTGTTCCCAGGTCAGGAAATGCATATCCTCGTTAGCCAAAGCGCTATCGCGTTCATAAGTGATTGTCATGCCATCGGTCGACAGACCGGGAAGGCTGACCTGATTGTGTTCGGTCGGGCGAATCACGAAACTGTGTGCGCCATGAATTTCACTATCCACCCCGAAACAATCAAACACCAGCTCCAGATAAGCCGGTAGTTCTGAATTCCGGTCAAGCTCCTGGCACTGCTCTTTCAGTGAGTTGGCCACATGTGGCAGGCACGAATTGTATTCCAGCAAGCGATCACGGCCACGGTGCAGTTCCTCATTCAATGTTTCATGAATATTTTTTGTGGTAGCAATCAGCGCATCGAGATCCTCAATGCCGGCATCGATCTGATGCAGGGACTCAACCAGTGAGGACTGCACCTGAACAAACACATTGTGGCCTGCGGGGCAGGTGTGTTCGAATGCCGACAGACCCTCGTGATACCAACGGCACATGATTTCCTGCGCTGTATCTTTCAGCCAGGGAACATGAATCTCGATAGTATGATGCTGGCCGATTCGATCCAGGCGGCCGATGCGTTGTTCCAGTAGATCCGGGTTCAGCGGCAGATCAAACAGGACCAAATGATGGGCAAACTGGAAGTTTCGACCTTCGCTACCTATCTCGGAACAGATCAGGACTTGCGTGCCCTCTTCCGGGTCGGCAAAAAAAGCGGCGGCGCGGTCGCGTTCGAGAATACTCAGGCCTTCATGGAACAGCGCCGCATGGATGCCGGAATCGACACGTAATACCTGTGCGATATCCATCGCGGTGTCGGCACTGGCAGCAATCACCAGTACCTTTTCCGTCTTTAACTGTTCCAGTTTCTCGACCAGCCAGTTGATCCTTGGATCGAACCCGGTCCACGGAACCTGTCCGGTTTCGTCTACGGACTGATACAGTAGCTCGGGGCAAAGCAACAGTTGCGGTTCGGATAGGGTGCTGTTCTGGAATGCTTTCAGAGTTTCAGCATATTGGGTGGGGACCGGCAATTCGACCAGGTTTGCCCTTCTGTCAGGAAATCCTTTTACCGCATTGCGGGTGTTGCGGAACAGGATGCGTCCTGTTCCATGTCGATCGAGCAGATGTTCAATCAAGGCCTGCCGTGCTTCGGTTCGATCCGCTTCCGGGGTGTCTGCAGTGGCCAGCCTGTCCAGTAGATCCTTATTGTCACCTTCACCAACGGTATTGGTCAGTGTCTGGCGGGAGGTCTCACTGATCGAAACGCCGCCCAGGAGATCTTCCACCGCCTGCGCCACCGGCTCGTAACCTTTCTCTTCTGAAACAAAGGCGTCAAAACCACCAAAGCGGTCAGCATCAAGCAGGCGCAGGCGTGCAAAATGGCTTTCCTTGCCCAACTGTTCCGGTGTTGCGGTTAACAGCAAAACACCCTTGGTGTTTTGTGACAGTTTTTCCACCAGCGAATATTCAGGGCTTGCCTGCCCGGGCGACCACTGTAAATGGTGGGCCTCGTCGACAACCAACAAGTCCCACTCCCCGCCCAGACTTTGTTTCGCACGATCGGGCTGACTGACAAGAAATTCAAGGCTGCACAGGATCAGCTGTTCAGCATGAAACGGATTCCCGAAATCAGTGCCTTCTTCCAGTGCCAGGCACCGTTCCTCATCAAAAATGCTGAACTTGAGATTGAAGCGCCGCAACATCTCCACCAACCACTGGTGAACCAGTGATTCCGGCACCACGATCAGTACGCGTCGGGTGCGACCAGTCAATAACTGGTGATGCAGAATCAGTCCCGCTTCAATGGTTTTGCCCAACCCCACTTCATCGGCCAACATCACCCGCGGTGCATATCGATTTGCTACTTCGTGCGCTATAAAAATCTGGTGCGGGATCAGCGCCGTTCGGCAGCCACCCAAACCGCGCAAATCTGAATGGGCCAAACGATTGGCATGGATCAGCGTCTGAAGACGCAGATCAAACCATTTGCTCTGGTCAATAATGCTGCTGTACAAGCGATCAGTTGGGCGGTTGAGCTGTATATGATTGTCGAGATCACGTTCATGCAACTCGATTTTTTCACCACGACTGTCCCGACCAACATAGGTAACAAGCCCATCGGCTTCATTGACGGAGTCGACTTTGCAGCTCCAGCCTTGCTGGCTCTGCACCTCGTCTCCCTTGGTAAACAATACCCGCGTCAACGGCGCGCTCTCCTTGGCATAGGTACGGGACTCAGCGGTTGCCGGGTACAGAATGGTAACGGTACGAAAATCACTCTGCAGCACTGTCCCGAGACCCATCTCAAGTTCGGTGCTACTGATCCAGCGCTGGCCGGCAATGTATTCGGTCACTGTAAAGTAGTTTCTCGGGTAAAACGGCGCGCTATGTTAGAGCAAATGGCGCTAAAAATCCTGTGGCAATAAGATAGTATTAATAATGGTATGGCGTGAGGGGATTGTTGTGGCCATGAATATCCTGTTTCTATGCACGGGTAACTCCTGCCGATCCCAGATGGCGGAGGGGTGGACCCGCGCACTGGGTGGCTCGTCGCTTGAAGCCAGGTCGGCAGGTATCGAATCCCATGGCAAAAATCCACGCGCCATTGCGGTGATGCGGGAAAAGGGTATCGATATTTCTGATCAGGAATCGACAACTCTTTCAGATGAGCTGCTGCAATGGGCGGATCTGGTTGTCACGGTCTGTGGTCATGCTGATGATAATTGTCCGGTATTGCCTCCCGGAGTGACCAAGATCCACTGGCCCCTGGATGATCCCGCGAAAGCCACGGGCACAGAGGATGAAATAATGTCGGTCTTCCGTGCCGGCCGCGACGATATCGAACAACAAGTACGGGAACTCATTGCGTCACTGCAACAGTGATTAATTCGTACCCGTAGACGAACAACCTATTGGCATCCTCGAGACAGAATTATCCTTTTTCGACCGGCAGACCAGCCGTTTGCCACTCCGGGAAACCTTCTTCTAAACGACGAGCTTTAAGTCCGTTTTTACGCAATCGAGCCACCGCTTCATAAGCGAGAATGCAATAGGGCCCACGGCAATAGGCCACAATCTCCTGTTCGGAATCGAATTCACTCAGGCGTTTTTCAAGATCGGCCATAGGAACGTTAACGGCGCCTGGGAGATGACCCGCCAGATATTCTTCCGGGGGACGGACATCAAGAACGGTAACCGATCCCTCACGGGCACGTCCCAGTAATTCTTCTCGCGGTATCGGTTCCAGGTCATCTTTGATAGTCAGGTAGCTCGCGACCAGACGATTCACTTCGGCAAGATGTATCTCCGAAACGGCCCGCAGTGCGTTGAGCAATACCGGCACATCTTCACCGGAAAGACGGTAGAACACATGAATGCCGTCCTTGCGCGTCGAGACCAGTCCCGCCTGCTTGAGCTGTTGCAAATGGCGCGAGGTGTTGGCCACTGTGAGTCCGGCGGCCCGGCTCAGCGATTCCACATTGCGCTCGCCCTGGGCCAGAAACTCCAGCAATTCAAGGCGATTGCCGTTTGACAGCGCCTGCCCGGTGCGGGCGAACTGGGCGAATAACTCTTGCTTGAAACTACCGCTTGACATATCTGTCGCTTTCTCTATCATTCAATTGATTGATTGAATTATAGACTCTTTATCTAACATTGCAACTTTATATAGAACGCTAGTCAGGCGTTTGAGGCTTTTCGGATGAACATCGACCAATTCATTATGCAGAACGAGGTACCGATCCGGCTCGGCTTTTTTTTCGGTATTTTCGCAATAATGGCGCTGTGGGAACTGGTGGCACCCCGCCGAGTACTGACAACATCCAGGCTGGTGCGCTGGGGCAATAATCTGGTCCTGGTATTTTTCAACAGCTTTGTTTTGCGCCTGATTTTTCCGGCGGCTGCCGTAGGAATGGCGGTATTTGCCAACCAGCAGGGATGGGGGCTATTAAATTATAAAGACATTCCCTTCCCGGTCGCAGTAGCGGCTTCGGTACTGGTAATGGATTTCATCATCTACTTGCAGCATGTGATGGTGCACGCGGTACCCGTTTTGTGGCGCCTGCATCGCGTACACCACGCCGACATGGATATCGACGTTACTACAGGTGCGCGATTCCATACCCTCGAAATAATATTATCCATGCTGATTAAATTTGCGGTCATCATGTTGCTAGGCCCGCCAATCGTGGCGGTTGTAATCTTCGAGGTTATCCTCAATGCCACGGCCATGTTCAATCACAGCAACGTACGACTACCGAAATGGATCGATCAATGGTTGCGCTGGATCGTAGTCACGCCGGATATGCACCGGGTGCACCACTCGGTAAACGATGACGAAGCCAATAGTAATTTCGGTTTTAGTTCGCCTTGGTGGGACCGTTTGTTCGGCACCTACCGCGACCAACCCAGGGAAGGACACGAAGGCATGACCATTGGCATTCACAAATATCGCGAACCGAAGATCGTGAGTTGGCTGCCAGGTATGCTTGTTCTGCCGTTTATTGGTCGCATT
>JBGMQT010000078.1:5150-8348 GCA_048060695.1 Acidiferrobacterales bacterium
CTGGGTTATGTCAGTCGCGAAGCTATCGGGGGTGGCGAAGGACTGATTCAGAAGGGACTGCTGGGTCTGGCTCTGCTGGCCGCCGTAGCTTTCCTGCCGAGACTGATCGGTAATTTACGCAAAGGCGCGATGATTGCAGTCGATGAACTCAAACAGAAAATGGATTCTGGCGATCAGCTACTGGTGCTTGATGTAAGAGGCGAGCAAGATTTCGCCGGTGAACAGGGCCACATCGAACAGGCGGTAAATATCCCTTTGGATGCACTACAGGATCGTCTCGAGGAAATTAGCGAGTTTCAGGAACGTCCGGTTCTAATTGTATGCCGCACCGATAAACGCTCTGTCAAAGCAGCACAATTGCTGGCACGGAAAGGATTTGGCGACGTACATGTTGTTCGCGGTGGTATGACACACTGGAACAGGGCCGGTTATCCGGTAACGTAACGGAATGAATTCCAGGCTGACAGCATGGCATCGAGGGACTGTGGTATCCAGGAGAATGGCATTTTCCGCCTATCCGGAAGGATACTGATGAAATCACCGGTCTGTTGGGTCAACACAAACGATTACATACTTAAGGAGTTAAATGATGATGGATAATATGGGCAGTTTTGGTTTTGGCGGGGGGATGTTTGGCGGAATATTCATGCTGCTGTTCTGGGGCCTGGTAATTTTCGGAATTTTCGCGACCATAAAATGGTTGCTGAAATCTACATCAAGCGGTAACGATGCTCCCGACAGCAAAGCACTCGAGGTCCTGAAAGAGCGTTATGCCAAAGGCGAGATTGATCGCGAGGAATACGAACAAAGAAAACAGGATCTTAAAGATTAATCCCGCATTGGATCTGCACCGGTTCCACTACCACTCTTGCCACAGTGAGAGAATGGGGACAAGAAGCAACTTTCAGTGAATTTATCGAATTTACGTATTGAGGAATTTATAGATGACAGCAGGAAAGACCATTATCGTGCTTGGTGGCGGTATCGGCGGTATCGTTGCCGCCACCCAATTACGTAAGCAGCTACCGACCGAACATCGCATCATACTGGTTGAGCGTGAATCGCGTTTTGCTTTTTCGCCCTCGTTCCCATGGTTAATGGTTGGGAAACGCCGTGCAAAAAATATTACACGCACACGAACGAAATTGTCCAAACTCGGGGTCGAGCTGATTCAGGGTGATATCGAGAAAATCGACGCGAGTCAGCGTAAGGTGCGCGTCAATGGTAAGGAGCTGTCTGCTGACTACCTGTTAATTGCGCTGGGCGCGGAAATGGCGCCGGAAACCATCCCCGGATTGAGCGAAGCCGGCCATACCTATTATACGCTCGAGGGTGCCGAAAAACTGAATCTGGCACGACAGGAATTTCATGCCGGTCGCCTGGTGTTAATGGTGTCAACGCTACCGTTCAAATGTCCAGCGGCACCCCTGGAAGGAGTCCTGTTGCTGGAAAACGATTGTCGTAAACGTGGTATTCGTCAGGACGTACAAATTGATCTCTATACACCGGAACCTGGCCCGATGTCCCTGACTGGCCCCGAGAATTCCCGTGCACTGCGCAAAATAGTGGAAGCCAAGGGCATTACTTATCACCCGGAACACGCAGTAACGAAGGTTGATCCTGACAGCAAGCGGATTCACTTTGCCAACGACACCACAGCAGATTTCGACTTGCTGGTCTATGTACCGCCCCATCGCGCACCGCAGGTTGTGCGCGACGCGGGTATGACAGGAGAGTCGGGCTGGATACCGGTCGACAAGTACACCATGGCGACAAAATATCCGAATGTTTATGCCATTGGCGACGTAACCGGTATCAAGCTGAATGTCGGCAAACCGTTGCCAAAAGCCGGCGTCATCGCCCATGGTGAGGCGGAGGTGGTAGTCAACAACCTGGTGCAGGAAATCACCGGTAACGGTGCGCCGACAAAATTTAACGGGCATGGCGAGTGTTTTGTGGAAATCGGCGGAGGTAAAGCCGGGCTCGGACGGGGAAATTTCTATGCCGAACCGAAACCGGTAATGAAACTGTATAAGCCGGGTTATGTCATGCATTGGGGCAAGGTTGCTTTCGAGAAGTATTGGTTGTTTAAGTGGTTTTAACGCGGTTCAGATTGTGGACTCCCGGTGAACAAAAAGTTTATCGTCATTGGCATTACGGTGGTCGCGATAACCTTGTTTTTCGCTTGGCGTTTTGTTCGACCAATGAACATTTTCACCATTACGGAAAATTTCGCTCGACCGGTGTCGACGGCTAGAATGCCCGCGCCGCTGAAAACTCTACGCGCGGAGGAATGTGGCAGTTGTCACCAGGATTTCTACAACGAGTGGAAAACAACTATTCATAGTCAGGCATGGACCGATCCGTATTTTCAGACCGACTGGAAATTCGAGGGAGAACAACAGATTTGCCGCAATTGTCATACACCGCTTGACCGGCAACAGGAACAGAAAGTAATCGGTTTTCGGGACCCGGGGATGGAAGATCCTGTTCTGCAGCCAAACCCTGATTTCGACCCCACCCTGCAACGCGAGGGCGTGACCTGTGCTGCTTGCCACGTGCGTGAAGGCAAGATTCGCGGTGTGTTTGGTGACACCGGGGCACCACACCCGGTGGAGAAGATAAAAAGTGGCAACGAAATCTGTATTCGGTGCCATGTTGTTGATGGCAACAGCTGGGATACCTTCTTCCGCTACCCTCCCTGCGGTACCGTGGCCGAGATTCAGACTGGCCGCGGCGAGAAAGTCGCCCGCAGCGGGGAGACCGTTGTGGGTGATCCCGCCACATGGGGATGCGTGGACTGTCATATGCCGCTGGTCGAACGACCGCTGGTCGCTGGCGGTAAAGTACGGAAGGCGCGGCGACACCTGTGGCGCGGGGGTCATGATCCTGAGCAGGTCAAGCGTGCACTTAATATCAAGTTTGAACAAAACTTGGCTGACAAACGACGCTACAAACTCACATTAACCAATGTCGGTGCTGCTCACTTTGTCCCAACGGGAACACCCGACCGGCACTTTATTGTCACTATCCGGGCACTCAACAAGAACGGTGAAATAATCAGGAAACAGGAGCAGGTAATAAAGCGCACCTTGATGTGGCGACCGTTTATTATTGACCTCAAGGACAATCGCCTGGCCCCCGGAAAATCCCGGAGTTACAAATTTGAATTATCCAGGCAGGAATCGGTCGAAGCTG
>JBGMQT010000079.1:0-8323 GCA_048060695.1 Acidiferrobacterales bacterium
GGATTTCGGCTGAAAGCATGCCGGAATGACGAGCTAACTGCCGAACTTTCTTCATTATGAGCTTAAGTCAGTGCCATGCTGATCTGGCCCCGGTTGCTCCTTATAGATAAACTAAATAAAGTAATTCATCCTGCAAGCAAGGTAAATTTTACCTTCTCCATCATCCACAGTGCCTGACTGACTTCTATATCGTCAGAAGCGCGCCAACAGATCTCGCCATCGCCATCTACGTACAACAATAGCGCGGAAGCCATGTCTGGACCGTGCTCGGAAATCGCTTGCAACATTTCCCGCGCTGGTTCGGAGTGGATATAGGATACTGTCATAATTGTTTCCTCACTTTTTAGATTTACTCAAATTAAAACCTGCCCGCACAGTTGCACCTTGTTACTGCATACAAGGCACCGGGACACGGTAACGATTTGCAGACTTTAGCAGCCTGGTTTTTTTGCGTCATTCAGACTTTTCCAACCGGGAAATCTGGTTCAGGTCCTGAATTCTATCTTCATTATATTGAATGTCAGGTTCACTCCAACTGCTTTTACCCGTAACATCATTATTCAGCAACGAATAGCAACTCAAGTTCAAGATCCGGTGCGTTGAAGAATTGTGTGATAAATATATTTTTCAAATAAAGAGGGAATAGATGACGGCTCACAACACAATAGTTTCAAAACCCGAGTGGGCTGAATTCAAGTCAATCGTTCTGATCGGTAATTACCTTCCCCGGCAATGCGGTATCGCCACCTTTACCACTCATCTTCTTGAGTCTATCGCGTTAAATGCGCCGGATAAAACCAGCTGTTGGGCAGTTGCGATGAATGACCGACCGGATGGTTATCCTTATCCGTCTCATGTGCGCGTCGAGATCGACCAAAGTCAACTGAGCGAATACAGCCTGGCAGCCGATCTACTTAACCACAATCAGGTAGACGTGGTCTGCCTGCAACATGAATTTGGCATTTTTGGTGGCAAGCGAGGTAGTTTTATTATCGAACTGCTGCGCGAACTGAAGATGCCGATCATCACTACCTTGCACACGATTCTCAGTGACCCCAGCGCGCGGGAACGTAATGTCATCATGGAACTCGCCAGTTTATCTGACCGCCTGGTTGTAATGAGCGAACGCTCGATCGACTTCCTGCACGATATCTATACTGTGCCCAAGAGAAAAATCGTCCTGATTGATCATGGAATTCCTGACGTTCCGTTAACCGAGGTCGATGTCTACCAGGAAAAATTCGGCGTGTCAGGAAAGAAAGTTATTCTCACCTTTGGTTTGCTTGGGCCAGACAAGGGCCTTGAGACAGTAATTGATGCCCTGCCGAAGATTATAAATACACACCCGGAAATCATCTTCATGATCGTTGGCGCCACTCATCCTCACCACAAGGCAGAACATGGGGAAGCTTACAGAATCAGTCTTAACTTGCAGGCCAAAAATCTCGGCGTTGCGGATCATGTTATTTTTCATGATCGCTTTGTCTCCGAAGATGAGTTATCGGAATTTGTCGGAGCGGCAGATATATATATTACTCCCTATCTCAACGAGGCACAGATAATATCCGGTACGCTTTCCTATGCACTTGGAATGGGCAAAGCCACAATATCAACACCCTATTGGCATGCCCAGGAATTGCTCGCCGATGGGCGTGGCATACTGATTCCCTTCCAGGATCACGAAGTTCTCGCGCGCGAGGTCATTCGTCTTCTGGACAACCCGGATGAGCTTCGTGCCATGCGCGAAAGAGCCTGGGAATATGGTCGTAAAATGGTATGGCGCAATGTCGGGGCGCGTTACCTTGATCTCTTTACTGAAGCTCGGCATCGCTGGTTGCGCAATGACGTAACCACCACTGAAGATATTACGCCCGGCTCCCGCCCGCAATCGTTACCAGAGATCAAACTGGATCACCTTTTCCACATGACTGATGGAACAGGCATCCTTCAACACGCCAAACATAGCATTCCAAACCGGCAGCATGGTTATTGCGTGGACGACAATGCTCGCGCGTTAATCGTCGCCATTATGGTGCAGGATCTTCATCCCCTGAAATCGTCAATGACTGACCTGATTACGGTCTATCTCAGCTTTCTCGACTATGCCTTCAATAACGGGAATGGACGATTTCGCAATTTTTTATCCTATGATCGGTGCTGGCTGGAGGAAGCGGGTTCGGAGGATTCGTATGGCCGTGCATTGTGGGCACTGGGAATAACAGTGGCACTGGGTCGCAACAAGGGCCATGTGGCCCTGGCAACCGACCTTCTCCAGCAAACACTTAAATCTGTCGAGCAATTTGCTTCTCCGCGAGCAATTGCCTTCACAATTATCGCGACTCATGCCTATCTAAGTCGCAACGAAGACGATCATCAAGTCGAAGATCTGTGCAAGCGGCTCTCTCAACGACTCATCAACTGGTTTGACGCTTCGGCCACCGAAGACTGGCCCTGGTTCGAGGACAGTTTAACTTACGACAATGCCAGACTATCACAGGCACTATTGTTGTCTGGACGCCGGTTTGACGATAACGAAATGATGGAAACAGGTTTGCGGTCGCTGTCCTGGCTACAGAAAATACAGACCGACGAAACCAGTCATCATTTCTCTGCCATTGGCAACGACGGCTGGTACAAGAGAAACGGCAAGAGGGCGCAATTCGATCAACAGCCTATCGAAGCCGCGGCAATGGTAGATGCCAGCATGGAGGCATTTAAATGTACCCTGGATAAAAACTGGATCGATGTCGCCTACCAGTGTTTAAACTGGTATCTGGGGGATAACGACATACAAACCCCCCTCTATGATCACTCTACAGGAGGTTGCCGGGATGGCCTGGAGGCCGACGGTGTGAATGAAAATCAGGGGGCTGAATCCTCTCTTTGCTGGTTGACAGCGTTGCTTGCTATCTACAATCATCGCGGTCGATCCTGATTAATCCTGCCTGTCGATCAGGAGGTTGGTCTGGTTCGCTGCATCAGCCGGGTCATCACTTCTGACAGACTCAGGGTCGCTATGGTGCAGCTATGGTCTGCATAGGCATAGGGAATAATTAATTCATTCTGGTGAATGATTGCACCACAACTATAGACCACGTTTGGGACATAACCCTCTCGTTCCTGCGGGTTGGGTTGCAGGATTGGATGTTCAATACGGCTGACGATTCGGGTTGGATCTTCCAGATCCAGCAACTCGATTCCGAGACTGTAGGTGCGCATTGGACCCACGCCGTGGGTTACAACCAGCCAGCCTTCGGATGTCTCAATAGGTGAACCACTATTGCCCATTTGAAAGAATTCATAGGGAAATTCGGGCTCCTGCAGAATACTCGCCTGCTCCCAGTAATGCAGGGTGTCCGAGAACATAATCGAGCAATGTGCGCCGTCCTGGCGTGACAGCATGGCAAATTTTCCCCCGATTTTTCTTGGAAATAACGCCATCCCCTTTCCATGTGCCTGCGCTCCGTACATTGTCATAACCTTGAAGGCAAGGAAATCTGTGGTCTTGATTAATTGCGGCAAAATCCTGTCGCCATTGAATGCGGTATAGGTGGCGTAGTAAGTCACGGTGCCGTCGTCGTCGACGAAGCGCACGAAACGGGCATCCTCGATTCCCTGGCTCTCGGTGGTAGATACCGGGAATATCACGCGTTCGGATATCGGGTGATCCTTGGGAAACAAAATCTCATAATTGGACTGCACCAGCCACATCACCATCTCGGTCGCGGCTTTCTTGTCCTGACGCCTGAGATTGCCAACATCTCTGAGTCCTTCAAGCTTTTCTAGCAGGTCGTCTTGTGGAAATTGTTTGGGTAATTCGTCCAACAGCCATCGCACCACCTTATCATTCGCCCCCATTTCCTGGAGCTTCATCTGAAAAAGCAGTCGGTTGTAACGTGGGTTTGAGCGGGTTTCGGGGGTTGCAATATAATTACTCAGGGCATCGAAGAAGAAATCGCCATTTGCGTCAATAATACCGCCACGAAATTCGATGGAGGAAATGTGGCCTTCGCCAGTGGCGCGGAAACTCATAACAAACCGGCAGGAGCCTTCCGAGTCTGCCTCCTGAGACGCTACCTTGACGATGGAGGGATTAAACAGTGCCGCTGCCTCCACCGAGTATTCTGCGGTGAAATAAGCGCCGATCAGGAGTCGCCGCTCCTTCGAAAGTTTGTCAACAGAGGGTACATAAGCGGACACCCGTTCGAAATTCCCCTCGAGAATGTTCCTGAAGTTGCGATGACGATGGGAAAAATTGTGCATCGTGGTATCAAAGAGCGAAACAACTTGATCCTCGTCAAGGCCGAGCACCCTGTTAATGATATCCTGAACGCGTGCTTCACCGTGCGGTATATACGGCCGCGTGATTACGCGGTTAACGTTCGCCTTCATTACAATTGATTTGCGTCGTACCAGTTCAGAAATAGGAGTCAGGTCGGTTTTTTTCATAGTTGTGTCCGAGAGGCAATTGTTCTCTATTTACAAGACGAATAAAGAGTTCGGAAATTGTTGTCGCCAATAACCATGGTTACATTTCCCGGCCTCGCAAGACAAATAGCAAAAAATATGCCACATTAGATTTCACTACATATTACCCCTGCTGTCTGGAACGACTTTTTTGGTATTACAGCGCACTAAAGTTTATTTATTATTCAATTATTATACCGCACCAACGCCATACAGGGAGGTGGCTTGTGAAAATTGCAATGTTAAGCCCGCTGTCCTGGCGCACGCCCCCGCGTCACTATGGACCTTGGGAAAATATCGTCAACCTCCTCACGGAGCAACTGGTCAATATGGGTCAGGAGGTGACACTGTTTGCGACAGGAGATTCCCATACCACTGGCAAGCTTGCCTGGGTTTGCGAGCGACCCTGGTCTGAAGACCCCTCCATCAATCCCAAGGTCTGGGAGTGTCTGCACATTGCCGAGGTATTCCGGCGGGCGGATGAATTCGATCTGATTCATAACCACTTTGATTTTTTACCACTCAGCTATAGCACCTTTACCAGAACGCCGGTTGTCACGACGATACATGGGTTCTCTTCACCGTCGATTTTACCAGTCTATAAAAAATATAATAGGCTAACCCACTATGTGGCCATCAGTGAGGCCGATAAGAACCGCGAACTCGACTACATTGCCACCATTCATCATGGCATCGACCTTGAAAAGTTCCAGTATCGACCGGAGACGGGAGACTACCTGCTGTTCTTCGGACGAATCCACGCTGACAAGGGTGTACACACCGCCATTGAGGTAGCAAAAAAGAGCAAAGTGCGGTTGGTCATTGCCGGAATTGTCCAGGACGAGTCATACTTTACGCAACAGGTCGAACCGCATATCGATGGAACGATGGTGCAATTCATCGGTTCAGTCGGGCCGGAGCAAAGGCAAGAAGTTATGGCAGGCGCACGGGCCTTGTTACACCTGATCGACTTCGATGAACCTTTCGGGCTCAGTATTATTGAGTCCATGGCTTGCGGTACACCGGTGATAACCTTCGCCAGGGGATCTATGCCAGAGCTCGTCCGCGATGGCAAAACAGGATTCATTGTCGATGATGTGGGTTCAGCGGTGCAGGCGGTGGACAGGATTGACACGCTTGACCGGCGCGCCTGCCGCGACGAGATAGAACAGCGATTTACCTGCCAGCGCATGGCGAAAGATTATCTGAAAGTTTATCAACAGATTCTTGACCAGCGTGAAAATCATCGGCCCTGGGGCCACTACATAGACCTGGTTGAACGAGACGATCACAAGATCAAGGAGATCACTGTTTATCCAGGACAACGCCTCAGTCTGCAAAAACATCAACACCGCGCCGAACACTGGACCGTGGTAACTGGCGAGGCACTGGTAACGGTCGATAACCGGGAGACTCTGTTAACACCGGGGCAATCTATTGATGTCCCAAGAGGTGCAGTGCACCGAATCAAGAATCCCGGCTCCAATCCGCTGCGGCTGGTCGAGGTGCAGATGGGGGACTATTTCGGAGAGGATGACATCATCCGGCTGGAGGATGACTATGACCGCTGATCATCGCAATCCGGATACGAAACTGATCATCGAACGTTGTCCGGCAAATCCAATTCTGACAAAAGACGATATTCCTTATCCGGTGGAGACCGTGCACAACGCCGGGGTCACTCGTTACGACGGCCGCTATATCATGCTGTTTCGATCCCACCTGCGTAACGGCCGCTCGATCATTGGCATCGCCGAAAGTGAAGACGGTTTCAAGTTCACCGTCGGAGCGGAACCGTTCATGACACCCTCGACAGAGGAAGCTTTCGCAGACTATGAGGCATTCGGCGTGGAAGATCCAAGAATCTCCTGCATCGATGGGGATTACCTGATTACCTACAGTGCTTATTCACGTCATGGTGTACGAATTGGGCTGGCAAGAACCCGTGATTTTCGTACCATCGAACGAATGGCATTAATTAGCCAGGCGGACATGCGCAACATTGTTATCTTTCCACAGCGGTTTAATGGCCGCTATGCCCGTCTGGACCGGCCACATTCGGAAATCAGCCCCTGGTCAATTTGGTTGTCGTGGTCGCCGGACCTGATTCACTGGGGTGAGTCCGAAGTTGTAATCAAACCGATGAAATATCACTGGGATGAGATGAAGATCGGTCCCGGCGCGACGCCGATCCACACTCCGCATGGCTGGCTCAATATCTATCACGGCGTATTCGAAACCATGGGCGGTGCGATTTATCGGCTTGGTGTTGCGTTGCATGATCTGGCCAACCCGGCAAAAATTATCGGGGTCTCGGATGAATGGGTGCTGGCCCCGCAAGACCCGTGGGAGATTACAGGGTACGTACACAATGTCGTTTTCACTTGCGGCGCGGTAGCGGATGACGATGGCGGCGTAATAATTTACTGGGGTGGCGCCGACACCGTGATGTGCGCTGGCACGGCGCGTCTCGATGACCTGGTAAACCTGTGTCGAAGCAACAGTCGACCGCCATATTGACCGTTAAAATGAGCGAAAGAGTTGCGTCCGGGAATTTCCTGAACAGACGTCGTTACTTTGTCTGTACATGGCATCCTTGCAGCAATCAATCGATCGGCTGAAGTTTGGAGATGTGAGCGAGATCGAACGACTTGTCAGGAAGTCAATTTCATTAAAAATATCTCTTCCGAAAATCCCAACAAGTATCTTTTCCCAATGTTAACGACGGGACGTTTAATCAACGTCGGGTTTTTCACCATCAAGGAGATTGCCTTGCTCTCGGTTAACGCGGACTTTTCTTTTGCACCAAGATTTCGCCACGTCGTGCTTCGACGATTCAATAACGCTTCCCACCCCAGTGTCCTTGCCCACGACGTAACTTGATCTTTCGTAATTCCATCGATACGAAAATCGTGGAGCTCATATTCCAGGCCCTTGGCGTCCAGCCAGCGGCACGCCTTTTTAACGGTGTCGCAGTTTTTTATTCCGTATACAGTAATCATGGGCATAGACTTATAACGACTGGAGTATTAGAGAAGCGGTCATCTGGACCATGATAGCTAAACAACAAAGTCGCGAAACGTGATGATTGCGGCGCGAGACTCGAGTTAGCAATATGCACCATTACTGTGTTTTCAGTCCAAGTGTAAAAACGCTTCCCAGGGCGTCTCGGGTCTCTTTGATGGTAACCGCTTCGACATCACCCCGATCACCCCAGTGAGAGCAAACAATTTCTTTAACCTCTGGTTGCGAGTCTGATCGCAATGAGAGAATCGTGGCATACTTGATTATGCTTGGGCCGCCATCTCCTCCCACCCCAACACTCAAACCACCGCTGAAGCCTGCACTACCGAAGAGCCTCGCATCGGCGAAATGCAAAGTTTTTCGGAAGGTATAATCTTCCCAGTCATTAATCTTGGTAATGACGAAGGTGTCGGGGCTGATTGTGCGCACCTGTTTGCCAACTTTATCTAACCAAAACTGGCAATGCGGATAATAAATATCAACGTTCCGATAAGTGGAAACCTTGCCACGGAACAAGTAAATACTGGCATAGTCAGCGGGGATTGTAAGTGCCTGATTCAGAGTCAACGTTGAACCAACGGGAATACGATATCGGGTTGAATTTTCGTCTCCAGTGTAGTCGGTTGTCTGGCAACCAGAAATTGTCAGCATCAAAACTGCAATCGCGGCAATTCGCTTCATAACATCTCCTTGTCCTGACAGACAAAATGTAGATGACGCATTTATACCATTTGGCACGAACCAATTAGATGAACCAGACTAAATCGTAGGGGAAATTGGTGCCCGGGGCCGGAATCGAACCGGCATGGTGTTGCCACCGAGGGATTTTAAG
>JBGMQT010000080.1:0-7603 GCA_048060695.1 Acidiferrobacterales bacterium
GCTCCCGGTGCGCCGCTGGTACCACGAAGCGATCATCAAACTTGGCAAGAGAGGTTAAATAGTAGATTTCATCTGCAAGCTCTGGTGTCAGTCCGACATCTGTTAATGCCTGCCTGGCTCTATCTTCAGGTATATCTCCTACTGTTTTCCATCTGCGGTGTATTCTCACTGCCATTAACTTCTTGATGCGCAACTTGATCATCTCCGTATCGCCCGCGCTAAACAGATTGGCCATGTACTGTATCGGGAAACGCGCCTGTTCGACGGTTCCCCAGAGCTCTTCGGTACTGGTATCGTAAAGCCAGTTATCCGGCCAGTACTTACTAATATCACCCAGTTTTTCAGCCTGTTCAGAATTATCAACATTCGCAAGCGATGCCATGACAGGTAGCAATGGTGGCACGTAGAAAAGCATTGGCAGGGTTCGGAACTCGGCATGTAGCGGTAATGCCATTCCCCACTTCTTCACGAACTTGTAAATGGGTGACTTTTGGGCTGCCTTGATGGTTGAATCTGCGACACCATTCTTTTTCGCCGATGCAATGACTTCCTCGTCAAACGGATCCATCAACATGTCCAACTGTTTATCGATCAGCTTGTCTTTGTCTACTGACGCAATTTCATGAATCTGATCAGCATCATAAAGCATGACCCCCAGGTAACGGATACGCCCGACACAGGAGTGCATGCAGGCAGGTGCATAGCCCGCCTCAATGCGCGGGTAGCAAAGTATGCATTTCTCGGACTTGCCGGTATGCCAGTTGTAATATGCTTTCTTATAAGGGCAGGCGGTAATGCACATGCGCCAGGCACGGCAGACTTTCTGGTTGATCAGGACGATGCCGTCTTCTCCTCGTTTGTATATCGCACCTGAAGGACAAGCTGCAACACAGCCTGGATTCAAACAGTGATTACAAATTCTTGGCAGGTAGAAAAAGGCCATCTTCTCCAATTGGAACATCGCCTGTTGCTCCGCAGGCGTAAGGTTCTTCATGTTGACATCGTTCCTGGCGTAATCCGGTGTGCCACTTAAATCGTCATCCCAGTTTGGACCCATCTGAATGTCCATGGGTTTTCCGGTAATCAGGGAAACCGGACGGGCCGTTGGTTGATCGTCACTCGCAGGTGACTCAATCAGATCCAGGTATTTGTAGGTAAAGGGTTCATAATAATCATCGATTACCGGCAGGTGGGGATTGTGAAAAATATTACTCAGGCCCTTTTTCTTACCTGCACCCTTTAACTGGATGCCATTGCCCTTCTTTTCCCAGCCGCCTTTATAGATATCCTGATCTTCCCATTTACCTGGATAACCGGTGCCCGGTTTGGTCTCTACATTGTTCCACCACATGTACTCGGCGCCTTTGCGATCTGTCCAGATATTCTTGCAGGCAATCGAACAGGTATGACAGCCGATACATTTATCCAAATGAAACACCATCGAAATTTGAGATCGTATATCCATCTTTTTTTCCTACATAAAATTTGATTTTAAGAATTTAAAAAACAACTTTATCCATCCTCTTCACAATGACATGGGTATCCCGTTGCGGTGCAATAGGGCCCCAGTAATTAAAGTGATAACTGAACTGGCCATATCCACCGGACAGGTAGTTGGGCTTCAGGTGAATTCGCGTCACGCTGTTATGTCCACCGCCCCGCCTGCCACCACGAAGCTGTGACTTGGGTATACCTACTGTCCTTTCCGGCACGTGGTAGACAATGCACACACCACGAGGAATACGCGCACTCACCACCGCCCGGGTGCAGTAGACACCATGATCGTTATGCACCTCGACCCAGTCGTTGTCCTGTATACCCATCTTTTCAGCATCGACCTCGCTCATCCAGCAAGGCTCGCAACCGCGGGACAGTGTCAACATGCGCAGGTTTTCCATATAGGTTGAGTGGATATGCCACTTGCCGTGGGGTGTGAGGTAATTGAGTATCAGGGCGTCGCCATTTTTCAGGGTTTCCTTCAAATCTCCGTAAACCTCGGGCTTTGGTGCCGGTTTATAGGTTGGGAGATTCTCGCCATAGCCAATATACATCTCATGATCGAGATAGAAATGCTGGCGACCGGTCAATGTCCGCCACGGCACCAGCTTGTCGTAGTTATAGGTATAGGCACAGTAGGCTCGGCCGTCATTCATCAGGCCGGACCACAGGGGAGAGGTGTTGTATCGCCTTGGCTGCGCCTGCAGATCCGCGTAACGGATCTTGACGTCCTCACTGCCTTTCGCCAGATCGACCAGATCAAGACCGGTCTTCTTTTCCATATTTTCATAGGCCCTGACCGTCAACTTGCCGTTAGTCAGGCTTGATAAGTGAAGTACTGCATTGGCCGCCATCTCATCTTCTTCGATGGATGGATAGACCTTGCCGTCCAGCTCCCGCGTTGGAAAATGATTAGAGTCAATCATCTCATCGTACTCGGCTTCGCACATAAAATGATTGCCGTGCGCACCCAGACCCTTGGCTCGGATATTGTCCCCGAGGGTGATGTACTTCTCGTAGAGCTTCGTATAGTCACGATCGACGATCGCAAGCTTGTGCATGGTCTTGCCAGGGATCGCCTCACATTCACCCTTGTACCAGTCTTTGATCTCCGGCTGGGTAATCTCGTCGGCGGTATCGTGGGCCAACGGTGCAGAAATGATGTCCTTCTGCGGTTCGGAGAGGTGGGTCTTCGCCAGTTCGCTGGTCGCTTTTGCCAGCTCCTTGAAAATATCCCAGTCCGTTTTCGATTCCCAGACAGGGGCAATCGCCGCCGATAACGGATGGATGAAAGAATGCAGGTCGGTACTATTCAGGTCTGCCTTTTCGTACCAGGAAGCCGCCGGCAGCACGATATCGGAATACAGGGCCGAAGAATCCATGCGGAAATTCAGATCCACCACCAGATCCATTTTCCCGACCGGTGCCACATCATGCCACTTCACTTCCTCGGTGTGATCGTCCGAATCCTTACCGATAACATTGGAGTGCGTACCTAAATAATGCTTCAGGCAGTATTCATGGCCCTTCATGCTGCCGGTGATCGCGTTACCGCGCCAGATGTACCAGACCCTTGGGTGGTTTTCCGGGGCCTCCGGATCGGCGATTGAATAATCGAGTTCCCTGGATTTCAGTTTCTCCAGCACGGCCTTTTTAATGTCGTCGTCATCCTTGGCACCGGCTTTTATCGCATCCTTGCACAGATCAAGAGGGTTGGCATTAAACTGTGGATAATAAGGCATCCAGCCGTTGCGTACCGACTTGAAGATGGTGTCCGCCGTATGCATACGGGTCATTTCGTTATCGGGTACGGTATTGTATCGGGAATACTGGCCATCATAACGGTACTGGCAGGTGTTGATGTAATGCCACAACGGTGCCTGCTGCAAACGGACCGCATCATGCCAGTCCTTGGCGAATGCAATCGAACTCCAGGAGTCCATGGGCGCGAGTTTTTCCTGCCCGACATAGTGGTTAAGCCCACCACCGTTTCGGCCAACACAACCGCTTAACATCAAGGCCATCGCCCCGGCACGATACATCAGATTGGCGTGGTACCAGTGATTGATACCGGCACCGATGATGATCATGCATTTGCCCTTGGTTAGATCGGCGGTATTGGCCCATTCCCGCGCAAACTGCAGAATCGTTTTGGAATCCACACCGGTAAATATTTCCTGCCATGCCGGTGTATAGGATGCATCTTTGTCGGTATAGTCAGCTGGATATTCCCCTTCGAGACCGCGGCCTACCCCATACTGCGCCATTATCAAGTCATACACCGTGGTGACAACGGCAGTTCCTGACGTTGTTTCAACATTCTTGACTGGTACACCCCTTAGTGACTTCTTATCGAGCCCCCATTCAATAAACTCAGTTTGCAGGACGTCATCATTATTATTCAGGAAAGTAAGTGCAGGATCGTAAGGCTTATCATCCACCGTGTTTTCGAGTTTCATGTTCCATTTGCCGGGCTCTTTATCCCAGCGATGGCCCATCGAGCCCTTGGGAACTACCAGGCGCCCGTCATTTTCGTCACAGCTGACGAATTTCCAGTCGCCATTACTGATATCTTTGTATTCCTGTAACTCTTTGGCACGCAGCAAACGACCTGGCTTGTAGTGGTCGCCGTCTTTTTCCAGTTTCACCAGAAACGCGCTATCGGTATATTTTTTGGAGTACTCAAGGAAATAGGGTGTCTGCTTATCATGGTGGAATTCTTTCAGGATGACATGCGAGACTGCCATCCAGAGTGCGCCATCACTGCCGGCGTGCAGAGGAACCCACTGGTCCGCATATTTGCAGACCTGGGAGAAGTCGGGTGAGAACACCACCGCCTTGGTACCGTTGTGTCTGGATTCCGCAAAAAAGTGGCAATCCGGTGTGCGTGTCATGTTCAGACACGCCCCCATGTCGGCGATCATCTTCGAGTTATACCAGTCCGCACTTTCACAAACGTCCGTTTGCTCACCCCAGATTTCGGGGAAGGCCGTCGGCAGGTCGCAGTACCAGTCGTAGAAACTTAGATTGACGCCGCCGAACAGTTGCAGAAAGCGCCCGCCTGCCGCATAACTCAACATAGACATGGCCGGAATCGGTGAAAAACCGAAGAGTCGATCCGGTCCGTATTTTTTGGCAGTATAGATGTTCGCGGCCGCCATAATTTCAAGCACTTCATCCCAGCTGGCCCGCATGAAACCACCCATACCGCGTGCTTTTTGATACTTCCTGCGTTTTTCCGTATTGTCCTGCAAAGACTCCCACGCAGCAAGCGGGTCACCACCTACCTTTTCCTTTTCTTCACGATAGGCTTCAATCAGTGAGCTCCTGATCAACGGGTACTTAATGCGCAGTGGGCTATACAGATACCAGGAATAGGATATCCCTCTCTGACATCCCCGGGGTTCATATGGCGGGAGTGAATCTTCAAGCAATGGGTAATCCAGCTGTTGCGTTTCCCAAACCACGATTCCGTCCTTAACGTGAATCTGCCAGGAGCAACCTCCGGTACAGTTCACACCGTGCGTACTTCTAACAATGCGATCGTGTTGGAACCGATTTCTGTAGAACTCTTCCCACTGTCGAGTTTCCGGTGAAATAATGTCTTTTATCCAGCCCATGATAGTTACCCGTTCTCTTGGTTAAACTTGCTTAATCGCCGCCCAAAGTCGTCGTTAAATTATTTCCTATTCAGATTTGACCTGCCGGTCGTAGATCGCCTGGTTTACCGAGTCTTTTCTTCGTCGTAGCCAGAGCAGGGAGTAAAATCCAAATAAAATTAATGCGCCTACCACCCCGCTGATGAGAAGTCCCCATCCATAATCACGCGGACGCTGAAACTGATGCTTTTTATCGGCATCTTGCAGAAAAGCAACCAAAGAAGTAACTTCCTTATCAGTCAACTTTTTATTCTCATACGCAGCCTTCATGACAGGAAATGGCGCCTCCCCGATAATAGCCTTAACAGCCACCTCACTCATTTTGGATTTGGAGAAAACTCTTGTTAAATCCTTAGCTAAAATACCCCCGCCAATGACCGCGTCATTGGTTACATTGTGGCAGGAGATACAGGTTGGGCCTTTGTTCTCTAAACGGACTTTTCCCTGAAACAGCTCTAGTCCAAGGGTAATATCCTCTTTGGTTGCGGCCTTTTCCGGCTCCTTTGCAGCCACTTGAGTTTCGCCCACGTCACTTGTGCCTGCTGCACTCGCTACTTTAATATATGCCAGTACTTCCTTGATTTGCCCTTCCGTTATTGGGCTGTCAGGCATGGGGGTTTTGTTGAATTTTTCATATAGGGCGTTTGCATAGGGATCGCCGCTTGCAATCACTGATTGTGAAGATTTTACAAAGCTTTCAAGCCACGCCTGCGTTTGCCTGTCATAGACGCCGGCCAGATCGGGACCAACAAGTCTACCGCCTCCAATAGAATGGCATCCTGCACAGGCACTTTGAAAAACTTGTTCGCCCGGCTCCGCCGCCCTGCCTTTTGGTACCGGCCCCATGAAAAGGACAATTGTAAAGACCACCAAAGCAGGAACCAGCCATTTTTTGGCCTGTGCATTAGCGACTTCCGCTTCTGTTGCTTGCTCTATTGATGATTGCATCTGTTTCTCCGACTAATCCTTCTGCTTCATGTTTGAGCCTGTGCCTGACTCTGATTTCGAGGCATCCTTGAGCGGTTCTACAGTCAACGGAGGTCCCGTCACCCCACTCACCCGACTTAAAAATTCACGCATTTTCAGCAAATCCTGAAAATACTCATCCTTTTCACTCTGGACATGTCGTATGTGTCCGCGCCACGTCGCGCCCCCGTTCTCTTCAGGCTCCAACCAGATACGCGCGACGAAAGACTCCTTGATATGCTTCCCGATCATAGCGCCTGACCCAGGCCCACCCTCCGAACAAACGATGTAAGTATGTATGTGGCAGGTAGGTGTAACATTCGCTGGTGACACTCCGGTGACACAAGATTGCGAGCGGCCTGTCAGGATCCCGGGGACCTGCCAGTGTTTGGCTGATGGGCGGAGTCAGTATGAAATAGGGAAAGAAGCTTTGTCGGCCTGGCAATGATTGGGCCAACGGTGTTACAACGTCAGGATTGGTGGTGCTAGTACTCTTTCAAGGTGATAAGCACGGCCTTAGCCGCTAGCCTGGGCGTTATCTCCCCCATTGAGAATTTTCTGATACAGGTGCTGCGTCTCGGGCAGGGGCTGCACGCCAAACTCCCGACACAGAATTTGTTGGCAGTGGCGGTATTGAACCAACGCCAAATCGGGACGGCCGTCCTTCACCAGGTACTCCATCAGTATAAAATGGAAGTTCTCTCGGCAAGGATCGAAAACCAGGGCTTTGCGGCAAATGTGAATCGCATCAGCATACTGACCAAGTTCTACGTAGCATTCTGTAGTTCTGGCCAGCATCTCCAGATAAAGTTCGTGTAGCCGCTCCCGCTCTTCGGCACACCAGTCCGAATATGTCTCTTCTTCCAGATAATCGCCCTGATAGAGATGCCTTGCCTCATTGTAGCGGCTCAAGGCCTCGCTCCATTGCTCTCGTTGTTGTAGCGCCTGTCCTTCGGCGACGAACCGTTCAAAAACATCCGTGTCCACCCAGACCACATCGCGTCTGAGCAGGTAGGCATTATCAATCGTTTTCACCACCTCATCGCTTACGCCACTGGCACGTAACTCTTGCCGTAGACAATACATGGTTACTTTCAGGCGGCCCCAACCCTGCTTTTCATCGACATCCGGCCACAGGCAGTCGATCAGACGTTCACGATGTACGGGGTGATCGAGTTGGTTGACCAGGTATTTCAGCAGTGTCACGGCGTGTTTGCGCTTCCACTTGCCGATATCAATGCTGTGTCCGCCCACCACAATACCAAAACCACCAAGGGTAAATACCTGCAGAGTATGATGCTGTGGCACAGACGTTACGGTCGCCTCTTCCCGGAGGAAAATGATGGCCATGATTTTGTTAGCGTACAGACGGCGGGCCCGCTCCGACATGGCGACCGATGAGATACTGGCCAAAACCCATTTGCCGCTCTGGTGTCGCAAACGGCAGCTGGGCACATTGTAGGGTATGCAGTTCCGGAAAG
>JBGMQT010000081.1:0-7453 GCA_048060695.1 Acidiferrobacterales bacterium
AAGAAAAACAAAAGGCGGCCTATCCGGCCGCGATTATCGAATACTCTTTATTATTTAAGGCCGGCAAGAATAGCCGGCCTTCCTTATGAATTTTCCTTATTCTGCGGTCTTTCAGACCGCTCTAGGGATTTTCTTCGCGCCTTCGCGACAGAAATTATTATCAAATCGCCTGCACACGGGTGTTCAGACGGCTCTTGTAGCGCGCCGCCGCATTCTTGTGGATAAGGCCCGCTTTGGCGGAACGGTCAATCACCGATACCGCATCACGATAAGCGCTTTTGGCGCCTTCCTGATCCTTTGTTTCTACAGCCATCAGTACCTTCTTGATGTGGGTGCGCATCATCGAGCGGCGACCGGTATTGTGTTCGCGACGGGTCACGTTCTGGCGCGCCCGCTTTCTGGCTTGTGCACTATTTGCCAATGTGTCTTCCTCTCAATTTGTTCGGTTGCAGAGCCGTCTCGATCGGCTAGCCGGGTCTCTACGGGCGCGCAACTATGGAGTTTTCACCCTCTTTTGTCAACGATTTAGGTCGTTTTCGCGCTACGGGTTTTCGTGTTTCGTGTTGTTTGCCTTACACTCGGGCGCAAGATCCCCGGAGAAGGTATTTGTCTCACAAATTGCTTAAATCCACCGCTGTTACCGGTGGTATGACACTGATTTCGCGATTGGCGGGTCTGGCGCGTGATATCGTTTTTGCCAACTTCGTTGGCGCCAGCGTTGCAGCAGATGCCTTTTACGTTGCCTGGCGTATCCCCAACTTCTTTCGCCGGATATTCGGTGAAGGGGCCTTTTCCCAGGCCTTTGTACCTGTATTTACCGAGTATCGCTCCCGGCGCGGGGATGACGAAATCCGTGAGTTTGCCGGTTACATGGCGGGCGCCTTCGCCACCATACTCTTTATCGTCACTTTGATCGGTGTGTTTGCGGCACCGGCGTTGATCATGGCGCTGGCCCCGGGTTTTATCGATGAACCGGAAAAATTCGAGCTCACCGTGGCCATGTTGCGTATCACCTTTCCCTATCTATTGTTTATTTCACTGGTGGCAATGGCAGCCGGCATGCTCAATACCTACGGTCGTTTTGCCGCCGCGGCGTTCACGCCGGTTTTATTAAACCTGGTATTGATTGCCGCCGCATTCTGGCTGGCGCCGCTTCTGGCGCAGCCGGTGATGGCGCTGGCCTGGGGTGTGCTTATTGCCGGCCTGGTGCAGTTGTTTTTCCAGGTTCCTTTTCTGGTGCGTATCGGCATGTTGCCACGGTTTCGGCTCAAAAAGGATGCCGGGGTGGTACGTGTATTTCGTTTGATGGGGCCGGCGATCTTTGGCAGCTCGGTGTCGCAGATCAATATGCTGGTCAATACCATCCTGGCATCGTTTCTGGTTACCGGTAGCGTGTCGTGGTTGTACTACTCTGATCGTCTGATGGAGTTTCCACTGGGTGTATTCGGCGTTGCCCTTGCCACTGTCATCCTGCCCCGTTTGTCGCGAGAGCACGTCGCCGATGACCCACAGCAATTTTCGCACGTACTCGACTGGGCCTTGCGCTGGGTTTTAGTTGTCGGCGTGCCGGCAGCAGTGGGGCTCGCGGTGATGGCCGAACCTATTATCACGACGCTTTTTTACTACGGCGAGTTTCAGGGCGGCGATGTTGTCAAAACCGGTCAGGCGCTGATGGCGTTTTCACTGGGTCTGATCGCCTTCATGTTGATAAAGGTACTGGCCCCGGGTTTTTTCGCACGCCATGATACTGCCACCCCGGCCAAGATTGCCGCGATAGCGTTCGGCACCAATATCGTCCTCAGTCTGATCCTTGTTTTCCCGTTAAAACATGTGGGTTTAGCACTGGCGATTTCACTGGCGGCCTTTCTAAACGCCGGGCTGCTTTATCGCCGATTGCGGCAACTGGAGGTTTATCGACCTGGAAAAGGCTGGCCGTGGCTGATCTTTAGAATCGTTTTCGCGACGGTGGTGATGGCGGGGGTGCTGTATTATGTGCGCGGGGATCTGCAGCTGTGGCTGGCAATTGATGCCACCGGGCGCGTTTTCCGGCTTGGTGTCTGGATTAGCACCGGATTTTTGGTCTATGTTTTAATTATGGCCATGCTGGGAACGCGGCCGGCCGAATTGAGGATGAACTCCGCACAAGAGTGACCATGACCGACCAGATCGACATTGCTGAAATTATTCCTGCCGGGGAGACCCGCGTGTTTTCGCTAACGGAAGCAAAAGCTCTATTCCCGTTGGTGCGTCGTGTTACCCACGCTGCGTATGCCGAGCTGGAACCGGTGCGTAAATTGCTCGAAAGCCTGTTGCCAACCGACCATCGAGTCGCTGACGTCGAGGCCCGGTACGAAGTAGTGGTGAAACGCTGGGTTGGCAAGATGGAGCGGCTGGGACTGGTAGTTAAAGGCCTGTGGTTGGTGGACTTTGATACGGGCGATGGTTATTTGTGCTGGAAATTTCCTGAACTGCGGCTAGCGCACTATCATAGCTATGACGAAGGTTTTGCCGACCGCCGTCCGTTGGAGCAGGTGATGGAAGAAATGGACCCGGACTGGTCACACGCTTGAACATCAGCAATGAGTGCCAGGCAGGAGCCGTCTCCTGACGGCGAAAAAATATCGCCAACGGGAGTCGGCTCCTACTCTCAAGCCCCGTTTTAATCTGGTCTTTTAGTCCCTGGCACCATTTTCTGGTAACCTTGCCGGCTTTGCTGCTTCCACTTTTCCCTGATAGAACAGAACCATGGAGCTGATACGCGGGTTGCACAATCTGCGACCTCGACACGTGGGTTGCGTTGCCACCATTGGAAATTTCGATGGTGTGCACCTTGGACACCAGGCGGTTCTGGGCCAGTTGGTGGAAAAGGGGCAGGCACTGGCATTACCAACCACGGTAATCGTATTTGAACCGCAACCGATGGAAGTTTTTCGTCCCGGCAGTGTACCGCCACGGTTAACCCGCCTGCGCGAAAAATTGCAGGCCCTGAAACGTTACTCGGTGGATCGGGTGCTGTGTATCAATTTCAACGAGCATTTTGCACAATTGTCAGCGGATGATTTTATCCAACACCTGCTGGTAGACGGCCTGGGCGTACGTTACCTGGTCGTTGGTGACGATTTTCGCTTCGGCAAGGGCCGTAGCGGTAATTTCGCCAAACTTGAACAGGCGGGAAAAGACAAGGAATTTCAGGTAGTTACGATGCGTACCTTCGCTGTTGATGGGGAACGTGTGAGCAGCACACGCGTGCGCGTGGCGCTGGAACAGGGAAATCTGGAACAGGCGGAGAAGCTACTGGGTCGACCCTATCGCATGTGCGGCCGTGTGGCCCACGGTGACAAGATCGGGCGCACGCTGGGAATTCCTACGGCTAATATTTTTCTGCACCGCAAACGATCACCTTTGCATGGCATTTTTGTGGTGGAAGTATTCGGCCTTGAGTGCGAACCGGTTTGGGGGGCGGCCAGTATCGGCTCGCGTCCCACGGTGGGGGGAACGCGCACACTGCTGGAGATTCACCTGCTCGACTTTGATGACCAGATATACGGGAAACATCTGCAGATAAATTTCCTGCACAAGATCAGGGATGAAGAAAAATACGATACGATGGATGTGCTGAAGGCGCGCATCATGAAGGACATTGAAGAAACACGCGACTGGTTCGCCGAACATAAATAGACTGCAAGTAGACGATAAGAGTTTCGAGCAAGAGCATGAACGATAAAGAAGACAAGAAAAAATACAAGGATACAATCAATCTGCCGCAGACCAAGTTCCCCATGAAGGGCAATCTGGCTAATCGTGAGCCCGAGACGCTCGAGTTCTGGCGCGACCTCAATTTGTACCAACGCCTGCGGGAACAGCGCAAAAATGCCGATCGTTATGTGTTGCATGACGGCCCGCCCTATGCCAATGGCGATATCCATCTGGGGCACGCCGTCAACAAGATCCTGAAAGATATCATCGTCAAGTCACGCAGCATGGACGGTTTCGATGCGCCCTATGTGCCGGGTTGGGATTGCCACGGACTACCCATTGAGCTCGCAGTGGAGAAAAAAATCGGCAAGGCTGGCCACCGCGTTGAACCCGGCAAGTTCCGTCAGGCCTGCCGTGACTATGCGCAAAAACAGGTGGACCGCCAACGAGAAGATTTTATTCGTCTGGGGATTATCGGCGACTGGGATAATCCCTATCTCACCATGGATTTCAGTTTCGAGGCCGACATTATTCGCACCCTTGGTCGCATCATCGATAAAGGTTACTTGATAAAAGGACACAAGCCGGTGCACTGGTGCGCTGACTGTGGATCGGCACTGGCGGAAGCAGAAGTGGAATATGCCGACAAAAGCTCGCCCGCTATCGACGTGCGTTTTGCAGTAGTGGATAGCGAGGAGTTAATGGCTCGCGTCGAACATGCGCCAGGTACCCACAAGGGTGAAGGTCCGATCCATGTCGTTATCTGGACCACGACACCGTGGACCCTGCCGGCCAATCAGGCGGTGGCGCTTAATCCTGATCTGGAATATGTCATTGTCCAGTGTGCCGGTAGTTTTGGTCAGGAGCGGTTACTGATGGCGGAAGCACTGATGAAAGACGCCATGTTGCGATGGGATATTGACGACTATCGAGTTGTGGCGACCTGTCTCGGCAACGAGCTCGAAGGGATTAAATTACAGCACCCGTTTTATCAACGGGAAGTGCCGATTATTCTTGGCGAGCACGTAACCACCGAGGCCGGTACCGGCGCCGTACATACCGCCCCCGGCCATGGTCTGGATGACTACGTGGTGGGCCGGCGTTACAAATTACCGGTGGAGAACCCCGTCGGCGCCAATGGCAAGTTTATTGAAGATACCGAGCTCTTTGCGGGTGAACATGTTTTCAAGGCCAATGACCATGTTATCGAGGTACTGAAGGCCAGAGGCAATCTGGTTCACGCCGAGGCACTGCTGCACAGCTACCCGCATTGCTGGCGTCACAAGACACCGATAATGTTTCGCGCAACATCGCAGTGGTTCATTGATGTCGATGCCATTCGTGACGAGGCCCAAAAGGCGATCGAGAATACGCGCTGGATCCCGGACTGGGGCAAGGCTCGCATAGCCGGCATGGTGGAAAGTCGCCCGGACTGGTGTGTCTCGCGTCAACGTACCTGGGGTGTCCCCATTGCTTTGTTTACTGACAAGATCAAAGGCGATATTCATCCCGATACACCCAGGCTAATTGAAGAAGTCGCGAAACGCGTGGAACAAAAAGGAATCGACGCCTGGTTTGATCTGGATGCCGCCGAATTGCTGGGTAAAGACGCTGACAAGTTCGACATGGTGACCGACACCCTGGATGTCTGGTTTGATTCCGGCGTGTCGCACGCCTGCGTCGTCGAAACACGGGAAGAACTCGGTGATGTTCCTGCCGATCTTTATCTTGAGGGGTCGGATCAGCATCGCGGCTGGTTCCAGTCGTCGCTGCTAACGTCTGTCGCCCTCAACGGAATCGCGCCCTATAAAACAGCATTGACCCATGGCTTTACCATTGATGCCCAGGGACTGAAGATGTCGAAGTCCAAAGGCAACGTCATTGAACCGCAAAAGATCATCAAAACACTGGGTGCTGATATTCTGCGACTTTGGATCGCGGCGACCGACTATCGTGCCGAGATGAGCCTGTCCGACGAGATTCTTCGACGCATGACCGATTCCTATCGCCGTATCCGCAATACAGCGCGGTACTTGTTGGGCAATCTCGACGGGTTTGATCCCGACAACCCTTTGCCCATGCAAGAAATGCTATCACTGGATCGCTGGGCCGTGTCGCAAGCAGTAGATTTGCAAGAAGAAATCAAAGGCGCTTACGACAATTTTCAGTTCCATCAAATCTATCAGAAATTGCACCAGTTCTGTGTGGTGGAGATGGGTGGCTTCTATCTCGATATTCTCAAAGATCGCCTCTACACCATGCCGGCCAACAGTCGCGGTCGGCAGTCGGCGCAGACTGCCCTGTATTACATTCTCGAGGCCCTGGTGCGATGGTTGGCGCCCATACTGAGTTTTACTGCCGAAGAAATCTGGCGCTATATGCCCGGCAAGCGCGGTGAGTCGATTTTTCTTGAGCAATGGTACCCATTACCCACCGCCATTGAATTGGACAAGGAGATGTGGTCTGACATCATTGCCGTTCGTGATGCGGTGAATCGTGAGCTGGAGCAATTGCGCATTGCCGGCGGGATCGGTGGTCCGCTGGATGCAGAAGTGGACCTGTATTGTTTACCTGAACTTAAAGCAAGCCTGGAAAAGCTGGGCGATGAGTTGCATTTTGTGTTGATTACGTCTTATGCGCGGCTTCATGACGTAGAGGCGCGCGGGGATGGGGCCGCGGAAACTGAACGTGACGGATTATTTATTGCGGTAGCGCCATCGACCCACGATAAATGTATTCGCTGCTGGCATCATCGTGAAGATGTCGGCGCCAATAAGGAGCACAAGTTGCTCTGTGGGCGGTGTGTGCAAAACGTGATGGACGGAACAGAAGGGACGGGTGAGTCTCGGAGGTTTGCCTGATGATTCGACTATTGTGGGTCGCAGTGCTGATACTGATCCTGGACCAGGCAAGCAAGTTGCTGGCACTGGAAGTGCTTGCCGGGCCTCCGATAGCCGTACTGCCCTTTTTTAATCTCAATCTCACATTCAATAGCGGTGCCGCGTTTGGTTTTCTCAACCAGGCCAGTGGTTGGCAAAACTGGTTTTTTATTGCCATCGCTTTTACGGTATCTGTTGTCATTGTGTTTATGATTCGCAGCCTGACACGTCGCGACCTGCAAACTGCGGTGGCATTGTCGTTTATACTCGGTGGTGCCATAGGTAATCTGGCGGACCGCGTGCGCCTGGGGTATGTCGTCGATTTTATTCAGTTGTATTACAAGACCTGGTCATGGCCAGTATTCAATGTCGCTGACAGTGCCATCTTTATCGGTGCGATATTGCTGGCACTGGACATGTTCGGCATAAAAATATTAAGCCGCAACCAGAAAACGGACTGAGTCAGTGGAAATCCAGTACGGTTCAACGGTTACGATGCACTTCACCTTGCGACTGGTGGAAGAGGATATTCTCGTCGACTCCACCGTGGGAGAAGAGCCCATGACGGTTGTTATTGGTGATGGCGATCTGGTCGAAGGCATGGAAAAACCATTACTGGGACTGAAAGCAGGTGAAAAGCGGCGATTCGAGATTGCTGCTGAGGATGCCTACGGACCGGCAGAGATCAACGAAGACAATATGCAAAACATTCCCATGAGTGAGTTTCCGCAAGACCTGGAAATTGGGCCGGGACAGGTCGTGGGATTTACGTCGCCCAGCGGCGACGAGATTCCGGGAACGATCATGGGATTTACCGAGGATATCGTTACCGTCAATTTTGGTCATCCTTTGGCCGGCCACGATCTTGTGTTTGAAGT
>JBGMQT010000082.1:0-7416 GCA_048060695.1 Acidiferrobacterales bacterium
CGTGAGCGTAGGCTGAAAAAAACACAAACTAAATCCTGACGTGGATCGGATCACTACAATGTTTAATAATTTTTGACGCAAAGGCAAATAAAGGGAGGCCTTACAGGCGGTAGAAACAGGAGTAACTTCTCTTAAGGCCGGCTATGATAGCCGGCCTTTATAATAAATATTCCTCATTCAGCGGTCTTACAGACCGCTCTTAAGGTTTTCTTTGCGACTTCGCGCCTTTGCGTCAAAAATTATTATTAGCACGCCTATTCCGGCAGCAGTGATTCCGTCGCCAGCAGTTCGTCAATCGTTTCCCGGCGGCGGATAACGTGATATCGATCACCGTCCACCAGCATTTCTGTTGCGCGGGGTCGGGTATTGTAGTTGGAGCTCATGACAGCTCCGTAGGCGCCCGACGACATGATCGCCAACAAATCGCCCCCGGCCAACGACAACTCACGATCCCGGCCAAGGAAATCCCCACTTTCGCAAATCGGCCCGACAACGTCATAGACCTGTGAGTCCCGCTGCAGGTTTTTGTCCACAGCAACAATATCCAGCCAGGCATCGTACAATGCGGGACGCATCAAATCGTTCATTGCCGCGTCTACCACTGCAAAATTACGTACCTCACCGTGCTTGAGGTAAAGCGTACGTGTTAGCAACAGGCCGGCGTTAGCGACGATAGACCGACCCGGTTCGATAATGACGCGCATGCGTTGATAGCGGGAACCCATTTCCTGCAACCGGTCCATCAATGCCACCACCAGTCTTTCGGGTTCCGGAGGTTGTTCATCATAATAGCGAACACCCAGACCACCCCCGAGATCCAGCCACTCCAGATCGATACCGGCATCCGACAATTCACCCACCAGCGATAACACGCGCTCGAGCGAATCGATGAAGGGCTCCAACGTAGTCAGTTGCGACCCGATATGACAGGCCACCCCCCTAAGCTCAATATTCGATAACTCGCGGGCGTTCTCGTACAGTGCGCCCGCCTGCTGAATGGGGATACCGAACTTACTCTCTTTCATCCCG
Organism: Acidiferrobacterales bacterium; assembly: GCA_048060695.1. Taxonomy (GTDB): domain Bacteria; phylum Pseudomonadota; class Gammaproteobacteria; order Acidiferrobacterales; family JAJDNE01; genus JAZFSZ01. The sequence goes on from JBGMQT010000082.1 coordinate 1,030, forward strand.
GTCGATATGTAAGGGTGGGTATCGGGGTCCACATCGGGATTCACCCTGAGCGACACCGGGGCATTGAAATCCATGCTGGCAGCAACATTATTCAACGCATAAAGCTCTGCCTCTGATTCAACATTGAAACAACCAATGCCTGCTTCCAGCGCGTGCCGCATTTCGATCTCGCTCTTGCCAACACCCGAATAAACAATATTTTCTGCCTTGCCACCGGCGCGAAGGACCCGTTCCAGCTCTCCGCCGGACACAATATCGAACCCCGACCCCAGCCGCGCAAGTAAATTCAGGATGCCAATATTCGAATTGGCCTTGACGGCATAACACACCAGGTGGTCTCTGCCACCAAAGGCCTCGTCATAAGCCTTCCACGCTGTCTCAATCATAGCGCGCGAATAGACATAACACGGTGTACCGACCGCATCAGCAATTTTTTTCAGTGCTACATTTTCTGCAAACAGCTCACCATCCTGATAGAAGAATGCTTCCAACCTATCCTGCTCGGTGCTGCCTGGGTTCACAACGCTCACGGTGTCTTTCGCTTTTCTGATTTCTCGGCTGCCGGTTTCTCAGTTGATACTTTCCCGATTGGTGCTTTCTTGGCCGCTGGTTTATCCGGCATAACCAACGGGCCTTTGTAACCACAACCGGTCACGAATACAATTGCTACCAGTCCAGGCACAATAAATTTATTCATTCTCAAAACGTTCCAGTTTCGATCAGGTGTCTAGCTTACCGCGCCTGCCCGGGCCGCTTCCACCAATTTACAAATGAATTGGGCGGCTAAAACCGGTGGGGCCAGAAAGGCTCACGCCCGTACCATCTTTACATGGTTGTTAATGAGTTCGGATTTGACGTCCTCAAAATTCACCAGTCCGATCGTTGTAAATGCGCCGGAATCTTCAACCCCCGTCTCTATCCATCGCTTAATCAGGGTTATTACAATGCTCGTGGTAATGCCCATCCCCGCGCTGTCAGCCTCGACCAGCGTTACGGCATGGCTTACTTCCCGACTGCCCTGGGTGCCTTGCACCTGTACTTGAATGGCATAACCCGCATCGCCACGTTGGCGGAACCGACGGGCCAAGACATGCAACAAGCCGGTATAGCGCATCGGTCGCTTCAACAATCCGATACGGCGTAACCAACCGAGCAATCCCAGAGCGCGATTGAGCCAACCCGGCTGTAAACCCATTCGGAAAGTGGCGGTTTGCACGTCAAAGGCGCGTGAGAAATGATCCGGTGCCGGGACATCATATAAATAGGTACGACGCCGACCCACCGGGGCCGGAAAACTGACTTTTTTGGGCTCGGTCCAGCAAACGGGTTCGGTCCAGCGACCTCGTCGTTTACTGCGCAGCTTTTCACCAATTTTGCTCAGCAACGAATACACACTGGCGCGGCCAAACGGCACAGTGTTGCCACCGACCGTGAAAGTACGGATCTCGCCAATCTTGTCGAAATAAACCGCCAGAGAATCGGTCAGCACTGCCGCCATCGCGGGCATGGACGACGCACCGGTTACTAACAGGCTCCCGCCGCGCCTGGCCTGCGCATTTAGGCGCAACACCTCGTTTACGTAACCACGGTCGTCCGCAAGATCGATATAGTGGATACCGGATTTGGCACAAAACCGGGGTACGGCCAGACTTTGCTTTTGAAATGGCGCAGCAGCATTGACTACCAAAAAGGCCTTCGCCAGCTCATGTTCCACGGTTTCTTCATCATCCACGTCGATGCGCAAGGTGCTGGCGGAAATGGATTTAGCCAGGCGACGGGCACGTTTGGGGTTACGGCCAGCGATGACACATTCAACATAGGGAATGCGGGCAATTGCGGTGCAAATTCTGCTTCCGACGGCACCGTATCCCCCCAGCACAATAATCTTTTTTCGTTGTTTATTCATTTAATCCGTGATGGTGGTAGTGCCATTTGCAACGTGAAAACTGGCGGTCGATCATAACAGCCTGGCAGTCAAAGCTTTAAAGAAAGCGGAAACCGGGCGGAAACCGGCCGATGTGTGGTGTCATTCCCAGGTATCATTCAGTAGGGAAAACACCGCAAGGGTGTCGCACTTCGGGCAGTTGAAAGAGCTGTTTTCGGGTTCAAGCGGTTTTCCTGGCGAGGTACGGCCATCGATTAAATTTCGGCCCGAACAATAATAGATGCCATAATCTGACGCAAATGGCAGCGACTAAAAAAGGGCAACTCTTGAAAGTTCCACGCAAACCACCTTTTTATAGGAAAACTGCGCTGCGTTTTCACTGTACCGGGTGTGGCAAATGTTGCCAGGGTGATCCGCGGTCGCACTATATTGCCGCCAGCGAAAAGGAACTCAAAATAATCCAGCTTCATCTGGCGCTTTCACGAAACAGATTCCTGCGAACTTATACCGAGCTTCTGCCGTGGGGGGATCGCGGAATCCGGCTGGATGAAAACGGTACCTGCCCCTTTCTGGTCGACGCGCAATGCAGTATCTACCGCCAAAGACCAGCGCAATGCCGTAGCTATCCTTTCTGGCCAGAAGTGGTTGAGAGGTACAAGGACTGGCAATCAGAGGCCAGGCGCTGCGAGGGCATTAATCAGGGCGAGATAATTCCGTTGGAACAAATTGAATTACGGCTCAAACAGAGCAGCGACTAGCTAGCGAGAAGTTCTGCCTCTGGAACGAGAACCCCCGGAACGGTTCTGATCCCCGGGTGATCTCTGTTTCCAGCGTTGCCGTGTGCGCTCACGCTGTTCCGGCGACATCTCTTTCCAGCGCTGGCGCATTTGCTGGCGTCGTTCGGGTGATATGTTCTGCCGCCGTTCGCGTAGTCGCTGGCGTTGCTCGGGAGACATCTCTTTCCAGCGCTGGCGTAACCGCTCGCGCTGCTCCCGTGGCAAAGAACGAAAATACTCACGACGTTTACGAACCCGCTCCTGCTGCTCCGGCGGCAGCTCACGAAAACGGCGATAGCGCTCACGTACTTTCTCACGCTGCTCTGGCGACAGCTCACGCCATTTCTTCATACGTGATTTAGCGTTGCGCCGTTGCTCCGGCGACATTTTCTGCCATCGTTTGGCGCCGCGTTGTAATCTCTGCTGCCGCTCTGCAGGTAAATCATTCCACGTGTCTTTCATCGAGCGCAGTACCTTTTGCTCTTCTTTGCCTAGATCCTCCCAGGCCTGAGCCAGGGCTTGCGGGCTGGCCAGAACGAGGCCCAGCGCAACAACAGTGGTCACGATAAACGATTGAACTGTGCGGTTCTCAAAAATCATTTTTCGTTCGATTCCTTAGATTCCTGTTCCAGGTCTTCTGCTGTCAGCTCGGTCGGGTCGATGTATTCGCCGCTTGCGGTCTCCCAACTACCGAGATATTCCAGCATTTCCACATCAGGCACTTCCTCTGCATGGGCCGGTAACGCGATTAAAATAGCCAGTGCCATCATCAAACGCTTAACCGGCACGCGAGCGTTCCTCTAGCCACAAATAAAACTCCAGGTCCTGATAAAATTCCGGGCTCTCCGCTGAAGCGAGAATATCCATGTCTTCGATGCTGTATTTTGGCACCGATGGATTGGTCATCCACAACGAAGTGGCAACACCGACCACCAGGGTCGCAGCCACCAGTCCGCCCACTGGTTTAATCCACGCCGGGCGCTCATTTTTTCGGGTTGCAATGTCAGTGGCACGCAGCCGGGCCGCACGCAGCCGGGCGATCACGTTGTCGTCCAGTTCGTCGATGCGCTCGTCAAGTACGCGGCGCGATTGACCAATCAATTTGTCGTTGCTGTCACTCATTCCTATTGACCATGTCGCTTCATCATTTCACTGGTAGTCATCCAGCTTACTACGCAAAAACTGCAGTGCGCGTGAATAATGGGTCTTCACACTGCCAGTAGAACAACCCATGGCGCCTGCCGTTTGTGCCACATTCAGGCCTTCCCATGATCTTAAAATAAACGCCTGTTGCTGTCGGGCCGGCAGGTTGGCGATGGCCTGCTCCAATACAGCCAGTTCCTGTCGGGTCGCCATCTCCTGTTCCGGCGCGCGGGCACCAGGATCAGGGGTTTGATCAATGATATCCGACTCGAAATCCCCGGTATCCTTACCGCCGCCGCCAAACCAGACACGCCACCTGTTCCGTACTTTTGATCGTCGATACCAATCCCGAATCTTGCTCTGTAAAATGCGGTGAAACAGCGGCCCCCATTCGGTCTCATCCCGATTGCTGTATCGCTGCGCCAGCTTTAGCATCGCGTCCTGCACAATATCCAGCGCCTCGTCGTCATTGCCTACGGCCATTCGGGCGGTAACGAAGGCCCGGCGCTCAACGCCGGCCAGAAAACGGTCCAGTATCCGGGTGGAATCCAGTTTAATCTCCTCGCTTTCATCCCATTACCAAAAACCGGAACCGCATTCTGGCACAAGGCCATTGCCTGCCTAGCGGCGTCCGCGACGCATGCCACCACGCCCGCCACCCACGCCACCACGGCGCGCACTCGCGTTACGACGCTGGAAGCCGTTATTGCGACGATTAATGCGACGATTGGCCTGTTGACCTCGACGATCCATACGCCTGTCAACGCGACCGCCTCTCCGGTCCATCCTATTGTTAATGCGATCGCCCTTGCGGTCCAGCCCCCGATCAATGCGATCGCCCTTGCGATCAAAACGCCGATCAATTCTGTCACCCTGGCGCTCCATGCGGTTGGCCAGCCGGTCATTACCTGCCTCGCGGGCACGATCAGCGCGGTTGTCAAATCGGTCTTCGATTCGATCACCCTTTCTATCCAGCCGATCATCAATACGATCGCCCTTGCGGTCCAGGCGGTTATCGATCACATCACCACGTCGATCGAGACGATTTTCGACCCGGTCGCCACTACGGTCGAAGAGATTCTCGACGGATTGGCCAAGCCCCGACTCGTCGGCAAAGACGGGTGAGGCCGCAAAAATAGCGGCCAGTGTGCTACTGATTAAAAATTGCTTATTCATGTATTTCTCCCAGATTAAGTTGTCTGTAGGAGAAATAACGCGCCAGCCGGCGATCGGTTGACAACCGATCGAATTTAAATCGGCCAACCTGACAATTGATCCCATGATCCTGTATATACCGCAGATAACATAATATGCGGTATAACTTCCGCTCAAAACCTGTTAATATATGAGCATACTGGACGCTGGAATAGTAATATATTGTTAATATACAGATAGTTATAATTATACCGCATATAATATATACTTGCGGTATAAGTAAGGTATGTATATGGCCAAATTTCAAAGATTACCCGATGCGGTCACACTGCAATACAGCGAATTGATGCAGCAGTGCGTCCTTCCCGCGCCGGATGGTGCCAATATATCTTTTAAGTCAAAAAAGGTGGCTGGCAAGCGCTACTGGTATTTGTACATCAGTCTCGGCGCACGTCGTAGCGAGCACTATCTTGGGGAAGAAACTACCGAGTTACTGGACAAGATTGATGAAGAACGGGCTTTGTGGGAGTCCACCGAAGACGATCGGGTGACACGGAGTCGTTTGGTCGCGATGTCACTTGCAGGCGGCGCGACAGCAACACCAGACAATGAGGGAAAGGTCCTCGCCTTACTGGAACGCTCCGGTGTGTTTCTCGCAGGCGGCGTTGTAGTTGGCACACTGGCGTTTCGGGCTTACGCCAACATGCTGGGTGTTACCTGGTACAGTGGCCTGCAAACGCGTGATATCGACCTCGCCAGCGACAACGAATATCCCATTGTTTTTCCGCGCAACAAAAAACCGATAAATTTGTCCAATGTATTATTGAATAGCGGCATGGGTTTTCTCGAAGTGCCAGCACTAAATCGAAAATCTCCTTCGACCAAATTCAAAATTCGCGGACAGGAACTGGCAGTCGAACTATTAACCCCGATGCGTGGGAGAGATACGGCAAAACCGGCTAATATCGCCGGTCTGGGAGCGTGCGCCGAACCTGTTCGATTTCTGGATTACTTATTAGAAGATATCCAGCCCGCAACATTACTTTATAAACACGGTATTCTCATAAACGTGCCTGCGCCAGCTCGTTTTGCTTTTCATAAACTGGTTGTCAGTCAAAGAAGAAGAGCGGGGTCGGTTGAAAAAATCAAGCGGGATCTGTCACAGGCTGAGCAGTTATTCGAGGTGCTTGTAGAGGGCAGACCAGGTGATCTTATTCTGGCATATGAGGCAGCAGAAAAAATGGGGGAGAAATTCATTCAGCAACTCACTGTGGGTATGAGGTCGATTGATCCCGAGGTAAGTGAATCCGTAAAAATGATTACCGTCAATTAATAGGGCGCCCACAAGTCTTTAAAGGCACTAAAGCGGCACTCTAAAGGGGTCAGAGCCCTTTAAGGGGGCCATCCGGCCTTCCACGTCGAGCCTGG
>JBGMQT010000083.1:0-7368 GCA_048060695.1 Acidiferrobacterales bacterium
CGGTGGCCTCGCGAAACCGGCGGTAGTGATCGAGCTCGGTCACCGCCTCGGCAAAGATCATGTCGGCCCCCGCTTCCTGATAACGACAGGACCGGTCGATGGCGGCCTCGATACCCTCGACGGCAACGGCATCGGTGCGGGCCATCAGGACAAAATCTGCATCGGTGCGGGCATCCACCGCGGCCTTGATGCGATCCACCATCTCCTGGATGGGGACAACAGTCTTGTTGGGCAAATGCCCGCAGCGTTTGGCCGGCACCTGGTCTTCGATATGGATGCCCGCGGCACCCGCTTGAATCATCTCCCGCACACAGCGGGTTATCATGGGGGCGGCACCAAAACCGGTGTCGGCATCGACCAGTAACGGTAGCTCGGTGATGCCGGTAACACGGCGCACATCCTCCAGCACGTCGTCGAGCGTGGTCAACCCCAGGTCAGGCAGTCCATGGGAGGCATTGGCAACACCGGCGCCGGAAAGATAGAGCGCGCGGAATCCGGCATGTTCAGCGAGAACGGCACAATAAGCGTTTATGACACCGACGATCTGCAACGGACGTTCCTGTGTCAGTGCAGCGCGTAAACGTTTGCCGGGCGAAATTGTGGGCTTCATAGTAGTAGTGTAGTTTAATGTTACCCATCACTGCTATCTGTGCGGCGATCGGAGCCGCAGTTATGTAGAGGAAGGCATGTCAGAAAACAGGAGTCAGCAAGCCAGAGCTTCGCTCGCCGCATGGCAGGCGCAGAAACCCACGGACTATCTACAGGCCGATGCCAATATCCAGCGGATCCTGCAGATGCATATGGGTGAGGACTATCAACGCCATCGGGCCATGCTGAGTAAAGCCGCCAGCCTGTCGGCGACCACAATGGATGACCTGGCGATTGCCTCTAACCGCGACGAGAACCTGCCAGTACTTAGCCGTTTCAACGGCATGGGTGAACGCACTGAAGAAGTGGTTTTTCACCCGAGCTATCACGAACTTGGTGCCTGTGTCTGGGATACCGGCGTACTCGCCGTTTTGGAACAACCGGGCAATGAAATGCTCAGCGGTGCCCTGGCCTATTTCATCGCCCACAACGGTGAGGCGGGCCATGCGTGCCCGGTTGCGTGTACCGCGGGTTTGATCAAGCTACTTCAGCAAGCCGGTTCAGCCGGGCAAAAAAAACGCTATTTGCCACAATTGTTTGAAACAGATTACACAACACGTTTGCATGGCGCGCAGTTTGTCACCGAAGTTCAAGGTGGCTCGGATGTTGCCGCGAACAGTTGTGTTGCCGCGCCAGAAACAACGCACAAAGGGCGCTACCGGATCACCGGAGAAAAATGGTTTTGTTCCGTGGTCGATGCCGGCTTGTTCGTACTCGCCGCAAGACCGGAAGGTGCGCCGCAAGGAACAAAGGGCCTGGCATTATTTCTCGTGCCCCGCACTGTGGATGGCGAGGTCAATGATTTCACCATCCGTCGCTTGAAATACAAACTCGGTACGCGTTCGATGGCTTCAGCAGAAGTGGATTTCAATGGTGCGCTGGCCGAACCTGTCGGTCCACTGGATAACGGTTTCAAAAACCTGGTAGGCATCGTGCTCGACACCTCGCGGGTACAAAATGCCGTTGCCGCCTGTGGTCTGATGCGGCGTGCCTGTATTGAAGCGCAGAGTTACGCCCGGCACCGCACTGCTTTTGGCAAGGTAATTATTGAGCATGCCACGGTCGCGCAGATTCTCGCCCGCATGAACGTCCTGACCCGTGCTGCCGTGTCCACCACGTTTCGTCTCCTCGCCATGAGCGATCGACTTGCCACTGGCAATGCCTCAGCTGAAATAGCGGAGGCACGGCGAACCCACGTCAACATCAACAAATACTGGACTGCTATTCAGTGCACACAAGTGGTCCGTGACGCGATCGAGGTGCTGGGCGGCAATGGCACTATTGAGGAATTTAGTGTGCTACCGCGCCTCTACCGTGACGCCATTGTGCTGGAAAGCTGGGAAGGTACGCATAATACGCTATGCGCCCAGGTGCTTCGCGATTTCGCCACCCGAAGTCTGCACCGCCCCTGGCTGGACGAAATTCGCGATGGACTCTCGGAACTAAATCATCCGTCACTGAAAATACATCGTTCCCGCGCGGCCCAACTGCTGGACGACGTGACGGCACGCATTGAGCGGCTGCTTGCAAGCGACGCCGACTATGCCAGCTTTCATATCCGCGGCGTTGTCGATCGCATGTGTGCACTCAATAGCTACCTGAGTCTGCTGCTCGAATTCGACTGGGAACTCAACCAGAACATCGAATCCAGTAAGGGGCAGATGGTCGACTTGTATCGCTTCCTGTATATCGATCAGACCGACCCGATGGACAGTCCCGAGCTGGCTGACTTGATCCAGAGGGTTAGCACCGCCCGCTAAACGGCCCCTTACCTCTTGACCTGTGTTTAACACACAGGTGTATATATAGGTTAAGTCCCAATGAGTTATCCATTGTGGGTAGCCCCTAAGGGAAACAAAGGAGGTGTGTCATGAAAGAGAAACGATGGCAAGACTGGACAAATGTCCTGCTGGGTGCGTGGCTTGTGCTGGCGCCGTTCATTGGCATCGGCGTTGTTAGCGACATAGCTGCATTCAACTCCTATTTGATTGGCATAGCGGTAGTACTGTTTGCTTTCGCGGCAATCAGCCATGCTGATCTGTGGAAGGAGTATACCAACCTGGCCCTGGGAGTGTGGTTGATCGCCGCACCGTTTGTCCTCAGCTTCTCGAAGCTGGTGGGTCCAACCTATAACCAGGTAATCGTGGGTCTTCTGATCGGCGGCGTCGCTTTGGCTGCAATCATGCAGAAGACGCCAACAGAAGGACAAGGCCAAGGGCACGGACACGCATAACGCTTGTTGTAGACTGCCGGAAGGCAGCGAACGGCCCGGTTTCAAGAGGTGTGCGGACACAGATTTGACAACATATCTGGGTCCGCAGAGTCGCCCCGCAGGATCCGGGCCAGTCCGCTGGTGAACTCGGTGACCCGTGACACCGAATAGTTTGAGGTCAGATTGAACCACTCCGCGTTCCATAGCTGTCCTGAAATGAATCAATTTTTACTCTAACTCCAAATATCGACATGCAAAAGATATCGATACCAGGGATTGTTGTGCTGTTGGCGCTGGCGACAAATTTGTCCCATGCCGGCTCTGCGGAATTCAATAGTCTGTACGGGCAACTGCTTGCCACGTACTGGCGTCCGGCGGTGCGGATAAACGGTATCAATACCACGGTCCTGGACTACGCGCAGATGAAACGGGACGTACAAAATGCAGACTCACTCTTCAACCGGACACTGAAAGCAATCGAACAAGTAGACACGACACAATTGCAGGGTTCAGGCGCGGCCAAGGCATTCTGGATTAATGCCTACAACTTTGCCGCAATGCGCCTGGTGATCAATCAATATCCTGTGGATTCAATCCGAAGTCTGCGTATCAGCCTGACCAAATACCCCTGGTCGAAGAAAGCGATCCGGATCGGGAACGTCTACTATTCACTAAAGCAGATCGAGGAGGAAATGCTGCTAGCGCGGTTCAAAGACCCGCGCATTGTCTTCGCTGCAAGCTGTGCCGCAGTCAGTTGCCCGGATATCCCTTCCGAGCCATTCGTTTCGGCGCGCCTGGACAGTCAATTGGACGCTATGATCCAGCGTTTCTTTGCCAATCCCGACAAAGGGCTGCGACTGGATCGCGCCGGGCGAACGCTGACTCTGGCAATGCTGATGAAAAAGGACGGCCGTCTGTTCCAGGGTTACAAAAAAGGTATGCTCGGTTTCATACTGCCCTATCTGGATCCGGGTACTCGGGGCTGGTTGAATACAAACACGGTCACAATAAACTATTTCAAACACGACTGGTCGCTGAATGATCTTGCCCGGGTGAATTGACAAACCGGTGAAATATTCTGCGGACGCTCTCGCCGACGGATAGCGCCTGGCGTCCGGTGGCGAGTCAGGTTATACAATCCCGGCAAGACCGGTTATTTTCGCGCATACCTCTCACTGCTTGAAACTCAAGATGGCACCAACGCTGGAAAAGGTAGATACAAGATACGGTACCAGTACGGTAAGCCCCATCTTGATGAGACTGGTATCCGTGATTTCTCCCTGGAAAATGTGATCCACGTGGTTGATGAGGATCAGAATGATCCCGACAAAAAATGCATATTTGGTTGCCCTCCAGACTACCGCCGGTTCGCAAGCATGCCGCAACCAAACCTTCATAACGCCCTCCTCTCCACCATACTGATTGACTCAATCTTCTGCTTGCTGACCAGGGTCACCAATCGCCTGCGCCCTTTCGATCGCTGCATCCCAGAATAATATTTGTAACATATTGTAACAGTATCCCGGCCAGACAGATTTCGTTACAAAAATACCTGCAACAGTCACACCTGGGTTACATACACCTGCTTAAATAACACTCGATATGGCTTTATATTCAAACAAACAGGAGATTTACCATGAACAGCAAAACAGTTTTAACAGCGGTTATCAGCCTCATCGCCGGATTGGGCCTGGCAATGGGTACGGTTGCCTTTGCCAAAAATTCCGACCACATGGGTGGCGGCATGATGGGCCAATCTGCCCAACAGTACTCCCATGGCAACAATATGCATGATCAGAATGTCACGAAAGGTAAGCGCGGATCAAAGGCGCGTAAAGCTGACGCCAGTAAGTCAACCGGTAACAACTTCTGCCATTCGGATACCATTGCGAAGAGCGGATCAAAGACAAAAAAGTTGAAAAATAAATCCAAGGGAAAAAAGAGGACGTAACCGGCAGACCCGGCGTCCCACATTCCAGACAGGGACTCCGGTCCCTGTACGGATACAGTATAAACAGAGCCCGGCATTACCGGGCTCTCCTCTCTCCTCTAGTTCCGGCCCGTGCCTCACAGGCCGATTTTTTGTCCACGCAATGATTGGTAGCGCTGATTGGTAGTTGACAGAAACAACGATGGCACAGCCAGTTCATTAATTCCCAGCCCGCATTAAGTACGAGCAAATCGACGCGCACGAAACTTGTCGGCATAGCTATTTTCGTGGAGAATCTATACCTGATAAATTATATTGTTGGTATCGCGAGAGAAAAATGGAAATCTACATAATTGCCACAATGTCCTGCAGCCACAGCGCGAACCTCAAACATGCGCTAGAGGATCTTGGAAAAGAGTGTGAGATCAAGTATGCCGAAGATCACCCGGAACTGGTTAAGCAATTTCAAATTCGAACGTCACCAAACCTTGTGATTGACAATAAAGTTGTTTTTCGGCATCCGCCCAGTGAGACAGAACTAAAAAATTTATTTCATGATGAATAATGAAGAAAAGCCGGGCAGATTTATTAGTTAGTCAATCAGCAAAATATTTCGATTGACAAATATTCAGATCTGCCCGGTTTTTTCGGTATTCAGGCTTTACTTCATTTTGCCCATGCTCATGCCTTTCGGATTTGCTGGCATGCTATTGAGCATTTTCTTTTGCTCTGAGCTAAGGGTATTGTAGAATTTTTTACCTGCTTTTGATGTCGCCTGCATTTTTTTAGCGTGCTTTTCCATCCTGTCCATGCGTTGCATGAAGCTTACGCTGGATGCCATTCCTGTTTTTCCACCCATGTTGCCCTGACTTCCCATCATGCCTTGCTGGCCCTGCATTCCTTTATTACCGTGCATGTTGTCCATCTGACTACCTTTCATCCTGGCCTGTTTGAATTCCATCATGTCTTTCATTAAGGATTTTTTCTGCTGGACAAAAGCATTAAAGGCTTTTTCCTGTTTGGCATTAAGCTTTAGTCCGGACTTCATCATTTTCATGCGTTCATCCATCATTTTCTGAATCTGTGCCGGACCATCCATCATGTTGTGGTTACCCTGTGCCGGGTGGTGACTGTCCTTGGCAAAAACCACACTGCTAACAAGGATGCTTGTAGCAATAAAACCGAATTTAATGTGTCTTTTCATTTTTTCATTCCATTTTGTTGGTTGTTAAGTGACTTCGTAAGAATAAATCTGAACGAAACGTACCTCGCCAAATTAATACTTTATTCGACAAATCGCAATATTAAAGAACATCAGATCCAACGTCGGGTATTTTGTTTATATTCCCTGAATTCTTCGCTGAATATTCGTTCCACCATATTTTCTTCACGCGGGATCAGCTTTCGATCCATGAACAGATAAAAACCGAGAGCAAAAACAAAGCCGAGCATGGAATCTGTAATCAGGGGGAAACCTGACAACACCAGCAACATACCAAGATACATGGGATTCCTTGATATACGGTACAGGCCATCTGTCACCAATTTGTCCGGCGGTTTGGTAGGGTCAAGGGGTGTTCCCCGTCGCCTGAAAACACCGGCAGCAACCAGCACCAGCAATACGCCGGCCACCAACACCACCACGCCCGTCAGAAATCCAGTGGGCCCGAGACCAGACGGTACAGGATAAACCCAGCCCAAAAGCGCTGATAGAATCAGCAACACGAACATTATCAATAGTGGATATTTACTCAACTCGCCTCCTGATTAAATGTCTCCGTTAACCGGGGGAAGATCAGCCACTCGTCCGAAAACAACTAGCATAATATTTACAGAATTTTTATCATACTTCAAAACAGTGCAATGATGTGCCGATTAATCTACTGAGGAAGACCCATGGAAGAAGCGCAAATACCGCTGGAAGCCGGTGCCGGAAACCAGACGCCATCGAGAATTGTGGTCCACGCTATGGCCGAATATATCGATACCGATCCACAGGATTATCATGCCGCTGAATGGCTGCGTAAGCTCGGTCTTTCGGCCCATGCCCTGGTGACACCCAGCGGGGTTATTATACGCTGCCGTGAAGATGGCATGGGCGCCTACCACGCAAAAGGATTCAACACCGACTCATTGGGCGTTGAATTTCTGGTAGCCGGGGTGCATACCTACGCCAGCTTCACCGGGGCCATTATAAAAAAATACCTGACCACCGCTCAATATCAGGCGGGCATTGAACTGATAACAAGCTGGCAAGAACAACACGGCATCGCCCGCATAGATCGCCACAGCGACCTCAGCCCCGGGCGCAAGGTAGACCCCGGTAAGGGGTTCCCATGGGAGCGATTTCAGGGAGATATCGGGATCAGTGCTTGAGAGCGTTTAGAAAATCACGTAGCAGCATTGTAAGATAAAGTGAAAAATCGGATCACTATAGTAATTCACCCTACCCGAACTTTGTCTTCCCAGGCATCCCCATCCACGGATTACTCTTGTCCCAGTCATCCGGGTGTCAGAAATTGGTTGCTGTCCTGAATGGCACTGACTTAAGGCTTTTTCCGTCATTCCGGTATGTTTT
>JBGMQT010000084.1:0-4265 GCA_048060695.1 Acidiferrobacterales bacterium
ACTTGCATGTGTTAAGCATGCCGCCAGCGTTCAATCTGAGCCAGGATCAAACTCTCCAGTTTAAGGAGATTGCTCTTTCGAAAAAGAGCTTATAAAGGTTGGCTTTGCACCACTAACAAGTTAGCGGAACAAGGCCGGGTCTTTCTGATGACCTGACTGACAGAAGCGCCTACACGTATTGCATGAACCAAATTGTAAAAGAACACAATCCAGGACTGACTCCCGGACAGGCGGCGCATTATACGCACCTCTTTTAGTGCGTCAACGCCTTTATTATGGTTTTGTATAATGGGTTTTGCGTCACTTTTCCCTGACTTGTATCAAAGTCCGGATTATTCCAGATGCACGGTCTATTTCAGCGAAATCCGGGCAAATTTACGCTTTCCGACCTGGTAAATGTGAGTCGTACCAGACTCAATTTCCAGCGTACCATCGGCCACCTTTTCCCCGTCGATACGCACACCCCCTTGTTTGATCAGGCGCGCCGCCTCCGAAGTGCTTTTGGCCAGGCCCGCGGCCTTGAGAATCTGTGGCAGGGTACGTTGACCCGATTCCAGCCCCAGCTCCAATTCCGGCATGTCGTCGGGCATGGCGCCCTTCTGGAAACGGGCAATAAAGGTCTGTCGGGCACGCGTGGCGTCGGCCTCGCTATGGAAACGCGTGACGATTTCTTCCGCCAGCAGGAATTTCATATCGCGGGGATTGGCGCCGTCGGTGATTTGTTTCTTGAGACCCTCGATCTCGCCCACGGGACGGAAACTCAGCAACTCGAAATAGCGCCACATCAGCTCATCGGAAATCGACATGATTTTGCCGAACTGCTCCTGTGGTGCCTCATTGATGCCAATATAGTTTCCGAGCGATTTGGACATCTTGTTGACGCCATCGAGCCCCTCGAGAATGGGTACCGTAATCACCACTTGTGGCTTCTGGCCGTAGTCCTTCTGTAGTTCGCGGCCTACCAGCATATTGAATTTCTGGTCGGTGCCCCCGAGTTCGACGTCGGCCTTAATCGCAACCGAGTCATAACCCTGTATCAACGGATAGAGAAACTCGTGTATGGCAATTGGCTGACCCGACTTGTAACGCTTGTTGAAATCGTCGCGTTCGAGCATGCGTGCTACGGTGTGACGGGCCGCCAGTGCCACCAGATCAGCGGCGTTCATTTCCCCCATCCAGCTGGAATTAAACATTACCAGGGTCTTTTCCGGGTCGAGAATCTTGAAGATCTGTTGCTCGTAAGTGCGGGCGTTTTCAATCACGTCATCACGCGTCAGGGCCGGTCGGGTGGCATTTTTGCCGGTCGGGTCGCCAATCATGCCGGTAAAATCGCCAATCAGAAATATGACCTCGTGGCCGAGGTCCTGGAACTGGCGCATTTTATTGATCAATACGGTATGACCGATATGAAGATCCGGGGCCGTAGGATCAAAACCGGCCTTGATCCGTAGGGTTTTACCGGATTCCAGGCGCTCGATCAGATCCTTCTCGAGCAGGATTTCGTCCGCACCTCGGCCTATTTCCTTCAATAAAGTACGGCTACTCATTCAATTTGCTGTCAATTTACGCTAGCTGGCGAGAAAACGGGCGCAAAGGTTACCATAGGCGCCGATTTTTAAGCAGAATTTGACTAGGTAGCCCATAACCTTGAGAAATTGGGCAGGGTAGATTATTAATTAGAAGTAGTATGATCGCCCCCGGCGGGGTATCGAACACAATGATAGTAGAGAAATTAAACAACTTTAGAGGCCGCGTGATCCCGCGGGTTGGTGAATATTTGAACCAGCCGGGTTTTCGTCGCTGGGCCATTGGCGGAATAGCCCTTTTCGCCACTGGCACTATTGCTGCCATCCAACAGGATCCTGAGACAGCAGGGGTGCTGGAACACGCCGTCATCATGTCCGTACCTCAAAAAATTATCCAGGCGCCGGCACCGCAGGGTGGTATGCACCGTATAAGTGGATCAGAAACAAACTTTACTACTTACAGTGGTCTCATTCAGAATAACGAAACCACGGCTTTTAACTGGCAGACCCTGACCATCAGACGGGGCGATACACTGGCCGCGTTGCTCGGCGCCAAGGGGCTTTATTCCAGACAGGTCCGCACAGCCGTAACCGAAAATGCGTCCGGTCATAACTTGCGAAATTTGCGTGCCGGCCGAACACTGCGCCTCGGTGTCGATGCGCAAGGCAGATTGAATGAACTAATTTATGAGGTCAATAATAACGCCACGGTGCTGCTGCAGCGCGCACCCGATGGCAGCTATTCCTCAAGGCAAGTGGCAAGACTGTATGAGACGCGGCAAACCTACGCCTCTACCACCATAGAAGACTCCCTGTACCAGGCGGGTAAAAAAGCGGGGTTGTCAGACCGGCTGGTGATGGATATCGCCAGTATATTTGGCTGGGACATCGACTTTGCCATGGATCTCCGTCGCGGCGACCGCTTTACAGCGATTTATGAAGAACAATACTGGCGTGGCGAAAAGATCGGCGTCGGCCGCATCATTGCCGCCGAATTTATTAACCGTGGGCGGATTCTGCGAGCCGTCGGAATAAAGGACCAACGCGGCAGGCTGCAATACTACACCCCCGCCGGTAAAAGCATGCAGCGGCAATTTCTTAAGAATCCTGTTCGCTTCACCCGCATCAGTTCACGTTTCAGCAACGGCCGTTATCACCCCATTCTCAAACGCTGGCGTGCCCACAAGGGTGTCGATTATGCCGCCCGCCGCGGTACACCGGTGCGGGCAACGGCGACGGGGCGCATTCTCGAACGCGGTCGTAAGGGTGGTTACGGCAAAACCGTGGTGATTCGCCACGGCAGTAAATACCGTACTCTCTACGCCCATCTGTCTCGCTATCGTCGCGGCCTGCGCCCGGGTAGTCTCGTCAAGCAGGGTGACGTAATCGGTTATGTCGGCAGTTCGGGTCTGGCAACCGGCCCACACCTGCACTATGAATTCCGTATCTATGGAAAATACCGGAATCCGCTTACCGTACGCATTCCCAGAACTCGTCCTCTTGGCAAAAATCTGGTCGCTGAGTTCAATCGCTCGGCTCAGCAATTCAGTGAGAAACTCGATCTCATTAATGATCGTGTACGTTTAGTCAGCAACACGCTGTAAATTTCCATGTATTACATTGGACTTATGTCGGGCACCAGCGCCGATGGTATTGACGCTGCGTTGGTAGATTTCAGCCCGGATTCAAAATTACACATTACTGCCACACAGCACTCTCCCTATCCCGCAGATATCCTGCGAGACCTTGTTGTCTTGTCCGAAGCAGACAAAGGCGACTACCCTAAAATTGACGAACTCGATCAGAAGCTGGGGAAGTTGTATGGCGATGCAGTAAACCATTTACTGCACTACGCCGGGAAAAATAAATCTGAAATCGTTGCAATTGGAAGTCACGGCCATACGGTTCGTCACGAGCCTGACGCTGAGAAACCGTTCAGCTTGCAGATCGGCAATGCTTCAACTATTACCGACGAAACCGGGATTACGACAGTGGCGGATTTTCGCACCGGTGATATTGCTGTCGGCGGCCAAGGCGCACCCCTGGTGCCCGCATTTCACAAGGCAGTATTTGCCTCGGACGAATCCAATCGATGTATCTGCAATATTGGTGGTATCGCCAACGTTACCTATTTGCCCGCTGTAAACAGTCAACCAATTTTGGGATTTGATACCGGCCCCGGCAACACCCTGATGGATCACTGGATCAAGCAACACAAGGGTCTCGATTTTGATGCTAGCGGTGAGTGGGCCGCACAAGGTCACTGTGATGACGCGCTTCTTGCGGCGCTGATGGCGGACCCCTATTTTGGTCAGCCGCCCCCGAAAAGCACGGGTAAAGAATACTTTAACCTGAAGTGGGTCAATTCGGTTGCTAACACTGCGATATCTGGCCTGGAAGAAAACAACGTTCAGGCAACGCTTGCCAATCTGACCGCCACTTCTATCTCAAAGGCGATTACCGATTTTCTACCTGATACACAAGAAATCTATGTCTGTGGCGGGGGTTACAGAAATAATTATCTAATGGCGCTCATTGGCCGACAATGCGCGCCCATTCCGGTTAGCACCACATCCGGGCTTGGAATCGATCCCGACTGGGTAGAGGCCGCAGCTTTTGCCTGGCTAGCGAAACAAACACTGGAGGGGAAACCCGGAAACCTGCCATCCGTCACCGGTGCCCGGTCGGCAGTCGTACTTGGGGAAATTTATCCTGTTTAAATATTCTTTGACGCAAAGG
>JBGMQT010000084.1:4365-7248 GCA_048060695.1 Acidiferrobacterales bacterium
CGCTAAGACGCTAAGAAAACCTTATGAGCGGTCTGGGAGACCGCAGAACAAGGAATATTCATTAAAAAGGCCGGCTATTCCAGCCGGCCTTTAATATACGAAAGTATTCGATAATCGCGGCCTGTCAGGCCGCCTTTTATTTTTCTTTGCGTCAGAAATTATTATCAAACGCCGAAAGATGATCCGCAGCCACAGGTGGTTTTAGCATTGGGATTCTTGATGACAAACTGGGAACCCTGCAAACCCTCACTGTAGTCAATTTCGGCACCCACGAGGTACTGAAAACTCAAGGGATCCACCAGCAGGGTAACACCCCCCTTTTCAACGGCGGTATCATCGTCGTTGGCAGCTTCTTCAAACGTAAATCCATACTGAAATCCCGAGCAACCGCCGCCATTGATAAACACCCGCAATTTCAATTCAGGATTACCTTCCTCATCGATCAGTTCTTTGACCTTTGCGGCCGCACTGTCGGTAAAGTTCAATGGGGTCATTTGCTCAGCTGCTACAGACATTTCATTGCTCCAGATAAAGTCATCAAAAGAGATATTGGGTCGAATGTCCCTCTCTCAAGGGCACCGAAGTATGCTATTCCCGACTAATCGGGTCAACTACTAGCCATCGTCACTCACAGAGTCCGACGAACCGGATACGGACTTCAGCTTGGCTACATTGCCTTTCTGGGCATCCGCCATGCCTTCCTCGCGCACCAGATTGCCGTTGACGGTCGCGCCCAACGCCATTTCGATGATTTGATAATGCACATCACCGATGATTTGCGCCTCGGGCTGCAATTCCACGTGCTCGGCACAATGGACATTACCCTCGATTTTACCGTTCAGAATCATGTGCGGGACCTGGATATCGCCAACGACCTCAGCATGTTCACTCAGAACCAATGTGCTGCTGCCGTCGCCCGCAGCCGTAATATTACCCTTAATCTTGCCGTCAATCCGAAGACCGCCGGTAAAACTAATATCGCCTTTTATTTCGGTACTTACGCCAATCAGGGTATCGATAGTATTACAGGGTTTTTCACTTTTTTTGATCATGGCTATGCTCGTATCCAGTTATCCAACTATATTACGCCCGTGCCGATTCACAAGCACGTTTTCTTGCGTTAGTTCAGGCTCGGTTGCCCCGGGGCCATTTATACTCTTTTTCAATGGTCTTGCCATTGCGCCCGCGGGTGGTGACGCTTACTTTCACGCGACTGGGCGTAAAATTCTGCGGTAATTTGAATTTGCCTTCAATATCCTGAAAATACTTGAAATTTACGACGATCGCGCGGCCATTTCTGCCCGGGTACCTCAATACCGTGTTTTTCCCGGCTTGTAGTCCAGAGATTTCGAATTTAGCGCGCCCCAGGACCTGTTGTTCGTGTTTTAACGCCTGAATGACCACCAGCTTATACTGAAAAAATGAATCTTTGTCTGTGGATTCGATATTCAGACTCTGGATACGTACACCGGGCTGCTTGTTTGCGGGCGAAAAGATGTTGCGATAGAAACTGATTTCTTCCCGCAACTTCACAATCTGCTTGGAGGAGGCCTTTAATGAACTGTCCAATTCCTTGTAGGTGGCTTCATTCATTTGCAGACCGCGCTCGGCGCGCGCCAGCGTCTCGCGCAACTCCTGATTTTCGTTGCGAAGTTGCTTCACCGTGCCACGTAATTGGGATTGCTTCAGGGAGGCCAGGCTGAATTCAAATCCGCCCTGACTTAAACCGCGTTGATAGATCGCGCCACCGGCCACCAGAACAACGAGAATCAGTATGGCCCATGTCAGTACTTTGGTCCGCGATGAAACGCGATGTTTTACTACCAGCTCACTTGTGCGGTTTCTCTTTAACATCTCAAACCCGATAACTAACCGTGAAAATTATAAACATCTTTTCGCACACCGCAAGCGTCGTCGTTACCACCCCTGTCAGGGCATCAGGCCCGGCTGTCCGATACCCATAGTCTCATCAAAACCAAACATGATGTTCATGTTCTGTACCGCCTGGCCGGCTGCACCCTTGACCAGATTGTCAATCACCGACAACACCACAATGGTATCACCGCCACTGTCTTTTTGTGGTTGAAACACAGCGATCCTGCAGGTATTGGTAGCACGCACACTGCGTGTCTCCGGGTGGCTACCGGGCGGCATCACGTCAACAAATGGCTCGCTCTGGTACCTTGTCTCATACAAATCCTGCAACTCGACCGGCTTCTTCAGCTTCGCGTATAACGTGGCGTGAATACCGCGATTCATTGGAACCAGATGAGGCACGAAGGTGAGACCCACATCCCTGCCAGCGGCCAGTTCCAGCCCCTGCCGAATCTCGGGCAGGTGACGGTGACCCGGCACCGCATAGGCCTGCATGCTGTCGGCGACCTCCGAATACAGTGCGTCGACCTTTGCACCGCGACCGGAACCGCTAATGCCCGACTTGCAATCGGCGATCAGATTATCGAGATTGACCAATTCATTTTCTACCAGCGGCAACAAACCCAACTGGCAGGCGGTGGGGTAACAACCAGGATTGGCGATGATGTTGGCGGTTTTGATGGCCTCACGATTGACTTCCGGTAAACCATAAACAGCCTCGCCTACCAACTCCGGGCAAGTATGTTCCATGCCATACCACTTCTGCCAGGTATCAATATCCTTCAATCTAAAATCAGCCGCCAGGTCGATGAGTTTTGTCCCTGCGTCCATCAGCGCCCGGGCATGCTGCATGGCAATACCGTTGGGCGTGGCGCTAAACACGACATCACAGGCGCCCAATGTCTTGGCATCGGGTTCGCTAAATATCAGATCGACAAAACCACGCAAGCTGGGGAAGAGATCGGATACGGCGCGGCCCTTCTCACCGCGCGAGGTAATTACAGTAAG
>JBGMQT010000085.1:0-6890 GCA_048060695.1 Acidiferrobacterales bacterium
ACAGCCTCGCCAACCTGCTCGGCTCGCTGCTGATCATGTTCGAGAAACCCTTCCGAGTCGGGAATCACGCGTGACGGGTTGTTGGACAGCGGTTCGGCGATAAACGACAGCCGGTCGTTGCCGAGTATCTCGTTTCCGTCAAACGAACCGGGCATAAAAAACTGGCCCGCGGTGATATCCAGGGCGCCGTCGAAGAGCAGGGATTCCCAGGTAAGGTTGGCCAGGGAATTGTGGATGCCGGATACGTTGGCGTCGTTTGGCGCGATGGTGCTGCCCAGGGCGTCCATAAATTCCTGTGTGTTCGTGGAAAGATAATCATCCTTGCGCCGAAAAGCGAAAATATCGAGCGAGCCCCGGTAACCTTGCAACGCCACAGCGCCGTCCCAGCGGAGGTACAGATCCAGTCCATCGTTGAGGGTCTTGTTTCCAGACCCACCCTGAGTTCCACGGTGGAAGATCGGCGAATACTGGATGTCGAAGTCCAGCCCGTACTCATTGTGCCAGCGGTCTCTGGCCCTGGAGAAACTTTCCAGTCCCCCTGTCAAGCGGCCCCCGGCCCAGATGCGTGCCAAAGTCCAGACGCGCTTCTTCACGGGCAGCATCGAGGGTCTCGTCTACGTTACCCCGCTGCACCGCCTGTACGAGCGCAGGACAAAGGGTCATCAGTACCGACAGCAAGGCAAGGCCGGTGATGCGTAGCCGTTGTGAAATGTGCATCATTCCCCCCGGAGCTCAGCAGGAGATCTAATCACACCGTCAACAAACGTGCCGGGTTGCCGACAAAAATATCGTGTAATTGTGCATCGCTCAAACCTGCCTTTTTGAGTATTGGATACACGTAGTTAAGTAGACGGCCATAACCATAGCCGCCATATTTCTTCAGCGAAAGACGAAGAAAATAATCGTGGGCTACAACGATCTGTTTCGAGTAACCCGCCCTGGCAAGTTCGTAGACTACGCTCATATCCTCTTCGTCCATGTTTCCCGTCAGGGTGCGGCCGCCCACTTCTCCGAGCACTTCGGTTCCCTCCATCTTGCTGTCTCCAAGCTTCATAAACCCGTCCAGCGCGGTCTTCCAGTTTATGCCGAAGGTATCGAAACTGAGCGTATAGCCGCGGTCCAGGTATTTCTTGAGCCAGTCGGTATCCTTTTGACGAGCATGTCTGTCTCGAACCAGTTCGACCGCATCAAGGAGATTGACAGTGCCCTGGGCGTGAGCGTAGATTGTGCGTTCGGGATTCAGGCCCTTTTTTTCGATCTCTTCGTGCATTTGGTCGATAGTTTCTCGATTCATGTGATGGCCGTGGTGGAGCGTGAACATGACGCCTGTTTCGTTGGAAGCCTCCATACAGGCCAGTACGCCCTTGCGCTCGCTGTCATCCCAGAAGTTTGGCGCAGACTTGATGTTGCCGGCCTTTATGCGGGTTTCGTATATGCCTTTTGTTACATCCTTGACAAACAGTGCCGTCAGTTGTTTCTGTGACATCGCCTTCATCTTGTCGCTCCAGATGGAAGCGTAATGGGCACCGGTGGCCGCGATAATGTTCAGGCCGGTTCGTTTGGAAAGTTCGGCGAGTTTTTCAGGATAGTCCTCAGGCCGTCCCTGGAAGTGGGGCGAGCAGTCAACAATGGTGCCGCCACCCAACTTTTTGAATAAAGAAAGCTCTTCAGTCATCAGGTCAATATCGGTGAGATCCACTTGTTCCGGGGTAAAAATCGCCCCGCCCTGCAGCAGGTAGCCCAGGTTTTCCGTATGAAAGGGGGTGTCAGGGGGCACCGGATACATGGATTTGTCCACTGATTTCCAGAGACCCTTTACCGCATTTGCAACCACCCGGTAATCGGTATAGACGTGTTCATGCATGCTGGTCATACCGATCTTTGAAGAATCCACCGGCCCCAGCACGGTCATTACTTTTTTATCGCTTGCCCAGGCCGAGGGGATGGCCCAGGGTACAAACTGGGCTGCCGTGAGGCCGCCAAGGCTTAAACCTGCGATGCGAAGAAATTCACGGCGGCTGGTTTTAGAAGACGCGGAATGCTTTTCATGTTTGTTTTTGTCCGTATGATTGTTCTTCATGGCTATTCTCCTCTTTGCCGTAACTGATTCTGCCGTGCACGCTTAGCGATTACTCCCTTAGAACGAGTAGATTACAGCCACAATACCGACGGGCTGGTTCTTGTCACCTACGCCCTGGTTGCCTTCGACCAGCGGGCTGTCCTCGGCATCGTTCAACATCCGGGTATACGATGCAACGCCTGCCAGCGACCAGGTCTTGTTAAAGGAATAAACACCGGTCAGACTCAGCCCGATATCCTTGAAACCACTATCGGGCTTGTAGAAAGGCAAGCCACTGTTACCTACATTGTTATTATCGACACCAAAGTAGGTCTCCATGTAACTGGAATCCGCCCAGGAGGTTTCCACCCCCAGTGCAACCAGAATCTTGCTGGTTTGCATCAGTTTGTAGCCGCCCTTGAGATACACCAGGTAGCCGTCGTGTTCATCGGAGACGTCTCCGGCAAAACTCAGATCGGCCGACCAGGGGCCGGTCTCGAAGCCGACGAAAACACCCAGTTCCGTTGCGGCGTCCACTTCCTGCATCCGTTCGACCTGCCGGTTCTCCACATCGTCATCCCGTTTCAGGCGGTATTGAAGCAGTGGCCCGAAGGTCCAGACTTCACTCGAATCCCTGGTGATCAGGTTCAGGCTCAGGCGACCCGCATTCTCGTTACCCCCGGAGCCGCCAAGCTCGACATAGCGACCACTTGCCCAGTGGTACATGCCGAACGGTACCGCTATTGTTTCGTTATCATCCGAACCTTCATAGTCCGGCTTGGCAAGCACGCCCAGACCGACAAATCCTGCGCCGCCCTCGGCGTGGGGTATGCTCTCGTAGGCCATAACCGGTGATGATGCTGTGGCAAACCACGCTACCGCGGCCACTGAAGATATTAGTACTGATTTCATATCACTGCTCCTTTATTGTCTATTGTTGGCCTGCCAGGCCGGGTTAGTTGTATTCCGGAAAGGAAACCAGTTATCCGTTCTTCTTTCGGCCCTTACATGCGCCTCAGTGTGGAAACGTTCATGCCTCCTGATGATATAACCAACCCAGCTGACCCAATATCCGTTTTGCGAAACTTTTGCAGCTATCTGTAAATTTTTGTGATTATTTGTAAGACGTTACTAACCTCTGATAGTATGATTTCCAATGAGGCACAGGCTTCCGGCAGCAATGAAAGCTTCTTTTGAAACAACTGAGTTTCATGATATTTATCATTATATGGAATGTGCTGCTTCAATCGCGGATATCCATAGCATCCAGATACAGCCTGGATCGTTGTCAATAAAGAATCATTGCCTGGAATTTGATGACCTCATCGTTAACCATTACTCAGCCAACCGAAATACTCTGGATCGTTTCTCAATCGCTCCCAAATACCTCCATTTTGTTCTGACTTCTTCTAAGTTATTCGGGGGTAAATGGTGTGGCATTGACGTGCCGGTCAATACAATCGGCGTCTTGCATCCTCGCCGGGAACATCATTCCCTGGTGCCAGCTGACTGGGATTCGATCGGGATCACAATAAAAAATAAAACGGTATTGCAGGAATGGCTGCTGTCGGAGAACATGTGGAGGCAAACGTTACGACCGGAAAGCGCACTTTTTAATCATGAATCTCTTCGCATTGCATCATTTCAAACCAAACTTTCAAGATACTTTCAATTTCCCGGGATTTTAAATCTCCTGGTTAATAATGAGCTCGCCAGGCTGGAATTCAGGAACTGGGTACTACACGAGCTTCGGATGATTTTTATAGAAATTGAAGCTTATCAAAGCCAACACCATACGCCCGATCGAAAATCGAGCAGACGATACATAACTTATTCGAGAGCCATGACGGTAATAGAAACAAACCTGGCAGATCAACTTTCTGTAAAAAAGATTAGCGACCGGATTGGGGTAACGCCCAGAACCTTGCAGCTGTGTTTTAAAGAACTATCCGGGGTTTCACCACATCAGCATATAACCGCTCGTAAATTACAGGCTGTTCAGCGGGAACTGTTTTATTTAAAGAATTCCACGAAATCCATTTCTAATATAGCCCAGGATTATGGGCTACAACATGCTGGACGTTTTAGTTCGAACTATAAGCGAATGTTTTTGGAACTGCCTCGTGAAACACTCAAAAGAAGAGAAGAACTCATGAGGAATGAAATTGGCCAGGCTTAATGTTTAAATTTCATCCATTCATGAATGAAACGGATAATTCTCATAAAGCTTTGTGGTCTGCAATCTGGTTAGGAATTGTTGGGTCGGCAATTTTTAACCTTGAGCCTCTTTTCCTGGCAGCAGCAACCGAACAATTCCAGCTAAGCAACAAACAAATCGGTTTTTTGGCCAGCTCGGAGCTTGCCGGAATAGCCTTGGCCTCAGTGACCACCCCATTATGGCTACCACGTTTTGACAAGCGTCATTTAGCGTATATTGGATTATTGCTAATCGCTTCAGGAAATCTGGTCTCTATAGGGTGTGATTCTTTTGATGAATTGCTTCGCACACGCTTTCTGACCGGCGTTTTTGGCAGCGGGGTTGTTTATGTAATTGCAATTGTCACTTTGGGGAATAAAGGTGGCTCTGTAAAAAACTTTGGTTTGTTGATATTTTCACAAATGTTATTCAGTGGCATAACATTAAGCTTGCTGCCATCTGTTACTTTGCATTTTTCCTTAATGCATATTTTGCTGTTTTTGAGTTTTCTTGGTGCGACTGCGCTACTTGTTGTGCAATTTATTCCTGCCCGGTCAAAAGAAGAAGCCGCAAATATTCCGCCTAAAATAACATTAAACGGTTATGGCTTTCTTGCACTGACCGGAATGTTTTTAATCGCCTTTAATCTTGGTTCGATCTGGAGCTATGCAGAACGAATCGGGGTTTCATCCGGCCTGGATATACAGGAAATCGGTGCGCTATTGGGCCTTTCCATGTTACCCCAGGCTATCGGCGCTATTATTCCTTCTTTACTGGGCCGCAGAATCGGCTACACAATTCCCCTGGTGGTTGCTTTATCCGGGCAGATTATTGGTCTATTTATATTGGCTAAAGCAGAAAATGCCAGTGGTTATTTTTGGGGTATCTCCCTATGGGGAAGTTGTTTGAATCTGGGTATTGCCTATAAACTTGGCTTGATTTCCGAGCTTCCAAACAAGAATCGATTGCTGGCACTGGTTCCTGGAGTCCAGGCTGTTGCTATTGCCTCCAGCTCTTCTTTTTGTGCCCTGTTTATACTTAACAATGATTTTTCCCCGGTAATATTCATTGCTGCAATATCTGTTGTCCTGAGTTTTATTTTATTTATATTCCTGTCTATGACGAATGTTAATTATCGCTTGAACACCGTCAATTAGCAGGTCTTGTTCCCGTTGCAAATAAATGGAGGAGTGCACATGTTTACATTAACTCAACACTTTACGCGTATGCTGTTGCGTGCCACAGCGATAGGCGCAGCATGCTGCCTTTCCACCTGGGCAATCGCAAAGGAGCAACCGCTGCAGAAAACACCGATCACACTCAACGCTGCCGATGTGCTGCCCAAAGCCATGCTGACCGGTGAGGGGTATAGCATTAACCGCAAAGTGACCAATGACGGTTTTCAGAATACCTACAGCCTGAAGACCGACTACGGTAATTTTTCCATCACCGGCAACCAGGCACTACGTGCCCGCATTCAGGAGATCAGGGCGACGAAAGCACTGGAGGAGCTAGAGCAGAGCGATGCTTTCAAAGATGCCGTCAAGGACACCGCCAGCGGCATGGTCGAAGGCGGCAAAGCGCTGGTTACCTCACCGGTCGAGACCAGCAAAGGTGCGGCCAAAGGTGTGGGCCGCTGGCTGGGTAATGTGGGACGGTCGGTTACCAGCAATGACCCGCACCAGGAAAACGTCCTCAAGGTCGCGCTGGGCCATGATGCGGTCAAACGCGCCTATGCCATCGAGATGGGCGTAGATCCCTACACCGATTTTGAACCCTTCCAGACTCAACTCGGCCAAGTCGCCCGTGCCTCCTCGGCCGGCGGGCTGATCATGTCAGTGGGTGCCGATGTTGCAAGCAGTGGAACCGTGGCGGGTACGGTCGTGACGGTGGTCAGTGTCGCCGGTATGAAGGATATCCTGAAGGATGAGCCGCCTTCTACACTGTCACGGATCAACCGCGAGAAGCTTGAAAAAATGGGCGTTGGCAAAACCCAGATCGAAGCCCTGCTGAAGAATTACAACTACTCCCCGGCCGACATGACCCTGATGGTGGAGGCGCTGAAGCGCATGGGCAAGATCAAGGGGCGCGAACTCTTCGTGACCTACGCCACAGCGGCACCGGACAAGGTGATTGCCCGCTACATGCGGCAGCATGCAGAGATGCTGGCGAACTACATCAGCAACGTCGAGGGCGGTGATATTGTCAGCATCGCTGCCGAAGCCTGGCTGATCACCCGATCCGGCAAACTGGTCGGTGCGATACCGATCGACTACCTGGCCTGGACGGCCGAGGTCGATGGGGCCGAACGGGCGGCCTCAGCGGGCGCTGCAAAGCACAACGTGAAGGGCAAGGAATTGCTGATCGAGGGTCAGGTGAGTCCGGCGGCAGGCAAGGCACTAGAGGCGCGCGGCTGGAAGGTCAGCGAGAAGGTCAGGCTGGCTGCCCAAAAGAGTGGTAAACCCGCCAGCAAGCCTAGTGTTTCACCGGCCGGCACCGGATCAAAGGTGGTCCGATAGCTATCTGGAAACTTTAGCAGTTACAGTCGGAGGCTGAAACAGGCCCCCTCTGTCAGGAGGGTAGTCCACCCATTATGATGGGACTTCAATAACCAATGAGAGCGGGCAGAGAGAG
>JBGMQT010000086.1:0-6859 GCA_048060695.1 Acidiferrobacterales bacterium
CCGAAATCGTAATCTAACCGGGACATGGGCCTACGGGAAATAACTGAACTGGGGTGTAGCTGTTATCGTGTTGCCATTCAGGTCATAACCCGTCGCGCTGAGCAGATTCAGGCCCGGGTCACCGGGCAGCCCGCGCGGGTGGATGACATAAACCTGCAGGTAGCGGTCTTCAATGCCTTTGGGGGCAATGATATCGATAAAGAGCTGTGTGCCATCGTGTCTCCAGGATACCATTCGCTGGTAATCGCCGAACGGGCCGGTGGCAAAGGCGGTCCCTTTTTGGGTGGATTCAGAAACATACACGTTCAGAGTATCACCGTTAACGACGGTTTCGTCGAAATCAACTACGAGCTCTGCAGCACCCAGGGTTTCCCCCGGAGTCGCTGAAAAACCATCCAGTCCTTCGCCTACACCAAAACTGATCTTTGCGTAGGGGGCGGGCTCGAGATCTGAAAAGTTGACGGGTTCATTGGTGTTGCTAAAGTCTTGCCGAAGGAAGTTATCACTTGCACCCGGTAATCCTGGCACATCCACGATTTCCAGTGATATCGCAAAAGGCTGTTGAATGCCCGAACTGTCATCACTTGTATTCAAGTTAACGCTCAGCGTTGCCGTCCCCAGTGCGGCGCCGCCTGGAACGTCTATTACCACA
The DNA here is from genome assembly GCA_048060695.1 of Acidiferrobacterales bacterium. Classification (GTDB taxonomy): domain Bacteria; phylum Pseudomonadota; class Gammaproteobacteria; order Acidiferrobacterales; family JAJDNE01; genus JAZFSZ01. The sequence goes on from JBGMQT010000086.1 coordinate 653, forward strand.
ACTGTTTGTACCGGTTCATGACCTTTGTTCCACGAGTTTTCAATGTCGAAAAACTGCGAGTAGTGAAGACCATGGGCGCGCCCGTCAGGACGCAAGTTGAATACTGAACGAACAAGGCCCAGTGTTTGCAAGTCCCATTCTACGAGGTTGCTGTCAGTTAACGAGACAGAGATGCTGTCTTTTTGTGCTTGTTCAGATCCGCCGGCCATGACAGATATTGTATCTCCGGGTCTCGCGATCGTGGGGAAGGTATTTACTGCGGTGCAGCCTTGAAACAGGGTTAAGGCCAAAATCAAAAAACCGATCGTTCCAAGGCTTCGTAGAGAAGAGCCTGCTGTTGACTTGGAGGACAGTCCCGTTATTTTCGACCGGTGTGTATGAGTGCTCATTTGCCCCTCTCCTTCGACTTTTGCTGACGTGCCCCAAAGCTTCATGACCACAGCAATATTGTTTTTTATGTTATGCCAGAGGCCTTAAGTATACACCTCATGACGGTGGGTTGTCTTTTCAGGATATGATAAATAAGCTATTCGTTAACAAGCAGTTTGTAGATGCTCTTTCCAGTTGATTGAAATAGCTAGGGAAACTCTGATTTATTCAAATATAATTCATAAATACGGTTTATCGCGTCAAACTGCTTGGAGCCCCAAAGAATGCGCCAACAGATGCTCCGCTGACAGCGGTTTTAAACGTTTTCGCAAGACTACGCGCCGGGAATGGTCTTTCGCCGAAATGGATCAAGTGATCCCGTGTTGCGATCTGTGCAAAGTGATCAAGCCGTTCTATCCCAAGCCCAAAGGCGCTGGACGTGCTCTGGCAATACCGTGTCCTGGGCCATCAGGTGTACCTTGAACGCGGAGTAGTATACTTGGACAAACGCATCCTCATATGTAAGACGCCTCTGGAAAAGCGGAATCTGATGACGGTGACTGAAGCTGGGCTGGAGCATGCCATGGATAAGCTTAATAAACGACCCAGGAAGTCATTGGGTTTTCGAATGCCTTACGAGGTACTCAATATAACCATGACTTCGTTAACTGTCGCGCTTCAAGGTTAAATCCGCGCACAGTATATAAACGATTGGTTTTCAGATTTTCCGAGCCATAAAAGCGGATGAATATGCGCTATTCCGTTTGAGTGTGTGCGGCTTCCAGCTTTGCAAGCTCTGCAAGGATTCCCACCATCATCTTCTGACCTTTTTCTGTCATGTTTTCGGTCAATCTGGCGAGATCGCGTTCGCCTTCAATCATCGGGCGAATGTGGCCTGCCAAAATTTCAAAGTCATCGCCAATCTCCAGCATTTTCCTGGCCAGATTGGCGACAATGTTAAGAGAGTGGGCGCTACCTTCACGGGAGGCATGTATCAGGTTGGCGATTCCAGTCGTGGTCAAGCTGGATTGAAAGTCAGGTTGTAAAGCGGGAAGCGTGCCCGGATCCTCCAGCCCGCATAGAATAGAGCCGATAATAATCGCTTCTTCCTCATCAAGTGCCTGCAGGATGGAATCATCGCGGTTGCCGCTCATAATGCTCCGGATTGTTGTTACCAGCTGTTTCCAGTCACTGTCTTCCGCTTGTTGAAGAATTGCCGTAAGGTCCGGTACAGACCCAGGTTCATTGCAATGCATTACTACGCGGTGAATCAAGCTGGCATGCGCCTGTAAGACTTCTTCCTTGAAGTTATCTGAATCGGACATGATTATTTACCTCTTGTAAAAGGGTGCGGCGACGATCCCGGTATTGTAAGTGCGCGAGGTAAGTAATTCCATGAAATGGGTTCTGTCCACCGCTATCCAGAACGTTCCCACATGCGTAGATAAGCGTTTTCCATCGCAAGTGCAAGTCCCCTGCCGTCGCATAACTGTGACTCAGCCATTTTCTCCCGCAACTTTGCCCGTAGGGCCGCTCGGCGGTCAGGCTCACGCGCGAGCGCTACTGCCTTGTCAATATAGTCTTCTCGACTGTGAGCGATCAGATCCTCTAGTCCCAATGCTGCGAGTTTGCTGGCGCTGATGCGCCCCGCATAACTCCGGCCGGCAAGCGCCACCACCGGTACGCCCATCCATAATGCCTCCGCAGTCGTCGTGCCCCCGGTGCGCGGAAAGGCGTCCAGCACTATATCGATCTGTGAATACGTGGCCAGGTATTCTCGGTAGGGTAAACCGGTATTGATCGACAATCGGTCAATGTGTATATCATTTTGTGCAAACTGCCCGGCAAGCCGTTGCCGGGCTCTCGCGTCGCCCAGGCTTTTGTCCATAAAAAACAAACGGCTATTGGGTAGCTGACGCAACAGGCGACTCCAGGTTGCGATAAGCTCAGCCCCCAGTTTGGACAGGTGATGAAAAGATCCGAAAACCACCTGATCGTCTGTGTTGGGACAGGGGGATATCTCCGGTGCTTCTGCCGGTGGTTTGTAGCAGAAAGAGCAGCGTGGCAGACGATAGATGCTTTCCAGTGTCTGCTCCTGTGTATCAGGTGGGTGCAACACTCCATCGGTAATCCAGTAATCCATGGCTTCCAGGCCGGAAGCCGCAAAAAACCCCAGATAAGTTGCCTGCACTGGTGCCGGCCGATAGGTGAATGCCTTCAGGCGATTGTTTCCCGTGTGCCCCGCCAGATCCACCAGGATATCAATACCATCCTCATAGATTATTCGGGCCAGCTCCGAATCAGTCCTACCGGTAACAAAACGCCAGTGCTCGCTGAATTCGCGCAGGCGCTCCGTTGTCGCATCGGAGAGCTGATGTTCGTGGCTGGCATAGCAGAAAATCTCGAAGCGGGTGCGATCATGCGCAGCCAGCAGGGGCTCAAAAAAACGACTGACCGCGTGGGTGCGCAGATCGGGGGAAACATAGCCAATCCTTAAGCGTCGCTCGGTGCTGGTTTCCGCGGCGCGAGCAGGTAACTGACGCAACCGGCCTTCCTGTCCGTGTACCTCGTCCCAGCGCCGCTGCTCCTCAAGCAGCTCGGCAGGGGATATTTTTGCCCGCGCTGCCAGCAGGAACAAAAGATTGCTGTGCGCCATCGCAAAGTCTGGTTGCAGTTCGAGGGCGCGGCGCAAACTTTGTTCAGCCTCGTCGAGGCGGCCTTGCAGATTTAAAACACTGGCGAGGCCTTCGTGTGCCATCGCGATGTCCGGGTTCAATTTCACCGCAAGACGCAGGCTCTCCTCGGCATCCCCAGGACGATCCATATTTCTTAACACAATGCCACGATGAATAAGTGCGTCAGTGAGCTGTGGATTTAACTGAATCGCTTGCTCGCAGGCTGTCAATGCCTCCTCTGATCGGCCTACTGCATTCAGGGAGAGCGCAAGCGCAAAAAAATAACCGGGGTCACTCTGGCTATGGCTGATGGCGCGTTCCAGCTGTTGAATGGAGGAATCAAACTGTCTGCGCCTGAAGGCAATAAAACCCGATAGATACAGGGCATCGGCATGTTCAGGCTGGTCCTTCAGAATTTTCTGTGCAAGTGTCTCCGCATCTGCCAGTCTGTCCTGTTGAAAGAGCTTGGCAGCTTGCCGGTATTGGCTGGTGGTGCTCGCACGCTGCTGCAATGCATTGATGTCACCCAGGATATCTTCGTGATCTTTCATACGCGGTCCGAAATCGTAAGCCGGTAGTCCTCACCGGTCTCGTTGTTTTTAATTGAGAAGGCAAACAGGCCGCCCTAATTTAAACGCATACTGGCCAGTTCGAATACACGCTCAAGCGTGTAAATGTAGATGAAAACATTGGCGGACACAATAAGATCGAGCTGCGGTCTCTTTGTTCCGGGGCCTCACAGACAGTCGTTATGGCAAGCTTTATTTTTACAGGCATGAGGGCCACGCGAAATAGCAGAGCCCTTGATGGAGAGTCCCACACTTGTTTACACGAAACAATTGATCCCCGCTTTTGCATGGGCTACATTGTAGCTAAAATTGGATGTCGAGAAAATTCAACTTTTTCAACACAATAAGGTCAAAAGTACGCATTTTGCACTATATAGGACCTTAACAAAGTGTCAAGAATCAGTTGACCACTAAAATTATTATTTTAATCCTCGCAGAGGAATATTTTATGACGGACGACTTGGTTAAGCTGGTCACGCTTTTTTGCGAGCACGGTGGCAGACTTGAGAACATGACGATTGGCTACAGGCAGGAGAGTGGCTATAACTGCTCTGTTATCGACAGTCATCATAATGCAACAGTATTTTGTCCTACAGACTTGCTGGTTGATGTCGACGATATCAGCATCAGTGAAGCAGGGTTGTTCATTGCCAGGCCAGAAAACTATGCCAGTAACATCGGGTTTCTTGAGAAGTATTTTTCATTTCACTTTGATGCGAGGATGGTAGGAAAATTTCTTGAAGAGAAACGTCAAATTGATTCTCTTTCAGAGCATGAGAAATTGTTGCTGAAAAGGATTAATCTTCCTAATGTCATTGATGGAATGGATGAAGAGCTTGAGTACGTTAAGTATCGAATTATCCAGTCTTACCAAATAACATCAGAACCGCTTGTCAAAAAAGTAATTATGCCTTTCGTATCGTTACTTAATCACGATCGGGACGGGGCTGGATTTGACGTTAACAAAAATGGCGTAACTGTATCTGGCAAGTTTAATGGTGAGGTGTTTGCTCATTACCAAATGGGCGATGTGCTTATGTTTTTGTGGGGCTATGGGTTTGTGACAGATACAATGTTTATATACTCCCTGCCAATGCGGATAACGTTTCCTAACGGGATATCACTTCAAATAAATAATGATATATCAAAATTCAAGAGAATTGATAACAAGTTCAGGTGGCCGGTTGTAAAAAATAAAGATGGCGTAATTACTGTCAGTTGGTTTCCGATGTACTTTAAAAATGGGCCTTGGTATCCTGCCAGATTTGCAGAATCTCTCGCGCGCGAATTTAATATTTCAGCAGGAAATATAATCTATTCTGTTTTTCGATTTAATCTAAATGCTTTGTTGCCTATAGTCTTTTCGCTAAAGAATAGCGAGAATAGCTATATTCAAATGGTGGTTTCTGGCGTGGAACGGCAGCTGGAACTGATCGGGGGAAACGAAAAAAACTAAGGTTATTAATGGCTTTTGTTTTAGATTTGTTGGCCGACCCTGCTACAACTCAATTTGTTCGAACGCCCGTGACGTGCGAAGCCCGCGTCGAGGTGATTCTCCAGTACCGAAAATATCACTGACGTAAATTCGGTTGCAATTCGCTAATTATTTATGGGGCAGCAGTGACTGTGAATATAAAAATCTGATGATGGTTTGGGTGAGCATGCTGTCTGTTTCGTCTCTGGAAGTTGACTATGAGTCGCTGGTCGCCGACGTAGGAAGTGAGTCATGCTATGATCGAATTCTGTGGCTTGACGTGGAGTCCAAAAGTACTGGGTTTCCATGAATAAGATCGCCTGGTGAATGCAATGAGTTTCCTGCAGGTAAGCAACCAATATAGGGTTTGTCCATCGGCTGTTGGAACAAAAACACGAAAAACATCTGGATCTCCTGCTTGATGCGCTTGCCGTACATGAGGGAGGCAAGCAGGGAAATAACTAATGGCAAGGCTTAGCTTATGTATGATTGCCCGTGATGAGGCGGTATTCCTGGGGCGCTGTATAGACAGTGTAAAGGCTATTGTTGACGAGGTTATCGTGGTCGATACGGGTTCGGTGGATGCTACCAAGGACATTGCTGCTCGATCAGGTGCGAAGGTCTTTGATCTTGAATGGGCGGACGATTTCAGTGTGGCGCGGAACCATGCCCTGGATCAGGCGACCGGGGACTGGGTGCTGGTGCTGGACGCCGATGAAACTATATCGGAGAGCGATCACGGGCGATTGATGTCACTGGCAAGCGAAAATAAAGCAGACGCTTACAGTCTGGTGCAAAGGACCTATGGTAATAAACTTAAACATGCCGAGTATGTGAGTCGTGGCGCAGACGTCTACGCGGAAAGCCAGGCTTATGCGGGCTGGATTCCTTCCCGGCTGGTGCGTCTGTTTCGCAATGATAAAAATTATCGCTTCCGCTACAGAATACACGAAGTGATTGAGCCTTCGATCGAAGAGCGCGGCGGTGTGGTTTGTGCGAGTGAAATACCCATACACCATTTCACCTATGAAAAAAATCCGGACTTTATCGACAGTAAACTTAAACGCTACCTTGATTATGGCCTGAAGCAGATCGAGGCTACGCCACAGGATCCAAAGCC
>JBGMQT010000087.1:0-6590 GCA_048060695.1 Acidiferrobacterales bacterium
CCCGACGGCAAAACGCGTTGCAGTTGGTGCGCTGCCGCACCGGACTTTCTGGACTACCACGACTCCGAGTGGGGCTTTCCGGTCAGCGATGATCATCGCTTATTTGAAAAAATATGTCTGGAGGGTTTTCAATCAGGCCTGAGTTGGCGCACTATCCTCGCCAAGCGCGAGAATTTCCGCGCCGCCTTCCATGATTTCAATATAGACAGGGTCGCGCGCTTCACCCAGCGTGACGTCAATCGGATGCTGAAAGACGCTGGCATCGTCCGCCATCGCGGTAAGATCGAAGCGGTTATCAATAACGCTAAACAGGCCAAAGATCTCATTAAACAGGAAGGCTCTTTAGCCGCCTTCGTTTGGCGTTATGAACCGGGTAAGAAAAATCTTGCGAAACCACAGACCGTCTCCACCTCGACGGAATCAATCGCTTTGTCAAAAGATCTAAAAAAGCTGGGCTGGAAATTCGTCGGGCCTACTACCGTGTATGCCTTTATGCAGGCAATGGGGTTGGTCAATGATCATATTGCTGACTGCGTGATCAGCAGCAAAGTTGAGCGCGCGCGCAAGCGTTTCAAGCGACCGTAAACCAGGGGGATCAGGCTCCTCTTACTGGTGACTACCAGAGCGATAAAAAAAATCCGTATCAGGGCACTTCGGTTTTCAGTGCTCTATAATCCGCTGCTCGCTGCAACAACCGGCGGGTTTCTGCAAAAAGAAGGGCTGGAACCGGTTTATTCGATTGCGACGCCCGAGCAAACGACGGCAGACTGAAACACCCCCCCTTACCCAGAAACTGCCAGGTATGTTGACTACCATTATGCTGCCGGGCCTGACCACACGTTTTTCTGGCTTCGGGGCCACCGTCGCGATATTCTTTGAGGCCCTATATTCTAAGGAATAGAAATATGAGGACATGGATAGCAATCTTTTTGACGATGGGTGTTATCTCGTCAGTTCAGGCGAAGGAACTGATCTCCGGGGCGCGCATTGTTTCCATTTCCGCCGCCAATGGAAATCGTGACGCATTTTCGATGACGCTGGAAGGCGGCACCGGGCCCTGTGCCGGTAAGTCGATCGCATTTCTGACCCGGAAATCGCCCTCGGTCAATACCTGGTCAGGCACGTTAATCGTGGCCACTGCAGCGATGAATCAGGAGAATTATGTTAGTGCCGAAGGCGATGGCGGATGTGACAGTGCGACGGTATTGACGGTATCCCGAATACCACTGGCCAGCAACGCAGGGGGTGACGGAGTAGATGCAAAAAATAATGGCGCCACCGCGCAAAATAGTCGCAAAACCCTGATCCGTTTTTACGGAAGCTTCTAGAAGCAAATACGCAGTTAAAGCACGAATGCTATTTGCAGCCCGGTAAAGAGGCCTGCCCCCTTCATTTCTACCGCGTATCTGTGTCCTCATGTTGACCCAAGTCAACGTATTTATAGCCTGAACCGGCGACTCTCGTTGTTCCAATCGTGCGCATAGAGAGCAATATACTCTGGTAGTGGGGGCACTGCTCTCCTGGCGCGGTTTTAGTAGCTGTGAAATAACAGAAGGAGGCGACCGAATGAATCCAACTCTGATAAAAACGATTTTTCGTCCGACCATAAAACGAGCGGCTCGCGCTGCGCTGGTTGGAAGAATGAGAGACCGTGATAGCCCTGACAAGGGACGGTTCACGCGGGCGGAAGTAGACCGCATACTGAAACAGACCTGGCAGTCTTACGACCAACTTGCGCCCCTTGTACCGCGAGAACCTAAACTTGGTAATCGAATGAATATGTTGCTTGCTTGCACGTCGCTTGCTTTTTTTCGGGTCTTACTGGCAGCCGATATTGAAAGAGAGTATGCGATAAGTTTGTTTAGCGATTTGGCCTGGAAGGTATACCAGACATGGGGACGTCTCCCGATTATTGTCGCACGGGTAGTAACCCGCGATCCTCGAAAGCGAGTACGGATAGCAGTCAACATGTTCCTGCGTTTTCCCTTCACGCCTCCGGGTTATATTTTCGAGCGCCTGCCGAGCAGTGATGGAATATCGTTTGACATGCAGCGGTGCCCGGTTTCAGAGTACTTCCAAAAGCAGGAAGCGCCAGACCTGTGCGTCGGCACATGGTGCAACCTGGACTATTCCCTCGCCGAAATGTGGGGCGGTTGGCTAGAGCGAAGCGAAACCCTGGCAGCGGGATGCACGCGGTGTGATTTTCGCTTTAAAGCGAAAGCAGGAGCATAGAGGTGGAGTTCGGAATACCACTGGTATAAAAGCCGGTGACATAAAAACCGGGAATGATTGATTTTTCGTTAGCCCCTATTGCAACGGGAAGTTGACGAACGTGGCCCCTTCATTTTCGTATTTTTGCCGTCGTTATAACCGGTTCAGTGGCTCGTTTAATCGTAAATAGTGCCCAATAGTGGGGAAGGGAATGTCACCCAGTGTCAGGCGAGCGATTACCGCAACCGTAGACAAGCGGCACCGGCACCCGGATCGATCTTTGTCGAACGAAATAGCAGGGCCAGGAATGGCTATTTGTCAGGCAAGCGTAACACTAGTAATGGCATACATTGTGCATGGTTATAGCCGCGCGAACGTGGGATTTCGCGTCTGTGGGTTTAATCCGGGAGGAACCGTTATGACCGATACCAAACAATTCACCGAGCAACATGAAGATTTGATGAATGTAGCTCATCAACTGGTTACCGCTCTTGGTGTGGATACACCGGCCCGCGACGTGTGGGAGATCCGTGGCATATTGTCTACATTGGCTGGAAAACTGAAGGTACACCTGGTTCTGGAAGACAATATACTGTATTCGGCATTGCTGAGTAGTTCCGACGAAAATGTCCGCAGTGTATCGCAACAATTCATGGACGAAATGGGTGGCATCGCCAAAGCTTTCCAGGCCTATTTAGAAAAATGGCCACACGCCATGGCGGTAGAGGAACGGCCACAGGAATTCAATGACGAGACCCAGGCCATCTTGACGGTGCTCGCCGAGCGGATAGAAAAAGAGGAAAAGATCCTCTACCCCATGGCACGTACCAACACCGAACACCACGAGACGGTCCTGCCCGGCGCGCCAAACTCGGTCCATGCGGCATAGTCAGTTACTCGACAGTATGTTGGTTCTACCCACAATAGAGGGCGGACGCATGGAAAAACCGGGGCAGGCTTAACCCACTCTCCCAGACAGATGATTCTGGCGGGAGAGAATCGGGAACAATCTAACTTGTCGTTAGAACACCCGTAAATACCGCAATCCGATCAGCAGTAACACCAGCCCCAGAATTCCCTGCAACCAACGTTCTTGCAAGTACCTGCTTAATCGTGGTCCAACCCAGGCTCCTACGATGGTGCCGGCCAGCAACAACAGGAGTAGTGGTATATCGAGTTCGATTCCGAGCCGCATATAGTTGGCAATCGAGGTCACCGAGCTAACCGCGATGGCCAGTGCCGCGGTACCGGCAACGATAAACATGGGCAGACCCAACAGCATGGTCATGAAAGGCACTAAGAGAAACCCGCCACCGACACCCAGTGCCGAAGACACGACTGCAATACCAGCCCCTGTCAGGAAGGGCACCCATGGTTGATAACTGAAGCGTTCACCACCGAACTCAAATGAGATGCAGCGAAACAGGTACCGAAGGTGTTTTACGCCGATAGCACTGGGCGCTCCGCCGTCATGTACCAGCCCTTCAAACGCAGCCGCGGCACGCTCGGCACGGGTACCACTATTCCGGCTATATCGAAACAATCGCCAAATGATTTGCAGCGCTATTGCCAATACCAGCACGCCAAAGACCGGCCTGAACGTTTTGAGGTCAGCCAGGTAAGTGACAGACAGAGTGCTGCCTATGATCGCACCGAGGATGCCACCGGCTCCCAGAATCACCGCCAGGCTTACCACCACGCGGCGTTGCCGGTAATAACCCGGCACGGCAACCAGTGGCGTCACCAGTGTCAATGTCTGGGCCATGGGTTTTACCAGGTTCGGGTCCAGTACACCCATAACCGAAATAAGCCCCACCGAGGCCAGGATGCCACCGGCCGCACCGACGGTCGAAAATACCAGTCCCACCAGAACGCCCCACAGGATTGGCAACCATACGGGCAGGGTAACGCCCGCTGTTTCAAAAATCATGGTAACAAGTTGTATGTGTGACTAGAGCCCAGGTACCTTTCCTGTTTCCACTGTGCATTTATTCTATCTTTGATTGAGGAAATGGGTTATTCCGGTAATTACTCTACGGGGGGTTATCCGAACCGAAAAGGCCAGTAGATTGTTAATCAAGCCTGGAATCACAATTGTCTTGCCATTCATCAGGCCGGAGAAACCAGTTGCAGCCACCCTGGCCGCACTCATCGTATGAGGGCTTCTCTCCAACCTGGTACCTATCATGTTGCTTCGCTTAAAAAATTCGGTTCGAGTAGGACCAGGGCACAGAACGGTTACAGTGACACCGTCGTTTTTAAGTTCATGCCTTAGGCCTTCGGAAAACAGTAGCACATATGCTTTCGATGCATAATATGTACTCATTAATGGCCCCGCCTGAAATGCTGCCGTTGACGCAATATTGAGAATTCTGCCAGAACCTCTTTTCACCATGTCGGCGCCAAACTTTTTGCAAAGCATGGTTAACGAGGTAATGTTGAGTTGAATCAGGTTCGCCTGCTCCTCTGATTTCGAATCGGTAAACTTCCCATGGCTTCCAATTCCCGCGTTGTTGACCAGCACGTCGATGCTGATGTTGTCAGCATTGATTTCATCGTAGAGTTCTTGTGGGGCTGACGAAATGCACAAATCTTTTGGTATTACCCTTATTTGAGTGTCATGTTGTTTCTTTATTTCTTCGGAGATACTTTTGAGTTTGTTTGCGTCTCTGGAGACCAACACAAGATCGTAATTATTTTTTGCAAATATTTTGCTCAGTTCATAGCCAATGCCCGATGACGCACCTGTTATCAATGCTGTTTTTTTCATATCTGTAACTCTTTCTAGATTTTATATTCACCAGCCCATTTACCGTGGACATAATCAACTAACAAATATTTCGGCCTCATTTTGGCAGCAGCAGTCGACTCGAATTCCTGTTTTACCGGAAATTTCTGTGCAAACTCGATGGGATCGCAGGTGGTGGATTCGACGGGTCGGAAGGCGATGGTAATATCATCGTTTACTGAGATTGCGTCGAGATCATATGAGTCATGGAAAAGTACCCGCTTTTTTACCACGCAGCTGAAGTAAAGCTGCATTTCAACGACCAGGGGTTTATCGCGCTGCTCTAACGCACGTTGAGCACGTCCGGTCCACTCCACCTCAAACGGTTTATCACGCAGCATTACCGTTTTGGTGTGACGCGGGGGATTGAGCCACCGGTCCAGAGCCTGGAGGGGATTGCCTACCGAAAAATAGCTGTGGTGAATATTGATCATGGGTGCCCCAATTTTTCCTGAAATTATCCCAATTCTATCAATTTGACTCTGACCGACCCGATTAGTTCTGTGCCAAAATTGATGGTTGTACAAAATGGGGGGCACGCTCAGGTACACCACCCGGTTTATTTAAGTACTGAATTTTATTCACCCAATTGACAGGAATCGACTGATGGGGGACCCTTTCCCTGGCTATTACGAAGAAATTAATACGTTCGTTGCGGGGGAGAAATTATTATGAGAATACATGGAATTTCTTTTAGAGCCAATATAGTAGTCATGTTACTTACGTTTTCATCACCGGCTGTGCTGGGTGGCTGGTTTGATGAAACAACGGTCACCCCCATTGTTGGTATCACCAACAATACCCTTGATTATCGCCGTGCTGCCGCATCGGGTGATCGGAATACCACGTTCAATTCGCTTAGTGTTAAATTGGGCATCGCCGGCAACAAGTGGTTCGGCAGCGTGAGCGGAGAATTCCCGTTAGCACCAGGTCGTTTCACTGGCGGGGCTGCCTCATCCGACGTAATACGATCCGACTACAGTGTATCAATAGGTTATCCAGTACTGCCTCGCATATCTGTTTTCGGAGGCTATCTTCTGACAAACATCAGACTTGCAAATAGTTTATTCACAGAAAACCAGAATGATGCTGGACCCTATGTCGGAACTTCCATAGATGTTTACCGGGGAAATTCATCGACAGTCTCCATTAATGCGGCCTACGCCAATTTGAATGGAACGGCCGTGCGTGACGGCGGTAGTGGCTTTGATGTCTATGGAACGACTACAGGTTCGAGTTTTGGGGTTACCTGGACCGGAAAGCTGGGGAAAGATGGCCGCACCTACATTTTGAGTTACAAGAATCAGAACTTCAAGTTCAATGGAAATTCCGGCACTAATGCACCACAGACCATAGACAAAGCGTACAGTGTAGTAACTATCGCAATATTGTTGTGAATCTTGTGTCCTCGAGGTGCCAGGTCGATCTCCCTCGCCGAAAACAGGGTCGGAAAGTAACTTCAATGTAGTCGTTTACGACAACACACTTTTTATTTAGTCAGCTTTATCCTTAATTGAAAGAAAGCCAGTGCCACCATTTTCGGATAGACCTTGGGAATGTAGGTCATGTTCAGGGCAATGCGGTCAGTCCC